>NZ_QBKS01000002.1:0-334166 GCF_003054285.1 Litoreibacter ponti
AGCGCTCGGCGTTCTCCACCTGGGCTGCCGCGGGGGCGGCAAGGGTCAGGGCAACGGCTGCGGTCATCAGGGTTTTCATAATGTGTACTCTCTTTTCTGCTTCTGGCGGCTCGGCCGCCTGTTTTGGGGTTTGCGGCAGGCCTCTCGCCCGCCGTCATCTGCCCACCCAACCGCCGCGCCCCGCAAAAAGGTCCGCAACCTCACGACCCCGTGAATACACGTCAGTCGACCGTGAGACTTGCCGCCCCCGCCGCACGGCCCCATATCCAGACTATGCTGAAGCTCTCCCCCTTCCTGCTCGCCATTGTCTATGCGTGGGTGATGTATAAATTCTCCGCCTGGAACACCAAGCGGGCGCTCGACGCGCAGTCCACGCGGCTTGCCGATCCCGATCTCGAGCGGTTGAACCGCGATATGGCCGCAGCCCTCAATCTGCCGCAGATCAAGGTGCATATCTACGAGATCGACCCGATCAACGGTCTGGCCGCCCCCGACGGGCGCATCTTCATCACGCGCGGCTTCTACAACAAATACCGTGCAGGCGACGTCACGGCGCAGGAAATGGCATCTGTCATCGCACACGAGCTGGGCCACGTTGCCCTCGGCCACGCGCGCCGCCGCATGATCGATTTCTCCGGCCAAAACGCGATCCGAGTTGCACTGGCCTCGGTGCTGGGGCGGCTGATCCCGTTCGCGGGCGTCTGGCTTGCCAACATTCTGACCTCTATGCTTGCCGCCCGCCTGTCGCGCCGCGACGAGTACGAGGCCGACGCCTATGCTTCCGCCCTGCTAACCAAGGCGGGCATCGGAACAGGGCCGCAGAAGTCGCTCTTCACCAAGCTCGACAAACTCACTGGCTCCATGGGCGCGGGGGCACCCGCCTGGTTGATGAGCCATCCAAAGACCCCCGACCGCATCGCAGCCATTGAAGCGAACGAGGCGAAATGGGGCACCGTGAGTTGAGTGAGGCACGGCCCGACATCACGACGCTGACCACGGGTGCCGAGCTGCGCCGCTGGTATTGGCGCAAGGAGGAGCTGGTCGCCCACGCCAAGCGGCTGAAGCTGAAAAGCACCGGCGGCAAGTTCGACATCCTCGATCGGATCGCGCAATTCCTAGATACCGGTGAGGTGGCAGCGCCCGCCACGCCCAAACCAAAGTCCAAGTTCGACTGGCATTCAGCGCCGCTCTCGCCCGAGACGATCATCACCGACAGCTACCGCAACAGCCAGAACGTGCGCCGCTTCTTCAAGTCGCAGCTGGGCGACAGCTTCAAGTTCAACATCGAATTCATGGCCTGGATGAAGGCCAATGTCGGTTTGACCCTCGCCGATGCCTGCGCCGAGTACCGCGCGATGAAAACGCGCGAGGCCGACCCGAACTTTCAAAGCCAGATCGCCCACCACAACCAGTTCAACCAATACACGCGCGACTTTCTGGCCGCCCATCCGGAGGCCAGCCTTGAGGATGTCCGCACGTACTGGGCGCTGAAAATCCAGCAGCCGTCCGAGACCGGGCGGCACGAATACCACCCCGATGATCTGAAGCTACGCTAGCTCAGCGCCTTGCCCAAGCGCGGCAGTTTCGCCCGTTTCATCAATCCGCGCAGCGGCAGGTCCTCGCCGGACATTTCGCAGGCCACTTGATGCACGCGGTGCACGACGTTCGAGACCGGCTCCGGCGCGCCCATCCACATATCCATCAAGAATCCGTCCGGGCTGACCCGTTCGACCCCCTCAAACCGCAAGGTGCTTTGCGGAAAGTCCCGCGCGTTCAACGTCACCAGCACATCCGCCGAGCCCGCAATCGCGGAAGCCAGCACATGAATGTCGTCCTCATCCGGCAAATGCAGCCGCGCGAGGTCACCCGCCCGAGGGGTGATCGATGCGCCGGGCCAGCGCGCCTTCAGCATCGCCACCTCGCCGCGCGCAATTGCCTCGGCCCCGGGACCCAGCTTGACCGTCGCCCGCGCCCATTCCTCCAAAATACGCTCGGACCAGAGCGGCTCGAACAGCCCCTCGCCTGCGCATCCCATCAGAACTTCGCGCAACACCGTCGGATAGAGCACGCAGGCGTCGAGCAGCGCGCGCATCAGTCCAGCCGGAAGAACAGCGACTTCAGATAGCCGCTCTCTGCCAAGGCCGGGTGCATCGGGTGATCCGGCCCCGCCGCGCCCGTGTGCAAAAGCTGCGCCGCCCGTTCGGCCCGGGCGATCCCACGCAGCGACGCTTGGCGGAACTTCGTCACATCCGCCGCGTGCGAACACGAACACAGCACCAGATACCCGCCCGGCGCCACCAGCTTCGAGGCCAGCGAGGCCACGCGCGCATAGGCGGTCAGCCCGTTCGCCAGCGCTTGCTTGTTGGGCGCAAAGGCGGGCGGGTCGGCCACGACCACGTCAAACTGCGCGCCTTCCGCGATCAATGCCTCCATCACCTTGAACGCGTCGCCCTTGCGGGTCTCGAACCGGTCTGCAAGGCCAGAAGCCTGCGCCCCTTGCTCCGCCAGCGCCAGCGCGGCTTCCGATCCGTCGACCGCCACGCCAGACGCGGCCCCCGCCGCCAAAGCGGCGAGCGAGAAGCCCCCCACATGGGAAAATACATCCAGCACCCGCGCGCCTTCGGACAGCTTGGCGGCAAAGGCATGGTTGTCGCGCTGGTCATAGAACAGCCCCGTCTTCTGGCCGCCTTCGACATCCGCGATGTAGGTCGCGCCGTTCATCGGTACCTCTATCGGCCCGGGCATCTCGCCTCGCATAACCGACGAGACATCGTCGAGCCCTTCCAGCCCCCGCGCCCGGCCAGAGGCGTTCTTGATCACACAAGACGCCCCAGTCACCTCGCAAAGGATATCTGCCAGCGTCTCGCTGGCCTGCTCGGCCCATGCCGCGTTGGGCTGCATCACCAGCGTGTCGCCAAAGCGGTCGATGATGACGCCGGGCAACCCGTCGGCCTCCGCATGCACCAGCCGGTAGAACGGCTCTGCATAAAGCCGCGAACGCAGCGATAGCGCCCGCTCAATCCGCGCCCGCAGCCAGTCCGCATCCGGCACGGCACCGGGGTCACGATCCATCACGCGGGCAATGATCTTGCTCTCGGGGTTTACCGTCACCAGCGCCATGGGCGTGCGCCCGGCGTCTTCCAGCACGGCGAGCGAGCCGGGCGGCAAGCGCCGCGTGCGGCGGTCGGTGACAAGCTCGTCGGCATAGACCCAAGGCGCGCCCGCGTTCAACGCGGCGGTGTTGGCCTTGGGCTTCAGGCGGACGACGGGATAGGGCGGGACGGAAAAAGGGGAGGCACTCATGCCTCCCCCTCTAATCTCTCTTGATGTCGGGCGAAAGCCTTACCCGCCGGTATAGACATCCTCGGCTTCCAGCGCCGGGCGGGTCACGACCTGCACCGGCTGGCCGCCATGGAAATTCTTGCGCATCGTGCCCGCCAGATGGCTCTGGATGCGCACCTTCTGGGTCAGGCCCTGACGCTCGGCAATCAGCGCGCGCTGGCCGCCATAGGCTTTCAGGTCGACCTCCATGCGGATCGGGCCATGAAGCGCCTGGCCGGTGGCCGCATCGATCACGGTCAGCGTGTAGATGATGTTATGCACGCCGCCGGTCACCGCGCGGGCTTTCTCGGTCAGCGAGTGAAAGCGGTGCAGCTCGATGTCGAAATAGACGGGGCGCGGTCCTTTGAGGTGGCGCAGCCCGGCGGTCATGCCATCATCGAGGATCTTGGCTACCTGCGCACGGCGCTCGCCGTAAGGGTCGCCGCGCCACACGATGTCGGCCACCGGGTAGTACATGTTCGCCTCAGAGACGCTCAGCTTGCCCGATACGCGCACACGCACGTCCTTGAGCTGCCAGTCGGCGCTCTGGGCGGTCAGAACGGGTGCCACATCGGGCGTCGCCGTGCTCGGCGCGCTCCGGGTCACAGTCTCGCTGTTGGAGATCGGGGCACCGGCGCAGGCGCTCAGTCCAGCGGCCAGTCCAAGGGCGGCAATCATCTTGATCAGTTTCATATCGTCAACCTTTCCCGCAGGCCCGGCTCCCGGACTCCACGACTTCAGAATTGGTTAACGTCTGCTCCCGAAATGAGGCCAAAATGAGAAAACCCCGGACCGCTTTAAGGGCGATACCGGGGCTTTGACGGGCGCTGTGACGCGCCGGGTTGGGCTGGTCTCAGGCGGTCTTGCCGGAAACCGCAGCACCGCCGGACAGCTTCTCGGACAGCCATCCCCGCAGGTTGGCGGCCATCGCACGCATCGCCTCGGCCCGCAGGGCACGGGCTTCGCGCTCAATGGCGAAAGTGTCAATCATAATGGCGTCTTGAGTGTCGGTCTTCATCTTCATCGGGCATCTCCTGAATGTCTCTGTTCGCTTGAGACATATCTAGGCTCCGCCCCCGGCCACGACATCAGACAATGGCGAAATGCTGCCATGCGGCACGCGCATGGCGAGACCTCAGGCGTCTCGCATGCTCGCCACCGCCGCACGCGCGCCCGCCAGCATCCACGCATGTTCCGACCCCATGACGAACACGGTAAACCCGAAGCGCGTCCAGTCCTGCGCGACCTCGGCATTCGGCACCCAGGTGACATAGGCTTTGCCTGCCGCACGGGCGGCCTCGCCCACCGTCGCCATTGCCGCGCGCAGGTCGTCATTGTCGACCGAGCGGTGGCCATAGGCCACGCTCAGGTCGGCGGGCCCGATGAAGACGCCGTCCACGCCCTCGGCGCCGACAATGCCCTCAATCGCCTCGACCCCTTCCGGCTCTTCGATCTGCGCAATCACCAGCGTCTCAGCCTGCGACTGGTCCAGGATCTCCCCCATCGGCCGCGTCGCGTAGCCCGCCCAGCGGGTCGAGCCGGCAAAGCCGCGCCCACCGCGCCCGAACCGGGCCGCCTTCGCAATCGCTCGCGCCTTCTCGACAGAATCCACATGGGGCACCACGATCCCCAGAGCCCCCGCATCCATCACTTTCAAGATGTCATCCGCCCCGCCAGACGGCACCCGCACCAGCATCGGGAAATCCAGCGCGCGGGCCACCGCCAGACAGGCATCGAGCCGCATCCGGTCAAACGGCGCGTGCTCCGCATCCAGACAGCCAAAATCCAGGCCAGATTTTGCCAGCACCTCGATCATTTCCACCGATGGCGTCTTGATGAACGTGCCCAGCAGCTGCTCGCCCGCCAGCATCCGCGTCCGCAATGTAGAAAACCCCATGGGCCTCTGCCCTCCCCTGTCTTTCTTTGTTCCATAAATACGGGAAAAGCCGACACTGGCAACCAAACGCCACGCTGCTAGGTTGAAAGCCATGGTTCTCGAATTCAAATCCGAAGGCATCTACTGCCCCGCAGGTGATTTCTACATCGACCCCTGGCGGCCGGTGGAGCGCGCCTTGATCACGCACGGCCATGCCGACCACGCCCGCTGGGGCCACCGGCGCTACCTCGCCACCGAGCCCGCCGCCCCGGTAATGCGCCACCGCCTGGGCGACATCTCCCTCGAAACCATCCGCTACGGCGAGACCCGCCAGATCGGCGATGCGAGCGTCTCCTTCCACCCTGCCGGTCACGTGCCGGGCTCCGCGCAAATTCGGGTCGAGGTCGCGGGCGAGGTCTGGGTCGCCTCGGGCGATTACAAAACCGTCGATGATGGCTTCTCGGAGCCGTTCGAGACCATCAAATGCCACGCCTTCATCACCGAAAGCACGTTTGGCCTGCCGGTCTTCACCTGGGACACGCAGAAGACCGTCACCGATCAGATAAACCAGTGGTGGCAGGCCAACCGCGCCGCGGGCCGCTTCAGCGTGCTGGGCGCCTACGCGCTCGGCAAGGCCCAGCGCATTCTCGCCTCGGTCGACGCCTCCATCGGCCCGATCCTGACCCACGGCGCGATCGAGAACACCAACGAGGTGCTGCGCGCCCAGGGTCTGACACTGCCCGACACGATCCGCGTCACGCCGGACACGGACCTCAAGGCGCTCAAAGGCGCGCTTGTCATCGCGACCCCGTCCGGCATGGGCGGCCCGTGGATGCGCCGCTTCGGCGTTGGCGCCAATGCACCATCCACCGCCTTCGCCTCGGGCTGGATGTCCATGCGCGGCCACCGCCGCAGGCGCGCCGCCGACCGGGGCTTCGTGATGAGCGATCACGCCGATTGGGACGGGCTCAACGCCGCGATCAAGGCCACCGGGGCCGAGCGGGTCTTCGTGACCCATGGCTACACGCAACAATTCTCCCGCTGGCTGGGCGAGCAGGGCTATGACGCCGCCGTGGTCGAGACAGAATATGAGGGCGAAAGCCTCGACGCCCCAGAGCCAGAGACCCAGCCCCAACCGGAGACGACCCCATGACCTCCACCGCTCAAAAATTCTTTAACGGCTTCGCCCGTTACGTGCAAAAACCGGTACTGGCCTATGTGCCCCACCAGCCCACGCTGAACCGCATCTTCGAGGCCACCGCCGCGGTGACAATCCGACCGATGCGCGGCTGCGAGCAGCGCTTCACCTTCCTGCCAGATCTGCGCATTCGCCGGATGATCCCGAACGAGACGGCCAAAAACCTGCTTTTGTATTTCCATGGCGGCGGCTTCACCATCGGCTCCAGCTTCACCCATCGCTGGCTCGCCGCGCGGTTGGCCGCAGGCATCGATGCGCAGGCCTGGCTGCCCGATTACCGCCTTGCGCCCGCGCACCCCTACCCCGCCGGTCCAGACGATTGCCTGACGGCCTACAAGCATGCGCTCGACCACTACCCGGCAGAGCGCATCGTCGTCGCAGGCGACAGCGCGGGCGGCTGTCTCGCGCTCAACCTGTCGACGCGCGCACGCGACGCAGGTCTGCCCCAGCCCGCAGCCCTCGCCTTGCTGTCGCCCGCGACGGACCTAGCGGGCGGGTTCGAGAGCCGCGAAACCTTTCGCGAGACGGACATGCTGCTACCCGCGCAATGGGTCGAGCGCGCGGTCGCGATGTATCTTGACGGCCAAGACCCGGCGGACCCGAACGTCTCCCCCGCCCGCGCCGACCTCAGCCAGACACCGCCCACCGCGCTGCACTGGGCCGAGGGCGAGATGCTGGCAGGCGATGCGGAGGATCTGGCCAAGCGCCTGCCGCAGGTGGACTGCCAGACCTTCAAGGACGTCCCCCATGTGTGGCAGCTCGATGCGGGGTGGACGCCCGAGGCCGATCGCTCGCTTAAGATGATGGCCGATTACCTGAGAAAACATCTGCCATGAGGGAGTTCGCCGCTCTCTTCACTACGCTCGATCAGACCACCAAGACCAACGCCAAGGTCACAGCCCTCGCGGGCTACTTCCAGACCGCCACTGACAGCGACAAGCTCTGGACCATCGCGCTGCTCTCGGGCCGCCGCCCCAAGCGCGGGGTCACCACGACGCTGTTGCGCGAATGGGCCGCCGAAGTGGCCGACATCCCGCTTTGGCTCTTCGAGGAAAGCTATCCCATCGTCGGCGATCTGTCCGAGACCATCGCCCTCGTGCTGCCCCCCGCCACGGGCCAGAGCGACAAGACGCTCACCGAGTGGCTCGAGATTGTGCGCGATATCGGCCAGCAGGAGCCCGATCAGAAGAAGGCGATCATCGTTGCGGCCTGGTCCAGCCTGCCCCCGATCGAGCGGTTCCTGTTCAACAAGCTGATCACCGGCGGCCTGCGCATCGGTGTCAGCCAGAAACTGATGACCCGCGCGCTGGCCCAAGCAACCGAGATCGAAGAGGCCACGCTGGCCCACCGCCTGATGGGCGACTGGACCCCTGCGACGACGACCTTCCACGACCTGATCGAGGCCCACGATCCCAAGGCCGACGCCTCCAAGCCCTATCCGTTCTACCTCGCCTACCAGCTCGAGGACCTCGACGCCCTCGGGCCTCCTTCTGACTGGCGGGCGGAGCGCAAATGGGACGGCATCCGCGGCCAACTGATCATCCGCTCCCGCCAGCCGTTCCTGTGGTCGCGCGGCGAGGAGCTGATCACCGACCGCTTCCCCGAATTTGCCGCCGCGCCCGACTTTATCCCCGATGGCACCGTGTTTGACGGCGAAATCCTCGCCTGGGACCACGCCTCCGAGACGCCGCAGAATTTCAACGCCCTGCAAAAGCGCATCGGCCGCAAGACCGTGCCCAAAAAGCTGCTGAAAGACGCGCCCGCGATCCTCTACGCCTACGACCTGCTGGAACATGACGGCCGCGACCTGCGGGCAGAGCCGCTCGACACCCGCCGCGCGCTGCTCGCCCAACTGGTCGACACATTGCCCAAGGAAGCGCCCCTGCGCCTCTCCACCCAGCTGCCATTTGAGACATGGGACGACCTCGCCGCGATCCGCGCCACCTCCCGCGACAATCAGGCGGAAGGCTTGATGCTAAAGAAGGGCGACAGCCCCTATCTGGCGGGCCGCAAGAAGGGCGATTGGTGGAAATGGAAGATCGATCCGCTGACCATCGACGCGGTGATGATCTACGCGCAAGCGGGCTCCGGCCGGCGCGCGGGTCTGTTCACCGACTTCACCTTTGCCGTGTGGTCCGGCAACGATCTGGTGCCCTTCACCAAAGCCTATTCCGGCCTGACCGATGCCGAGTTTCGCAAGATCACGGCCTGGGTCAAGAAAAACACCCTGCAGCGCTTTGGCCCGGTCCGCCAGGTCACGCCCGAGCATGTGTTCGAGATCGCGTTCGAGGGCATTCAGGCCTCCCCCCGCCACAAATCCGGCGTCGCCCTGCGCTTCCCGCGCATGCTGCGTTGGCGCCACGACAAGCCGATGCAAGAGGCCAACACGCTGGACGATCTCAACGAAATGCTGGAGACCTACGGATAAGCGAGGGCCACGCCTTGGCTTCGTTTTGGTAAAAATACTCCCGCCGGAGGCTCCCATGATCCCCACCAGCGCCCCGCCCAACACGGCGACACAACCGCGCCAGAAAGCCCCCGCAGGCGCGGTGGACAGCCATATCCACATGCTCGCCGCCGCGTCCGAATTCCCGCTCTGGGAGAAGCGCGTGGAAAACCCCGCCGCCGGGATCGACATGGACGGCTTCCTCGCCCGATACCGCGCCCAGATGGACACGCTCGGCATCAGCCGAACGGTGGTCGTGCACTCGATCCTCTACGGGGCCGACAATGCTGTCACGCTCGAGGCCATGCGCCGCCTCGGCCCCGCCACGACCCGCGGCGTGGCTCTGCTGCCCGACGGCGCGCACGAGTCCGAGCTGGATGCGCTGGCCGATGCGGGCATCAAGGCACTGCGGCTGAACTACATCCATGGCGGCATCCTGACATGGGAAGGCGCCAAGGCGCTCGCCCCCGCGCTGGCCGCGCGAGACATGCATCTGCAAATCCTCGCCTCCGCCAATCGCCACATTCCCGAGATCGCCGATGATATCCGCGTCCTGCCCTGCCCCCTCGTGGTCGATCACATGGGCTGGCCGGATCTCACACTCGGCACAAACGACCCCGGCTTCCAGACCCTCTGCCACCTGCTGACCGAGGGCCACGCCTACGCCAAGCTCTCGGCCCCGTATCGCGTGTCTCAGCCGCCCTTCACCGACGCCACGCCCTTCGCCGCGGCGCTGGCAAATGCCAACCCGGAGCGCTGCCTCTGGGGCTCCGACTGGCCGTTCATCATGCTCGGCGATGCCACCATGCCCGACGCGGGCACGCTTCTGGACCGCTTCCACGAGGCCGTCGAAGACCCAAGTGCACGCCGATTGATCCTCGTGGACAACCCGACCGCGCTTTACGGGTTTTGACGCCACGTCGCAGTTGCACGCCCGGACCGCGCGCCCAAACTGACGCCAACGTCACACCACAGGGGAAGCAGGCCATGTCGTCCTTCGACAACTTCATCGAGATCGTCAACACCAAGGCGAAGGGCGCCATCAAGGGCACCGCCAAGCTGCTGGTCAAGGGCGAAGGCGCAATCATCCTGTCCGAGCACGGCGCGGCAGAAGCCTCCACCGAGGCCCCCGCAGATGTCACCCTGAAAGCGTCCGAAGCCACGTTCCGCGCGATCCTCGACGGCTCGCAAAACCCGATCATGGCGGTGATGTCCGGCAAGCTGAAAGTCGACGGCAACCAGATGCGGGCGCTCAAGGTCTCCGAAGCTCTGACCGCTTAGGTCCTCAGCCCCTCAAACATCACATCCGTGCGCAGCACGTATTTCTCGCCCGAGACAATCTCTTCGCCCCGGTGGGACAGCGGGTGGTGGAAGAACAGCGCCTTGCCGACCCCGGGCACAATTGTGAAATCCTTGAAGATGTGGGGCGAGAAGATGTCGGCAAACCGTGTGCCGCCGCCCTCGCACGCATCATTGAGGTAGATCATCATGGTAAACTGGCTGCGCCGCACGGCGCTGTCTTCGAACACACCATCCTGATGCCAATCGAAAAACTGACCCGGGCCATACCGGTAGACACGAAAACGCTCGTTCAGCCGCACGGCGCGCTGCCCCTTGAAAGGCTGCGCGAAATGTGACGCTGCCCGCAGCCACAGCGTTCGGGCAAGATCCGGATCATCGAAGATCACGCGCTCATTGTTGCGGATCTCCGGGGCGATCCCGGTGCCGTGCTCGGATGTGATCGTGGCGGGCTCGAACCCGATCGCGGTCGCCCGCGCAATGATGCGGTCGCAAAACCCAGGCGCCACAAAGTCAGGCGCTTCAATAACCAGATGCGCGATATCTGCTGGAATACTCATCTTCCATCTCCATAACTGTCTTTAAAGGGGGATCGTCGTCAGACCGCGAGGCGATCAACGATGGCAGCCCTTCAGAAAGCAGGCGTGGCAAGGCCACTGGAGAGTGTCAGAAAGCGGTTTCATGGCAGCCCGGATCGCAAATCACGCCGCCCGGTTCAAGAGAAATGACAACTCGCGCGCGGTGACCGCGGCAAAACCGCATCGCTGGAGGTGGCTCAGGCGAGCTTCAGAATTGCAGGCCGCTCGCCCTTGGCCCAACTGCGCGCAGCATCGCCAAAGCCCGCGAAAAGCGGACGCGACACGGGGTCTTCGCTCGCCTTGTATTCCGGGTGCCACTGGACAGACAGCGCAAAGCCCGGCGCATCCTTGATGTAAATCGCCTCCGGGGTGCCATCCGGGGCGAGCCCGTCGATGACGATCCGGGCGCCCGCATCCTTGATCCCCTGACCATGGAGCGTGTTGGTCATCACGACCTCCGCCCCCATCAGCCGGTGGAACGGCCCACCTTTGGTGAATGTCACTTCGTGGCGCAGCTCGAACTTCTCTTCCAGCGTGCCGTCGGGCGGCATCCGGTGGTTCATCCGACCCGGAAGGTCGCGGATCTCGGGATAGAGCGTGCCGCCCATCGCCACGTTGACCTCCTGGAAGCCGCGGCAGACGCCAAGGATCGGCTGCCCCGCCTCAACACAGGCGCGGATCAGGGGCAGAGCGACGCGGTCACGGGAGCGATCAAAGGTTCCATGCGCCTCGGTCTCTTCCTCGCCGTATTCCTCGGGATGCACATTTGGCCGCCCGCCCGTGAACAGGAAGCCATCGCAGGCATCCATCAAGGCAGGGATATCCACAAGTGACGGGCAAGACGGGATGATCATCGGCAGTGCGTCGCACACTTCGGCGATCGCTTCACAATTCATCTGGCCCGCCGCATGGGCGGGGTATTCATCGTTGATCAGGTAGTGGTTGCCAATGATGCCAATGACAGGCCGTGCCATGCTCGAAGACCCTCTTTGCTTTCCCTTCAAATACTACAGACACACGCATCCGTCGAGCCGCGCCGATGCACAGGCTGCCTGCGCACGCGCCGAATGCTGAAACTCTAGGCAGAAGAGGTGAATAAAGCGCTTACGCCTCACCTATCAGCCCGGCGGCTTCGATCCCGGCCAAGGCCGCTTCAGCGTCATTGTCCGACGTGTCGCCCGTGACCCCGACGGCCCCGATCACAGCGCCCTTCTTGTCGCGCAGCAAAACGCCGCCCGGCACCGGCACGACCGCGCCGCCGAACAAGCCATTGACTGCATTCATGAAATAGGCCTGCTGCTCGGCCCGCGTCATCTGCGCTTGCCCGCCCATGCCCAGCATCACTGCCCCAAACGCTTTGCCTCTCGCGATGTCAAACCGCCCCGGGCTCGCGCCATCTTCGCGCTCGAAAGCCTGAACGTGCCCGCCCGCGTCCAGCACCACCACGGAAAGCGGCTTCAGCTCCATCTCGCGGCCCTTCGCCAGCGCCTTGCGCACGATCGTGCGGGCCTTGTTCAACGACACGTTTGCCAACTGTCTGCTCCTTCTTTGTTCCGAAAATACGGCGGGTGAGGGTCCGGGAGAGGGCAGCGCCCTCTCCCGGCCTAGCTTGCTTTCAACTCAAGACGCCGGGCATGCAACACCGGCTCGGTGTAGCCCGACGGTTGTTCACGACCTTTGAAGACCAGATCGCAGGCCGCCTGAAAGGCGATCCCGTCAAAACCCGGGGCCATGGGCCGGTAGCCCGCATCGCCTGCGTTCTGGCGATCCACCACTTCGGCCATCTTGCGCATGGCCCCCATGACCGCCTTTTCCGAGACCACCCCGTGGTGCAGCCAGTTCGCCAGTGCCTGGCTGGAAATCCGGCACGTCGCGCGGTCCTCCATCAGCCCCACATCGTTAATGTCAGGCACCTTGGAGCACCCGACGCCGGCATCGATCCAGCGCACCACGTAGCCCAGGATGCCTTGAGCGTTGTTTTCGACCTCGCGCATGATCTGGTCCTCTGACCACATGCGATAGCTCGCCAGCGGAATGTCGAGGATCGTCTCCACATGGGCGCGCCTGCCGCCTGCCCGCAGTTTCTCCTGCACCGCGAAGACATCGACCTTGTGGTAATGCAGCGCGTGCAGCGTTGCCGCCGTGGGCGACGGCACCCAGGCGCAGTTCGCGCCCGCCTTGGGATGCTCGATCTTCTGCTCGATCATCGCGGCCATCAGGTCCGGCATGGCCCACATGCCCTTGCCGATCTGCGCCCGCCCCGACAGGCCGCATTCGAGGCCAATATCGACATTGCGGTTCTCGTAGCCGCCGATCCAGGCCTTGCGCTTGATAAATTCCTTGCGCGAGAACGGCCCGGCTTCCATCGAGGTATGGATCTCGTCGCCTGTGCGGTCCAGAAAGCCGGTATTGATGAACGCGACACGCGATTTGGCCGCCCGGATACACTGTTTCAGGTTCACCGTCGTGCGGCGCTCTTCATCCATGATTCCCAGCTTCACGGTGTTGGCAGGCAGGCCCAGCACGCTCTCGACCTTCGAGAAGATCTCGTTGGCAAACGCCACCTCATCCGGCCCGTGCATCTTCGGCTTCACCACGTAGACCGAGCCTTGGGTGGAGTTGCGCGCCCCCTCCGATTTGCCCAGGTCATGCATCGCGATCAGCGTGGTGACCATAGCATCCATCAGGCCTTCGAAAATCTCTTCTCCATCTCGGGTCAGGATCGCGGGGTTGCGCATCAGGTGGCCCACATTGCGCACCAGCATCAGCGCGCGGCCTTTGACGGACAGCTCCCCGCCATCAGGCCCCGTGTAGACCCGGTCCGGGTTCAGCGCGCGGGTGAAAGTCTTGCCGCCCTTGGAGACCTCCTCGGTCAGGTCCCCACGCATCAGGCCCAGCCAGTTGCCATAGGCCTGCACCTTGTCCTCGGCATCGACGCAGGCGACCGAATCCTCGCAATCCATGATGGCGGAGACGGCGCTTTCCATCACCACATCCGCCAGCCCCGCCTGATCGCGCGAACCGATCATATGGGTGCGATCGAAAACAAGTTCGACATGCAGCCCGTTGTTTTTCAACAAAACTGCGTCGGGCGCCTTGGGGTGCCCACGGTAGCCTGCAAACTTGGACGGGTCCGCCAGCGGCAGGTCATCGACCAGAAGCGCGCCGTCATGCACGTAGTAGCGCCGCGCGTCGGCGTGGCTGGTGCCCTCCAGCGGGAAGGCCTCGTCCAGAAACACCCGCGCCCGCGCCACGACCCGCGCACCGCGGCCCTTGTCATAGCCACCTTTCGGCGGGGCCGAGCCCATGGCATCGGTGCCGTAGAACCCGTCATAGAGCGAGCCCCAGCGGGCATTCGCCGCGTTCAGCGCGTATCGCGCATTGGTGATCGGCACCACCAGCTGAGGCCCGGGCACTTTCGCGATCTCGGCGTCGACATTGGCCGTATCGATTTCGAAATCATCGCCCTCCGGCAACAGATAGCCGATCTCCTGCAGGAACGCCTTGTAGGCGGCGTGGTCATGCTGCTGGTTGGCGCGGGCCTTGTGCCAGTCATCGATCTGGTCCTGCAACTCGGCGCGGCGGTCGAGCAGCGCCTGGTTCTTCGGCCCCATCTCGTGGGCAAGGTCCGACAGCCCCTTCCAGAAATCTTCTGCTGCGACGCCAGTGCTCGGCAGCGCCTGCTCTTCGATGAAGGCGGCCAGTTCGGCATCCACCTGCAGGCCATGTTTGTCGAGGCGGTTCTGGGCAAGGTCTTTCATCGCGGCGGTCTCCCAAGCAGCGGTCTGGTATACGTTGGCACACTACCTAGAAACAAAGTTTCCGATAGGCAACAAACCTGCCGGGAAATACTTTCGAATTCTGCCGTCCGCGCAAACAATCAGATCAGAAACTGAGGCGTAGCCCGCGCCAACGATCAGACCTCCGTCGCAACCGTAACGGCATGCGGTCTTCCGAGATACCGAACAGGATCAGGACCGCTTGAAGAGCGATCAGGACACCAACCAACTTGGCGATACGTCCACTCCAAATCGTTCGGGTGAGCATCTTGTCGCTGCGCATGTCGCCCCGGTCCGGATCGTAGCGCCCGGAAACGACATCCCCCGGCTGATGCGGTTTGAAATGAAGCCACCAGTTTTTGCCCACGTATTCTTCCCGGGGCGAAGCTGCCGTTTCGAGGGCAAGGACCGGGCGATACGACCATGCGCCGCCGACGCTTCGCTTCGATTGCACTTCCAGAACAATCAGCTGCGCAGGTTGTGAGCGGTCCCGGAAATGTGTTGCATCGCCAAAAAACAAGGCCCCCGCAAACCATACAAAGCAGGCGATCGCTAAGTATTTGAAGACCGTGATCGCGCGCGTGATGAATTCCATGGTCCCGGCTCCCGAGGTTTCGGGTTGAGGATGGTCAGAAGAAGCGGGCGAAATTGAGTTGGCTATGTGAAACCTTGATGGTGTCAGAGGCGTCAGCTCTGCAAAACCCAGCGCCTAGGTTTGACGCTTGGCCTCTCGGCGGCAGCGGTCCGAGCAATATTTGACCTCGTCCCAGACCTTTTCCCATTTCTTGCGCCACGTGAACGGCAGGCCGCATTGCGCGCAAATTTTCGATGGCAGGTCGGATTTCTTGCGCATCTTCGGCATGTTACAGGTCCAACTTCATTTGCCGCTCGGCCTTGGGCTCCGGGTCCCGTATGAACCGCCGCTGGCGATCCTTTCGGCTGGCGTGTTTCTCCACGATCTGCGCGGCCTCGGCCCGGAAGGCCTCGCCCTTGCGCACGCCCCAGACCCGCTCCCGCGCGGCTTTCGCGGCGGCTTTCACGTCAACGAGCGGCTCGGGGTAGCTGCGCCCCAAGATGCGCCCGGCCCCGTCCCAGCGCCACGGCTCTTGCAAGACCTCATCCGGCACCTCCGCCAGTTCCGGCACCCAGGCCCGTGTGAACACGCCATCCGGGTCCTGATCGCCCCCCTGTTTGACCGGGTTATAGATGCGCACCGTGTTCATCCCCGTCGTGCCCGATTGCATCTGCATCTGCGACCAATGAATACCCGGCTCGTAATCGGTGAAATACCGCGCCAGGATCGGCCCTGTGCTGCGCCAGTCGAGCCACAGGTGGTACGAGCCCACGGCCACGACCATGCTGCGCATGCGGAAATTCAGCCAACCGCCTGCCCGGGTGTAGCGCATGCAGGCGTCCACAAAAGGCAGCCCGGTCTCGCCCATCTCCCACGCGCGGAGTCGCGCGGCGTCGGTGCCGCGCAGGCCCTCATAGGCGCGGTGCAGGCATTCGCTCTCGATCCGCGGCTCGTCTTCGAGCTTTTGCATAAAGTGATCGCGCCACGCGAGGCGCGAGCGGAAGCTTTTGACCGAGCCGCCCCAGCCTTCCCGCGTGCCTTTGACCTCCGCCGCGCGGGCGCGGGCCGCCGTTTCAGCCTCCCGGCCCGACAACGTGCCAAAGGCCAGATGCGGCGAGAGCCGCGAGCAGGCCCATTCGCCCGCCACGGGTGAAGACATGTCGCGGCGGTAGGTCCGGCCTCGCTCAGTCAAAAAGCCACCCAGCAGCGACAGCGCATTAGAGCGCCCGCCGGGTTGGCGATCCGGGCACGGGTCCGGGGCGAGATCGGGATCGGGGATGTCCCCGGGCTCGACCGCCACTGCCTTCAGCGCAGCTGGGGCCACCAGAGGTTGGCCCATGAACCGGTCGCGCTGTTTCGCCCAGCCATCGCGGCCCTTGAGCCTGCGGACCACGCCCGATTGCGGCAGCTCTTCCCATGCGATGCCCTCCGCCCGCGCCCATGCTGCGACGCGCAGATCGCGGGCATAGGTCCAGGCGTTGCCGGTCTCCTCATGACTGATGATCCGCCCGATGCCGAAGCGCTGATGCGCACGCGCCAGAACATCGATCACGTCCCCCTGCCGCACGACCAAGGGCGCCCCGAGGCCCGCCAGCGCCGAACGTAATTCGATCAGGCTTTCACGGCAGAACGCCCATTGCCGGGCCGAGGTATCGTCGAGCGCCCAATATTCCGGTTCAACCACATAGAGCGGCAGCACGGGCGCACCGATCTCGGCCGCGCGCGCGAGCGCGGGGTGGTCTTCGACGCGCAGGTCGCGCTTGAACCAGAGGAGGGTTATGCCGCTCATGGGGTTCATCTATGCCCGCATCCTCTGCCGACAAGAGAGCGGCGGGGAAGGCCGTTGAAACGGCCTTCCAAACGCGAATTGAAATTCGCGTTTAAACCGTCTTCGAAGACGGTTTTCGCCCCGATCCAGACCGTCACGCCTATGCACTTGCAGGCCGCCAGCCCCCCGCCTACGCTCCGCCGCAACGCCGCCCCCGAAGGACCCGCAATGAAAGATGCAAGCCCCGCGACCCCGTCGCAGACGATCTACCTCAAGGACTACACCCCGCCGAGCCATTTGGTGGACAGCGTCGAGCTGGTCTTCAAGCTGCACCCGACGCAGACCCGCGTGATCTCGAAAATCGCGTTCCGCCCGAATCCGGACGCGGCCGATCCCACCTTCTACCTGCATGGCGAGCAGTTGAAGCTGATCCGCGCCAGCATCGACGGGCAGGACGCCAACGCCAAGGTCACCGATCTGGGCCTGACCGCGCAGGCCCCGGATGCGCCCTTCCTATGGGAGGCGGAGGTCGAAATCAGCCCGGCCACCAATACCGCGCTGGAGGGGCTTTACATGTCGAACGGCATGTATTGCACCCAGTGCGAGGCAGAGGGGTTTCGCAAGATCACCTACTACCCGGATCGCCCCGATGTGATGGCGGTCTTCACTGTCAAGATCGAGGGCGAGGAGCCGGTCAAGCTGTCCAATGGCAATGATCTGGGCGACGGGACGTGGCATGACCCCCACCCCAAGCCCGCCTACCTGTTCGCGCTCGTCGCGGGCGATCTGGTCAATCTGCACGACACGTTCACCACCCGTTCGGGCCGCAAGGTGGACCTGAACATCTATGTGCGCGACGGCGATCTGCACAAGACGCCCTTCGGAATGGACGCGCTGAAGCGATCGATGACATGGGACGAGGAGGTCTACGGGCGCGAATACGACCTCGACCTGTTCAACATCGTGGCCGTGGACGATTTCAACATGGGCGCGATGGAAAACAAGGGGCTCAACATCTTCAACTCCGCTGCCGTGCTGGCCTCGCCCGACACCGCGACCGACGGCAACTTTCACCGCATCGAGACGATCATCGCGCACGAGTATTTCCACAACTGGACCGGCAACCGCATCACCTGCCGAGACTGGTTCCAGCTGTGCCTGAAAGAGGGCCTGACCGTGTTCCGAGATCAGCAATTCTCCGGCGACACGCGCGGACACGCGGTGGAGCGCATTTCCGACGTGCTGCAACTGCGCGCGCGCCAGTTCCGCGAGGATAACGGCCCGCTGGCCCACCCGGTGCGGCCGGAAAGCTTTGTCGAGATCAACAACTTCTACACCGCGACGGTCTATGAGAAGGGCGCCGAGGTGATCGGAATGCTCAAGACGTTGATCGGCGACGCGGACTATTACGAGGGTTGCGATCTCTACTTCACGCGCCATGACGGGCAGGCCTGCACCATCGAGGATTGGCTGAAATGCTTCGAGGACGTCACCGGACGGGATCTCGCGCAGTTCAAGCTGTGGTACAGCCAGGCCGGCACGCCGCGCGTGAAGGTCGACGAAAGCTTCCACGACGGCACCTACACGCTGACCTTCATCCAATCGACCCCGCCCACACCGGGCCAGGACACCAAGGACCCCAAGGTGATCCCCATCGCTGTGGGCCTGCTCAATGAGGCGGGCGAGGAAATCCACGCCACCAAGGTCTGCGAGGTCACCGACGAGGTCCACAAGTTCCGCTTCACCGGGCTGGAGGCCAAGCCCGTCCCGTCGATCAACCGGAACTTCTCCGCCCCGATCATCCTTGAGCGCGACCAGAGCAATGCCGAGCGGGCCTTCCTGCTGGCCCACGACACCGACCCGTTCAACAAGTGGGAAGCGGGCCGGGCGCTGGCGCGCGACGTCATGGTGCGCATGGTGACCGAGGATGCGACACCCGATCAGGCCTATCTCGACGCGCTCGTGGCGGTGGCGCGCGACGACACGCTCGAGCCCGGCTTCAAGGCGATGTGTTTCTCCGGCCCCTCCAATGACGACATCCAGCAGGCGCTGGTGGATGGCGGCGTAACCCCCGACCCGACCAGAATTTTCCTGACAGGCCAGACGCTGAACCTCGCTATCAGCCAGACGATGCAGGACCTGCTGCCGCGAATCTACGCCGAGATGCAGGTCGACGGCCCCTACAGCCCGCGCAGCGAGGATGCCGACCGGCGCTTCTGGGGCAACGCGGCGCTGGCGATGCTGTCCCGGCTCGACGGCGGCGCGCAGGCGGCGGCGCAATATGCCAGTGCCGACAATATGACCCAGCAGCTGGCGGCCCTTGGCTGCCTGCTGCGCGCAGAGGTGGGCGAGGCGCAGAACGCGGCCTTCTACGCGCAGTGGAAGGATGACCGGCTGGTGATCGACAAGTGGTTTTCCATGCAGGTGAGCCACGCGAAGCTTGCCGCGGCCCCGGCCAAGGCGGCGGAGCTGACCGCCCATCCCGACTTCACCATGGCGAATCCCAACCGCTTCCGCGCCGTCTTTGGCGCGCTGGCGGGCAACAGTGCGGGGTTCCACGAGCCGGGCGGGTCGGGCTACGCCCTGTTGGCCGATTGGCTGATCAAGCTCGACGCCAAGAACCCGCAGATCGCGGCGCGCATGTCGACCGCGTTCGAGACTTGGCCGCGCTATGACGCGGACCGGCAAGGCATGATGCGCGAGGCGCTGACGCGCATCCAGGCCGCACCCGGCCTAAGCCCCGACCTGTCGGAGATGGTGAACCGGATTCTCGCCGCCTGATCCCTTGCGGGCCCCACATCGCGCAAGCGGGGCCTGCGCCGCGCATCGCACGTGCATTCCGGCTGCGCCTGTGTCATGCTGCATCGCAGCAACACGCGACTCGGGGGTAGTCTCTCATGGCAGGCACGGCAATCACCATCGCCCAGCAGAAGGGCGGCAGCGGCAAGACGACCGTGACTGCGAACCTCGCCGTGGCCTTCTCGCGGTTGGGCAAGCGCGTGGCGATCATCGACACCGATCCGCAAGGCAGCCTCGGGCGCTGGTTCATGGCCCGGCGCGAGCTGATGGAAGACCCCGGACTTGAGTTCTCCACCGCGTCGGCCTGGGGCATCGAATACGAGGTCGGCAAGATGCTCGGGGACTACGACCTCGTGCTGGTCGACACGCCGCCCAAGGCCGACAGTGACTTGCGCCCCGCCCTGCGCAAGGCGGCTTTGACGATCGTTCCCGTGGCTTCCAGCCATGTTGATCTGTGGGCCACCGAGGGCGTTCTGGATCTTGCCCGGCGCGAGGACACACCCGCGATGCTCGTGCTCAACCGCACCCGCAAAGGCACGCGGCTGGGCGAGGAAGTCGCCACAAAGGCCGCCGAAATGGAGGCGGGTCTGGCCGAGACAAGTCTTGCCAATCGGGTGATCTACGCCGAGGCGCTTGGCCGTGGGCAAGGTGTCGAGGACGCCGCGCGCTCTGGCCCCGCCGCCAAGGAAGTGCGCGCGCTGGCCGAAGAGATTTTGGCCCGTATCTGAGCGGTTTTCTGCCCGTCCGCGCTGCGACTGGCACGACCGCCATAAATCCGCCAAACTCCCACGGTTGAAGGCACAAAACAGCGTCACCCGAGGAGAGCTCCCATGGCCCGCAAGACCAAAACCGTACTGATCACCGGCGCAAGCTCCGGCATCGGGGCCGCCACCGCCGTGCTGGCCTCGAAAAGCGGCTATGACGTGGGCATCCACTACAATTCCGACCTGAAGGGCGCGCAGCTGGTGGCCCAGATGTGCGAGCAGGAAGGGGCCGTAACCCATACGTTTCAGGGCGATGTGGCCGATCCCGGCGATGTCGAGCGCATCTTCGAGGAGTTCGACGCGGCCTTCCCGCAGATGGACGCGCTGGTCAACAACGCGGGCATCGTCGACAAGCCCCAGCGGGTCGAGGAGATGTCCTACGCCCGCCTGCGCCGCATGGTCGATGTCAATCTGATCGGCGCGATGATGGTCGCCCAGCAGGGCGTGCTGCGCATGTCAAAAAGCTTTGGCGGCGATGGCGGCGTGATCGTCAATCTCGGCTCGGCGGCGGCGCGGCTGGGCTCGGCGGGGCAATATGTGGACTACGCGGCCACCAAGGCCGGTATCGACATTTTCACCAAGGGTCTGTCCGACGAGGTCGCCCCCGACGGCGTGCGTGTCGTGGCGATCCGGCCCGGGCTGATTGAGACGGCAATCCACGGCAAGGGCGGGCTGCCCGACCGCTGCGACGACCTGGCCCACCTGGTGCCGATGAAGCGCCCGGGCGAGGCCGAGGAGTGCGCGCATGCCATCGTCTTCCTGATGGGCGAAGGTGCGAGCTACATCACCGGCACCTCGATCGACGTGAGCGGCGGGCGGTAGAAAAGGCCCCTATCCGGCCTTATTCCTTGCACTTTTCTCGTGCTGTCTTGCGCGCACCGACCGCAAGGAGCCGACATGCACACATTCTTTCGCAGTCTCCCCGGGATGGGGCTTGGCCTGCTGGCCTTGCCCTTTGTCGCATTGGGCGCGCTGCAGCGCCTCCCTGCCGCGCTGTTGCGCCGCTTCCAAGGCGAGGGCGCGGGCTTCAAGGCGGAGTTTCTCGAGGCGAACCTCGTGATCGACAGTTTCACCGATCCCGCGAATGAGGCCGCGCAGGATGCGCTGCACGACCGCGTGACCGCGCTGCTGGACAAAGAGGATTGGGTCGGCATGGCCGCCTTCCTCGAAGAATTGGACCAGACGCGCGCGCGATTGCCCAACGGGATCACCTCGCTGAGCGTCGCCTTGAACAAGCTGCGCTGGTTGGTGTCTGATTTTTACGAGAACCCGCTGTTTTGTAACGATGAAATCGCCTTTTCCGTCAATGCGAGCGTCCTCGAGGCGGTCACAGAGGCCCATCGCGCCAACCCTGAGAACTACGCGCTCGCGGCGCTTCTGGGACGGCTTCACCTCGACTGCGGATGGGCCGCCCGCGGCAGCGACTGGGCCCACCG
The DNA here is from genome assembly GCF_003054285.1 of Litoreibacter ponti. Lineage (NCBI taxonomy): Bacteria > Pseudomonadati > Pseudomonadota > Alphaproteobacteria > Rhodobacterales > Roseobacteraceae > Litoreibacter > Litoreibacter ponti. The sequence goes on from NZ_QBKS01000002.1 coordinate 21,839, forward strand.
GGTCGACGAAGAAGGCTGGGCCGCGCTCAACAGCCATTACGCCCAGGCGCGGGCGCTGGTCACCCGGTTCGACCCGATTGCCTACAATTCTCCGTTCCTGGCGGAGGTTCAGCTGCTGATGAATATCGGCCTGTCGGAAGGCTATGATCGGTTCCAATCCGCGGTCGAGGACTGGGTGGAGCTCGATCCGACCGACCGGCGCATCTACCGGCTCGCGGCGTTCTACAGCCTCGAGCGGTGGTTCGGGGGCGATGAGGAAGCGGTCGAGATGGCCGCGCTCTGTGCCGAGCTGTCCAAGGACACCCTGAGCGACGGCGCCTATTTCCTGGTGGCCGCCCATGCAATGCATCACGACGAAGAGGTCACGCGATATGTCGATGTCGACCGTTTCGTAGCGAGCTTCCGGACAATCCTGCGCGCGAGCGCGTCCAACAGCTTTGCCCAGACCCGCCTGCTGGCGGCGCTGGACGACGCGTTGACGCCGCATAGCCCGTTCTCCCTGGTGTTTGACGACCCCGATGGGCGGGTGATGCTTCTGCTGCGCAAGCGTACCGGCGAGGTGCTTCGCGAAAATGTCCCGCAGCTCGATCATACGGCAATCCGCGGGCGCATGGCGCAGCTGCGCGCCATCCTGTCCTACGGCTTTGAGGAAGAGCTGCGGCGCGGCGCGCGGGTGAGCTTGTCGGGTGGCACGGTCGAGATCACGGAGCCGCCCGAGATCGCGACGGCCTGAGCCGTTGGCGCTAATCGCGCCGGGCGCTTTCGGCGGAGACCGACGTCAAATCCTTTGGACGCGGCTGCGGCTTCACGTCCGATATCAGGCGGCAATAGGGCTGGTCGCGCAGCCAGCCGGCCATCTCGCGCCGCTTCTTGGCGTTCACCATCGGCCCCCAATCGGCCGCAACGCCGCCGAGCCTGCCATTGGCCTTGCGGGCCACCGCGTTGTCGCGGATCACCGTTGTGGCCATGATGCGCACCGCGCAGCTGAGGTTGTCCGGACCGTCGCGCAAGGCCGCCCCGGTGCCCACGCGGCATTTGTAGCCGCGCGCGGTCGCAGGCAGAATTTGTGTCAGCCCGTACCATTTGCCGCCGCCGCCCACGGCGCGGGGCTTCCACGTGCTTTCATGCTTGGCCAGCGCGCTCAGGAAGCCGGTCCAGAAGGCCGCACGCTTGTCCTCGGAATTGCTGGCATAGGCCGGGCACCAGTCCGCCATATCCCGCGGCACGGTTTCGATCAGTGGCCGCCCGTGGCCCTTGAGCGCCTGCATCGTTGTGCGGGTCCAGAGCCGCCCCTCGGGCCGGAAGTCCCAGCGCGCCCGCGGCAGATACGTGTCGCGCGGCGTGGGTCGGATCGCGGGCATGGGGGGTCCCGACAGAGGCTGCCCTCCCAAAACAGCCCCTGTCGCGGTGCTTTTCAGCACCGGCTGCAGCACGCTCTCCCCCCTCGCCCCCGCTACGGGAGCGCTCAGAAGCAGTGCCAGCGATATGGTGATCCCCCTGATCATGCCGGATACCCTGCCCCGGAACGCGATTGCTGTGCAAATTCAACGGCGAAGCGGGCGCATTGGGGCCCGATTTCCGCGCAAATCCGCCGATTCTGGGCGATTGTTTCCGATCTGGCCACAATCAATCGCCCGAATCGCAGGCCGCCCCTGCCGTTGACCCAAGGGCAATTTGCGGTAGCGTGGAGGCATTGTTTTGCCAGTTTCAGGAGGCCGGAATGGTCGCCGCTCCACAGGCCTTGCCGGAGATCGTCTCCGTCGAAGGCGCACCGACCGACGATGTAGACCTGATCATTGTGCCCGGGGGCGACCGGCCCGGTGCGACCGCGCTGCGTGAACACTTGGCCACGCTTGTGGGCCTTGCGCATGGAGGACAATTGACCGATGGCGGGCTTCATTGGTTCGGTCAGCCCGAACGCCGTTTCCTTGTCCTGCCCCCGATCTCGGAGCCCGAGGACTACGAGGAAACGCTCGAGCGCGCCCTGCTGAGCGAGACTGCACCGGGCGGCTCCATTTATATTACACATGGTGCCCTATCAGATTTTGACGTCTCTCTGGGGCGCGAGGGGCTGTGGCTATCCGAAGTCCTGTCTCGGGTCTTCAGCGAGATGTCCGACGACATGCGTCCCGCCATTGTCGAAGTCGGCACACCTCCCGAGCTGCGCGCAATGTTCGACAGCGATGGCGCGATCCAAAGCTCCGCGCCGAAGGCCAAGGTGCCAGAACCAGACGAACAGACGGCCTTTGCGCTCCGCCTGTTGAACCGCGTGTTGCGCGGGTCGCTTCCCCGCTCGAACGGGCAGACGCACTTAGAGTTCACCGAAATACTGGCCCCGACAAACGAGGAACTCCTTGTTCTGACCGCGGCTTACCTCACTGCCAATCCGCATCTTGCACAAAAGACGGAAACAGCGAACGACCGGGTGGTCCACGCGTTTTACGTCGACGGCATCGTGAGAAGCATGTCCGGTTCTGGACCCGACATAAGACAAGATATTCTGGATCTGACCAATTTTCGATCTGACGAGACCAACGCTCATCTGACGAATTTTGAAACGGTCCTGTCCGGGGTCAAACTGGAGGTGTTCGCCTCGTTCCGAGGCAAGGACAGCGTCCGCATTTTTATCCCCATTAGCCCCGATCCGCAGAAAGGGGATTTCATTGAGGTCGATCCGGTGATCTCGGCCATCTCAGAGATAGGCACCGCAGATGACTGGCCCGAGCAGGTCACATTCCGCTTCGCCTACGATACCCCGCTGTCTGACGCAGCCCACACCCAGCTTCGCCACTCGGTCAAACGCGCGATTGAACGGCATGGCGGCACGTACCAGCCGCCCGACGATCCAGCTCTAGATGACGACAGCCCCGTCAACGAGATGCCCGCGCAGTTTCATCCCGACTACGCGCTGACCCATCCCGATGAGGATGATCTGGGCCGCGCCGCGATTGCGGAGACGATCGTCGAGAATGTCCGGCGGGTCTGGGGGGCGCAGAGGACTGCCTCTCGGCCCTTTGCCATCCACCTTTCGGGCCGGTGGGGGTCGGGCAAATCCTCGATCCTGACCTTCCTGAAGGACAAGCTGGTCCATGACTACACCTTCTTCGAGCCGTCTCCCGGCACGATCTACAAGCAGAAAAAGGAAGGCTGGGTGGTGATCGAATACAACGCCTGGCAGATGCAGGAGGCCGGCCCGCCCTGGTGGTCGCTGCTGACCACCGTGCGCGAACAGGGCTACGCGGCGCTGAAGGGCAAAGGCCACATGCCGCGGCTGCAAGACTGGCTCTGGCGCAACACGCGCGTCGCCTGGCCCTGGCTTGGCGCGCTGGCGGTCATCGCCGCGGGCCTGCTGGCCTTCACCATATTCGGCGACAGCGAGACCATGGGCTCGCTCTTTGACGCCGAGAACGCATGGAAGTTCGTGGCGGCCATCGTCACCGCCCTGGGCTCGCTCGGGGCGCTGGCCAAGCTTGTGCAGGGCTGGTCGCAAAGCGCCACCGAAACGGCCGAGGCCGTGCGCGACCTGCAATCGGACCCCACGGCGGTGGTGAAGGCGCGCTTCAAGAAGATCATCACCACGATCGAGCGGCCCGTAGCGGTGTTCATCGACGATCTCGACCGCTGTGAGGCGGGCTTTGTGGTGGAGCTGTTGCAAAGCCTGCAGACGGCCTACGCGCAGGTGCCGGTGCTCTATGTCGTGGCGTCAGACCGCGAGTGGATCGTGAGCGCCTACAACCAGGTCTACAAGGACTTCAAGCCGGAGATCTCGAAGCCCGGCGCGCCCTTGGGCTACCTGTTCGTCAAGAAAATCTTCCAGCTCTCCGTGCCGGTGCCCGACCTCGCGCCCGGCGACCGGACCCGCCTGACCGAGGCGCTGCTGAAATCCAAGGCAAAAACGCCCGTGCTCACCGCAACCCGCGAGGCCCGCGTGCAAAAAATCGAGGCCGCCGCCGCCAAGGGCGATCTGAGCGAGGTCTCCCGCATCCAGAAGAAGGCCCTGTCGGAGGGCCAGAACCTTGCCGACGCGGTGATGAAGGCAGTGACCGAGCCCAAGAACCAGATGAAGCTGCGCCACCAGCTGCTTGAATACACGCATCTTTTTGACGGGAATCCGCGCGCCATCAAGCGCATCATCAACGCGCTGACCTTCCGGCAGGGCTATATCCTGTCGGCCGCCGAGGACATCGCCTTCAACGTGATCGCGCGCTGGACGATCCTGAGCCTCAACCATCCCTACTCCGCCGACCTTCTGTCAGAGAATCCCGCGCGCATTGATGCGGTCTTCGCCGGGCCACCCGCCCCCGGCGAGACCGAGTTCCCCAATCGGGCGGCGGCGGCGCTGATCCTCGACGGCCTTGGCAAAGAAGACATTGAACAGATCGCGGCCTTTGGATAATTCCCGGGGGTGAGCCAAAGCGGAGAGCCCCCATGCTGGACCTGACCTACGAGACCCCGAAGCCCAAAGTCATCGCCGGTGCCAAGCAGGATTGGGAGCTGGTGATCGGCCTTGAGGTCCATGCCCAGGTGGCCACCAATGCCAAGCTGTTCTCCGGCGCCTCGACCCAGTTCGGGGCCGAGCCGAACTCCAACGTGGCCTTCGTGGATGCGGGCATGCCGGGCATGCTGCCGGTGATCAACGAGGAATGCGTGGCGCAAGCCGTGCGCACCGGGCTGGGGCTGAAGGCCGATATCAACCTCTACTCGGCCTTTGACCGCAAGAATTACTTCTACCCCGACCTGCCGCAGGGCTACCAGATCAGCCAGCTCTACCACCCCATCGTGGGCGAGGGCGAGGTGCTGGTCGATATGGCCCCGGGCATCGCCCGCGTGGTCCGCATCGAGCGAATCCACCTGGAACAGGACGCGGGCAAATCGATCCACGACATGGACCCGACCATGTCCTTCGTCGACCTCAACCGCACCGGCGTCGCGCTCATGGAGATCGTCTCCCGCCCCGATATCCGCGGGCCGGAAGAGGCCGCCGCCTACGTCTCCAAGCTGCGCCAGATCATGCGCTACCTCGGCACCTGCGACGGCAACATGCAAAACGGCAACCTGCGGGCGGATGTGAACGTGTCGATCTGCGGCCCCGGGGCCTATGAGAAATACATGGAAACGCAGGATTTCTCCCATCTCGGCACCCGCTGCGAGATCAAGAACATGAATTCCCTGCGCTTCATCCAGCAGGCGATCGAGGTCGAGGCCAAGCGCCAGATCGCCATCGTGGAAGCGGGTGGCGAAGTGGTGCAGGAAACCCGGCTCTACGATCCCGATAAGGGCGAGACGCGGTCCATGCGCTCCAAGGAAGAGGCGCATGATTACCGCTACTTCCCCTGCCCTGACCTGCTGCCGCTGGAGATCGAGCAGGACTGGGTCGACGATCTGGCCGCCCACCTGCCGGAGCTGCCCGATGAGAAGCGTTTGCGCTTCATGGCCGATTTCGGGCTCAGCGAATATGACGCGAGCGTGTTGACCGCCGATACCTCGGATGCCGCCTATTTCGAGCAGGTGGCCGAGGGCCGTGACGGCAAGCTGGCCGCCAACTGGGTGATCAACGAGCTGTTCGGGCGGCTGAAAAAGGACGACGACAAGGCAATTACCGACAGCCCCGTCAGCCCCGCGCAGCTGGGCGGCATCATCGACCTGATCACGTCTGACGCGATCTCCGGCAAGATCGCCAAGGAGCTGTTCGAGATCGTCTATACCGAAGGCGGCGACCCGGCCGAAATCGTCGAGGCCCGCGGCATGAAGCAGGTGACTGATACCGGCGCCATCGAGGCCGCTTTGGACGAGATCATCGCGACAAACCCGGCCCAGGTCGAGAAAGCCCGCGAGAACCCCAAGCTTGCGGGCTGGTTCGTCGGTCAGGTGATGAAGGCGACGGGGGGGAAAGCGAACCCAAAAGCCGTCAACGAGCTGGTTTCAAAGAAACTCAGCGCGTAGCGACCTTTTGGATTGGGTGCCATTAAAGCGCCCATACGGGATGGCGGGCGGGGCGATGGGCACAGCCCGAGCGTCGCACGTCCGTCCCGCACGCACCCCCGCCGCGGCACCAAGGCCGGACGGGAACCCGTATCTCTGATATGAAATGGTGGCGCCACCGAAGCAGACGGCCATGATCGGAGCCTGTGCCTTCAGGGGCTGTACCCCCCCAAAGACCCTTGATGTTCCGCGCGAAACAGATGGCAGCTTGCAATAAGCCGAGGCCCTGTCTCATGTGATGTCTTGGTGCGGCCGGGCGTCACCCCGGGCCCGCGTGGATCCGGGGCCTGGTATAGCGCCGTTGCGTTAACCAATTCTGACACCACCGTGCGCCGCGCCGCGCTGCCATGAAGACAGGCGTGAATTCTTTCTCACTCTTAACTCACGCGCCTTCCCCAAGGTCATCGGGCATAGTGATCCCACACCGAGTGACAAATTAACGAGTGACCTCCCAATGCCCGACGCAGTCAGCCTATATCAGATCATCGGCATCGCCGGATTTCTGGCCTATATGGCTGGCTTCGCCGGGCTGCAACTCGGCCTCATCGACGGCAATGGCACGGTCTATATCTGGACAAACCTCGTCGGCGCGAGCCTTGTTCTGATCTCCCTGCTCCACGCGTTCAACCTGGCCTCCCTGCTGATTCAGGTCAGCTGGATCATCATTGGTCTGGCCGGGCTGATCCGCCGGGCGCGCGTGCGCGCCGTGCCACGGGTGGCGCACCCGGTGCCATTTGTGCGAAGACCCGCCCGCAAACGCCCGGTCTATCTGGACAGTAGCCTGCGCGTTTTGTAAGGGCTATGGCTCACGTCTGATGGGGGACAGAGCCATGACAACCTACGAATACCAGGTGGTGCCCGCGCCGCGCAAAGCCAAGGCGCCGCGCAAGGTCAAGGGCCCGGAGGCCAAATTCGCAACCACCCTGACCGATGTGATCAACGAGATGGCGGCGGACGGCTGGGAATACCAGCGCGCCGAAACCCTGCCCTGCGACGAACGGCAGGGCTTCACCGGCAGAACCACGAAATACCACTCTGTCCTGGTCTTCCGGCGCGCGGTATCGACCGCGCCCGCACCCGAAGAAGCGATTGAGACCCCGGCGCTTTCAGCGGTTGCCGCGGCCCCCGTGGTCGCCGCGCCCGCCGCGATTTCCGAGCCGGTCTTAGAGCCGCAGCTTACTCGCGCGGAGGAAGGCCCCGCCCCGGAAGGCTTCCTGCAGGGCGACGACACCGTCGAGGCCGAGGCCGAAGACGAACAGAAGCGCGACGAAAGCGCCTAGGCGTCGAGGTCCAGCGCCAGCGCGTGGATCTTCCCGATAAGCTCCGGCCCGAGCGCACCGTGCACGGCGCGGTGACGGGCAATGCGGGACTGTCCCGCGAATGCCTCAGAGCGGATACGAACGTTCCAATGGCTCTCGCCGCCCTCCTGGTAGCCCGCATGGCCGCGATGGCTCTCGCTGTCATCGACCACCGCCAGTTCGCGCGGCGCGAAGGCGTCGGTCAAGCGCCGCTCCATCTCCTGCTGAATGCCCATCTTTTCTCCATTTTTTTCGGCCAAAGCCCCTTCACCTCGGCGCGTTAAGCTTTAAGCTGTCTGCTCCGAGTCGAAAAGGTGAAGCAATGGCCCGTCCCCCCTTTGATCCATTTGAGTTTGATATCTCAGCCAAGTCCGACAAGGCGCGCCGCGCCAAGGGCCGGCGCGGGATGTCGGGCGCGGTGGAGACATCGCAGCGCACCTGCGAGGCCCCGGACTGCCAGGAGGCGGGCAAATACCGCGCGCCGAAATCCCCCGACGTGCTCGATGACTACTACTGGTTCTGTAAGGACCACGTGCGCGAATACAACCTCAAGTGGAACTTCTTCGAGACCCACACCCAAGAGGAAATGGAGCGCCAGATGTCCTCGGACAAAGTCTGGGAGCGTCCCACCAAGCCACTCAAGAAGGGCGAAGAGCAGCGCGCCTGGTCGCGCCTGGGCGTCGATGACCCGATGGCCGTTCTGGGCGAGAACGCCACCCGCAACCCGGGCCGCAACCCCAATGGCGCAGGCCGCCGCCTGCCCGCAACCGAGCGCAAGGCGCTCGATATCCTAGAGGGCACCGTGCACATGTCCAAGAAGGACATCCGCAAGAAGTACAAAAGCCTTATCAAGGACTTGCACCCCGATATGAATGGCGGCAACCGCGCCGATGAGGAGCAATTGCAGCAGGTCGTCTGGGCGTGGGATCAGCTGAAAGACAGCCGGAATTTCTCCGACTAGGGCTTCGCCTCGTCAGAAATATTGCGCCACCGGCATCGCGTGCTGCGCGATCTGCGCGGCGTCGGGCATAACCGCACCCTCGTCGAAGACCGGGAAGGTGAAGGACAGCATCTGACCGGCCTTGGCCTGCCCGTTATGTAAAAGCCTGCCGCCCAACTGTTCGATGCACAGCGCGACGATGAAATCGGGCTCTCCGACGGGCACCATCGGGGCGCCGCAGGCCCATGTCAGCTCTGACCAACCTGCGATTTGAGGTGTCGCGCGCAGAACGAGCGGCGCACTTTGCAGCATGCCCATACGCAGGTGGTGCAGCAGCATCACAAGTGCGGCCACATCCTGCACCCGGATCGCCAGCCCCGGCGCGAGGTCAAAGCGACGCAGCCGCTCCGGCACCCGGCGCAGCGCGCGACCGACCACATCCTCAAGCGGCAAGGCGGCGCGGTTTTTCTGTTCGTGCAAGAGCACGTCGGAGGCCAGTTGGTGGGCGTCAGACAATGCGTGGATCTGGGTCTGCAACATTGCCGCGAAATCCTCGGCGCGGCGGTATTCCATCTCGCCCATGGCGATCAGCGCCTCCATCAGCGCGTAGCTGTTATTGACCCGGTGATCCATCTCACGGGTCAGGTCGAGCCTGCGCGCCTCTTCCTGCTTGGCCCGGGTCATGTCCCAGTTGACGCCAATCATGCGCAGGGGGCGGCCGTCATCGTCACGTTCGACCACGCGCCCGCGCCCGCCGATCCAGACGGTCCGACCGGCGCGCAGAATACGAAACGACGTGTCGAAATCTGCGCCCCGCGGCGCGAGCGTCGCCGCGATCGTGGCGCGTAGCGCGCTCAGGTCATCGGGATGGACCCGATCGAACACCATCGCCCCCGTCACCTCGCCCTCGGGCAGGTCGAAAAGCTGGCGCAGGGTCGCATCCACGATGCAGGTATCGGCCGCCAGGTTCCACTCGAACGTGGCAAGGCTGCCCGCCTCGAGCGCAAGCTGGGCGCGGTGGGAGAGGTCTTCGACCTTGCGCAAGGTGCGGCGCATCGGATTGGTGGGAAAGGTCACGCTCATCGATCAGGCAATCTCGCGCTGCATATCCGGCAGGGAGATCTGCGCGGCAAGGGCATCGACGATCTCCGGCGTCGGCGCCGGCTTGTCGAGCGCGCGCACCCAGGCCGTGGGCCCCGTGGTCAGCACCGGCTGGTCATGGCCGGAGTGAAACACGATCGGCACCCAGCGCTGGATCAGCAGCTCTGCGGCGGGCAGCACCGAGCCGTCCTCCAGCGAGACATCGAGCAGCGCGACATCAAAATGGCGGTCGGCCATATGGGCCAATGCCTCGACATCGGCGGCGCGGCGCACCGGGGTCACGCAGGCGCCCGCCCGCTCCAGCACCCGGCACAGATAGCGAGAGATCAGAACCTCGTCTTCAGCCAGCAAAATGGTTCGGTCGGCCAACACCGGATGTCGTGTCATGGATACTCCCTTTCGTCTGACTTCACGCGGACCGACGTCGAGGCTCCAATGCGCCGGCTCCACCGTGATGGCCGGGTGTTGGTTAAGACAGAATTAATGCAGGTTGAGATTTTCTACCCAACGGCGAGTTTTCGCGCAGGCCCCCTTGGCGACGAGCCCGCGCGCCGCCTATTCGGGCGCCTTCACCGTCACGAAAACGGTGGCGTCCCTGACCGACCAGGTGGGATGGTCGAAATCGATCCGGTAGGTGCCCGCCGTGAGCGGCAACGTCACCCCGCCAGAGACGCCCTGCTGCGACAGATCGGACCGAAGCATCCCGTTCTCGAACACGGTGAGATCCAACGCGTCGGGCAGCCGCATCTGCGTAACCGCTTCAAGTGCGCGGCGCAGGATCGGCTTTTCGAGACGCCAGTCGAGATAGAGCGCCTCCACCGGCGCGGCCTCGAACCTTTCGCCGTTGGCGACCGGGTGGCTGACCTCCACCGCGGACCAGCCCAGCAGCACTAGCCCAGCCCCACCGACGCCCAACGCCGCCAAGCCACCTGTCCCGGCTTTGATCAACCCACTGAAGCGGCTGACTTGCGTGGTCACGACCTCCAAGACACTTGGCCGCTCCGGCAAGGACGTTCCCGGCTCACCTTCCACCAGCTTCATCCGCAGCCCGTCGATCAGCGGGCGGGCGTGGTCTTGCACCATGATCAGCGGATCGTTGCCCCAGAACTCCAGCCGCTTGTCGCGGACGTTCACGGCGAGGTTGATGCGGGTCATGCCGTGGGCCTCGAGCGAGACATTGATGGCGCGCAGGGTCTTGTAGCCGTCGCCCAGCCCTTCGAAGAAATCCGGCAGGGTCTCGTAGGGCTCCAGAACCTCGACCGGGCCATCGAAGCGTTCCTGCGCCTGCCCGTCGCGGGTCAGAAACAGGTGGGTCACCTCTGGCGCGGGATGGTTGCGACCGGAATCCGAGCCTTGCGCCCCCTTGGGCCGCCCGCGTCGGCGCAGCCGCCCGACCATGCGTTTCAGGCCGTCCTCGAACATATGCGGCGACCACCGCCCGATCTCGTAGGTCAACGTGCCGGAGCGATAGGTATCGCGGGCCTGGCTCAGGCGCTGCAGGCCGATTTGCGCATCGAGCGTCTCGCAGGCGTCCGCGATTAAGGTCGAGCTGGCCGTGGCCCATGTGTAGAGGTCAATGAGGCCGGTGGGCAGCGTGAAGGTGCAGTCGAGATCGCCGTCGCGTGTGTAAAACGACGCACGCACGCGCCTTATCTGGTGAAATTCGTCCAGGTCGCCCAGGGCTTGCTTGAGCGCCGCAAGGTCCATCTCGGCGGAGTTGTAATCCTTCTGGCGGCGTTTGGAGAGGTGAAATTTTGCGGGCTTCAGCGCGGTCTTGGCCGCGGACAGGGCCTCGATCGCGTCCAAAACCACCGCAGCGCTGAGGGCCGTGGTCGAGACGCGCGTCAGCTCTTTTGCGGTGAAGCTCTTGCTGTGCTTGCGGTCGACCTCGAGCTGCAGCGCCGCGGCGAGCGTGTCGAGGCGCGCGGCGGCGGCCTCCGCCGTGGGGGCCTCGCTGGTGATATAGACGCGCCCGAGCCCATCATCGGGGTGGAAATTCAGATACAGCGCAGCCGCGTCACGGCGGCCCGAGATCGAAAAACTGGACAGTCCCTCGCCGCGCAGGGCCGCCGCGTCGATCTGGCCCACCGTCATGCGTGTGCCGTTGTCCTGGACGACCTCAAGGCGCAGCTCCGCCTCGCCCACCTCCTTGCGCACAAGAGCCAACGCACGTTCGACCCACGCGGCATCGATCGGGTGCGCGGGAACGAAATCACCCAGATTGGTCGCCGGGTCCGGCTGCGCCCCTTCCCTCATCTCCCTCACCGCCTGATAAGACCAGTTTCGCGCAAGCTTATGCCCAAGACGGCGGCATCTCCAAGCCCTGCGGCCCGGAGCGCCGTAAATGTCCCTTTGCCGCAGGGCTTCCCCTTGTCCTTCCCCGCGATATGTTGCATCCCGTCCGGGTTATTCGAGAGGACTTCACCCATGGCCGACGGCAGCATCGATCTGAACGCGAAACCCACCGAGGACGTCTCCGTCCGCGAGGTCTTCGGCATCGACAGCGACATGAAGGTCAAGGCCTTCCCGGACCGCACCGACCGCGTGCCGGAGTTCGACAGCACCTACAAGTTCGACCGCGACACCACGCTCGCGATCCTCGCGGGCTTCATGCACAACCGCCGGGTGATGATCCAGGGCTACCACGGCACCGGCAAATCCACCCATATCGAGCAGGTCGCAAGCCGCCTGAACTGGCCCTGCGTGCGGGTGAACCTCGACAGCCACATCAGCCGGATCGACCTGATCGGCAAGGACGCGATCAAGCTGAAAGAGGGCGTGCAGGTCACCGAGTTTCAGGAAGGCATCCTGCCCTGGGCGCTGCGCAACCCCACGGCCATCGTCTTTGACGAATATGACGCGGGCCGCGCGGACGTGATGTTCGTGATCCAGCGCGTGTTGGAGACCGACGGCAAGCTGACCCTGCTGGACCAGAACAAGGTGCTGACGCCGCACCCGCAATTCCGCATCTTCGCCACCGCCAACACCGTGGGCCTTGGCGATACGACGGGGCTTTATCATGGCACCCAGCAGATCAACCAGGGCCAGATGGATCGCTGGTCGCTGGTGTGCACGCTGAACTACCTGTCCCACGACGCGGAGGCCGCGATCGTGCTGGCCAAGAACCCGTTCTTCAACACCGAGAAGGGCCGCAAGACCGTGGGCCAGATGGTCACCGTCGCGGACCTGACCCGAACGGCCTTCATGAATGGCGATCTGTCCACACTGATGTCGCCCCGGACCGTGATCGCCTGGGCGCAAAACGCGATGATCTTCAACGATGTGGGCTACGCCTTCCGCCTGAGCTTCCTGAACAAATGCGACGAGCTGGAGCGGGAGACCGTGGCCGAGTTCTACCAGCGCTGCTTCGACGAAGAGCTCCCCGAAAGTGCCGCCAGCGTGTCGCTGGGCTGAGGTTTCGGACATGGGTTTGATAGGCCGCTCCCTGTGGGGCGGTCTTTTGTTTTTGGCGCCTTTGCCGCAGGTTTTGGATTGTCGCGGCGGGCCCAGCTTGTAGGGTACCTGCCATGATGAATGCTGCCCTCCTCCGCCCCGTGGCCCTGGCGCTTGCCTGCGCGTGCCTGCCCTACACCGTCCATGCCGCCGAGCCGATTGTGCCGCTCGAACGCGTGATCTCGGGCGGGGCCGATGTCAGCACGGTGGCCTTGCATTGTGCGGGGCTGTTCCACTCGGTTCTTGATTTCGGCAGCGAGGTGCGGCTCGACGCCGAAAATATCGATGCTGCGAAGGCCAATGTCTCGCGCTTCCTGACGGCGGGGATCGATCTGCGTCTGAAGGCGGGCGGCGCGAGCGAGGCGCAGCTGCGTGACGCGGCGGTGAAGGAGGCCTTCGCCGTCTCCAGCCGCTACCACGCGCATTACACGGCTAATGTGAACGCCGGGCGCGAGCCCTATGCGACCGACAAGGTGTGGAACGAGGATCTCGACGTCTGCCGAAATCTCGACGCGCAGCTCTAGTGTTCGCATGTGGCGTTAACGCTACATTTACCCTGTTTTTGCATAGCGCTTAATTGTTGAGCTACTTTTTGGGGCTAAGCTCCAAAACATGCGCGGTATACGAACATATACAATCGCTCTGCTTCTGGGGATGGGCCTCGCGGCGCAGGCCGCCGCATTTCCCAATTCCCCCTCGCAACGCGCGCAGCTTTTTGCCACCTGTGCCGGGCGGCTTGGCGCGCTGGAGGAGCATCAACGCATGTTCGATGGCCCCGCCTCGGAACGCACACTAGCCTTCAAGCAGCAATTCGAAGCCTTGCTGGACGCGGTGATGCCGGATGCGATGGAATACGGCATGCCCGGAAGGCTGGCATTGACCTGGCGGATCACGGCCAAAATGGCGCAATCGCGCCTGCTGACCCGCGCAACCTTCGCACAAGACCCGCGCAGCGTGGCGCTGGCGCGGGAGGCCTCGGCGCAACTGATCGCAGAGTGCAATGAGGTCGTTTTGCCGCCCGCCTCCGCGCCAAATGGCATGGTCTTCCCCGCCAAAGCACCCTAGATTGCGCCCTGAGAGATCAGGACGTGAGACATGGCGCAAAACGACAACCCCGCAGACCCGTTCAAGAAGGCGCTGGCCGAAGCGACGAAGACGCTCGCCAACGACCCGGATCTGGGCGTGGCCTATTCCGTTGACCCGCCGGGGATGACCAATGACCAGGTGCGCCTGCCGCAGGTGACGCGCCGCATGACGCGTCAGGAAGTGCTGATGGCGCGTGGGACCGCGGATGCCTTCGCGCTGCGCCGCCGCTTCCACAACCCCTCCACCAATGCGCGCTACGAGCCACAGGGCAACATGGCGCGTGATCTGTACGATGCGATGGAGACCGCGCGCTGCGAGGCGATGGGCGCGCGCACCATGCCCGGCACGGCGGGCAATATCGACGCCAAGATCGGCTCGGAGGCGGAGCGCAAGGGATACGGCCAGATCACCGAGGCGAGCCAGGCGCCCCTATCGGTCGCCGCGGGCTACCTGATCCGCCATCTCGCCACGGGCCGCGAATTGCCCGCCGACGCGGCGAACGTCATGAACCTGTGGAAGGATTTCATCGAAGGCGCCGCGGGCGGCACGCTGGAGGACCTGCAGGACGTGCTGTCCGATCAGGGCAAGTTCGCAAAGTTCGCGCGCCAGGTGATTGATGATCTGGGCTATGGCGACCAACTGGGCGACGACCCGGACGACATCGACGAAGACCAGGAAGACGAGGCGTCTGAGGATCAAGACGAGCAGGAAGCCGACGAGGACAGCAACCCCGACAAGGAAGACAATTCCGAGGACGAGGAAGCCTCCGCCGAGCAGAGCCAGGAACAACAGGACGACGCCAGCCAGGCGACGGTTAACCTTGACGACATGGCCGATGCGGAGATGTCTGAGGAAGCCGAGATGCCCGAGGGCGAGGCGCCGATGGACCCGCCCCCGCCGCCGCCCCATTCGGATGCGGACCCGAACTACACCGTGTACTCGACTGAAAATGATGAAGAAATCCGCGCTGAAGAGCTGGCGGAGCCTGCCGAGCTGGAGCGCCTGCGCGCCTATCTCGACCAACAGTTGGAGCCCCTGAAGGGCGCGGTCTCGCGCCTTGCCAACAAGCTGCAGCGCCGCCTGCAGGCGCAGCAGAACCGGTCCTGGGAGTTCGATCTGGAGGAAGGCATCCTTGATGCCGGACGCCTCGCCCGTGTCGTGGTCAGCCCGACCACGCCGCTGAGCTTCAAGCAGGAAAAAGACATGGAGTTCCGCGACACCTGCGTGACGCTTCTGCTCGACAATTCCGGCTCAATGCGCGGGCGGCCGATCTCGATCGCGGCGATCTGCGCGGACGTGCTGGCGCGCACCTTGGAGCGCTGCCAGGTGAAGACGGAAATTCTGGGCTTCACGACGAAGGCCTGGAAAGGTGGCATTTGCCGCGAGACGTGGCTCGCCGAAGGCCGCGCACAAGCGCCGGGCCGCCTGAACGATCTGCGCCACATCATCTACAAAAGCGCCGACGCCCCGTGGCGCCGAGCGCGGCCCAATCTTGGGCTGATGATGAAAGAGGGGCTGCTGAAGGAAAACATCGATGGCGAGGCGCTGGAATGGGCCCATCGCCGGATGCTGGGCCGCCCGGAGGCGCGCAAGATCCTGATGGTGATCTCGGACGGTGCGCCGGTGGACGATTCCACCCTGTCGGTGAACCCGGCGAACTACCTCGAAAAGCACCTGCGTGACGTGATCGCCATGGTCGAAAAACGCCGCGCGGTGGAGCTGATCGCCGTGGGCATCGGCCACGACGTCACCCGCTATTACGACCGCGCCGTGACGATCACGGATGTGGAGCAGTTGGCCGGCGCGATGACCGAGCAGCTGGCGGCTCTGTTTGACAGCGACCCGCGCGCCCGTGCCCGGGTCATGGGCATGAAGCGGGCCAGCTAGGTCAGGCCCGATGGACGCGGACGCGGAATTTCAAACCTTCCTCGACGCGATTTCGGACTGTTTCATCGCCCGCGACTTCGACGCATGGCAGGCGCACATCTTGCTGCCTTTCTCGATGGTGACCCGCGCCGGACCGCAGCTTTTCGACACGCCCGACGCGCTGCGCAGCAATTTCGACCACTACCTGCAAGCCTGCGACGCGATGCAGCTTGACTTGATCTACCGCAAGCCGCTGGCGCTGGAGCGCAGCATGGACGGCACCTGGGTCGGCACGTACGAGACCAGCCTGCTGTCGGGGGGCAAGCGGGCAACGGCGGCCTACACGTCCTCGGCCCTGTTGGAGGTCGTGGACGGGCGCTTCAAGATGC
Organism: Litoreibacter ponti; assembly: GCF_003054285.1. Taxonomy (NCBI): domain Bacteria; kingdom Pseudomonadati; phylum Pseudomonadota; class Alphaproteobacteria; order Rhodobacterales; family Roseobacteraceae; genus Litoreibacter; species Litoreibacter ponti. The sequence continues at coordinate 37,954 of NZ_QBKS01000002.1, forward strand.
GCTCGATCCTGAATGCGCGCGGCCATACCGACTGGACCGGAGTGGCCGCCAAAAGCTGAGCTTGCGGCCCGGCGCGATTGCCCGCAAATTGCGGCCATGTTTCAAAGTTTCGACGACGCGACGTCCCCCGACCAAGGCCCTCCCCGTCTCGCCGCCCTGCGCGAAGAGCTTGCGCGCGAAGGCTATGACGGCTTCCTGATCCCCCGCGCCGATGCGCATCAGGGCGAATATGTGGCGCCGTGCGACGACCGGCTGGCGTGGCTTACGGGCTTCACCGGCTCTGCGGGCTTTTGCGCCGCGTTGCGCGACCAAGCGGGCGTCTTCATCGACGGGCGCTACCGGGTGCAGGTGAAGGATCAGGTGGCGCTGGACCATTTCACCCCGGTGCATTGGCCGGAGACCCAAGCGGGACCCTGGCTGAAAGACGCGCTGCCCGAGCCCCACAATATGGCCTATGACCCCTGGCTGCATACGCAGGCGGAGGTCGAGAAAATCCGCGACGCGGGCGTGACGCTTGTCGAGACCGACAATCTTGTCGACCGCATCTGGGAGGACCGCCCCGCCCCACCACAAGGCCGCGCCGAGGCACAGCCGCTGGAGCTGTCGGGCAAAAGCTCCGGTGACAAGCGCAAAGAGATCGCGGCGATCCTGAAGGACGCAGGCCACGATGCGGCCGTGCTGACCCTGCCCGACAGCATCTCGTGGCTTTTGAACATTCGCGGCTCCGACATTCCACGTAACCCGGTGGTGCAGTGTTTCGCGATCCTCCACGCTGACGCCCGGGTGGATCTGTTCATAGATCCCGAGAAGGTCGCGCATCTGGGGCCCGATCCGGCAATTGACCAACACCCGCCCGACGCGTTTGCCGATGCGCTCGCGGCACTGACAGGCACGATCCGGGTGGACCGGGGCAGCGCGCCCGCGGCGGTCTCCCAGCTGATCGAGGCGGAGATCGCCTATGCGCAGGACCCCTGCGTGCTGCCCAAGGCGATCAAGAACCCGACCGAGATCGAGGGCACCCGCACGGCCCATATCCGCGACGCGCACGCGATGGTGGAATTCCTCGCCTGGCTGGACAAACAGGGCCCCGGGCTGACCGAGATCGACGTAGTGACCGCGCTGGAGGGCTTCCGGTCCAAGACCAACGCGCTGCGCGACATCAGCTTCGACACGATCGCGGGCGCTGGCCCGCACGGGGCTGTGGTGCATTACCGCTGCACGACCTCGACCAACCGGGCGGTCAAGGCGGGGGAGCTGCTGCTGGTCGACAGCGGCGGACAATATGTGGACGGCACGACCGATATCACCCGCACGACGGTGATCGGTCGGCCCAGCCGCGAGCAGCAGGAATGCTACACGCTGGTGCTGCAAGGGATGATCGCGATCAGCCAAGCGCGTTTCCCACGTGGCGTGGCTGGGCGCGATATCGATGCACTGGCCCGGGCGCCGTTGTGGCGGCATGGGCTGGATTACGACCATGGGACGGGCCATGGCGTGGGCGTCTATCTGTGCGTACATGAAGGACCGCAGCGCCTGTCACGCATCTCGGAGGTGCCGCTGGAGCCGGGAATGATCCTGTCCAACGAGCCGGGCTACTACCGCGAGGGCGCATTCGGCATCCGGATCGAGAACCTTATCGTCGTGCAGGAGGCGCCAGAGCTGGGCGACAGGCGCGACCAGCTGAGCTTCGAGACGCTGACATGGGTGCCGTTCGAGCGCCGTCTGATCCTGCGCGATATGCTCGCGCCCCATGAGATCGAGTGGATCAACGGCTATCACGCCGAGATCTGGGAGAAGCTGGAGCTGTCGGGTGCTGCGCGCGACTGGCTGGATGCCGCCTGCGCGCCGCTTTGAGCGGGGCCAAATTCTTTTGAAGAATTTGCGCTCAGACTTTCCGTGAAAGTCTGGCTTGCGCAACCTGCGGTTGCTGCAAGTTGTGTCTTTTCAAGCTGACACGAAACTGTCATGTTCCCCCTCTAGCACACATTGAGATGACCTAAAGGAGGCTCCGCCCATGGCCGACCACATCAAATTGCGCGCCGCAACAGGCACTTACTCGATCCGCGCCGCGGGGGCCGTGTTGGGCGAAAGTAGCAATGTCATCGAGCTGAGCGAAGGGGATCACGCGCTCGTGCTCTACGTTCCGCGCGCCGATCTGGCCATGGCGTTCTTTGAGCAAACCGACACCAAGACCACCTGCCCGCACAAGGGCGAGGCCAGCTATTTCACGCTGCACGCGAAAAGCGGCCCGATCGAGGATGCCGCCTGGTCCTACGAGACGCCGAAGGAGGGCCTTGAGCGGATCGCCGGGCATCTGGCGTTCTATCCCGAAAAGGTGACCGTCGAGGCCGTGTGACGCGATGCAGATCGAGCCGTTCGGGGTCGAGATATGGATGAACGCGTGGGAGACCCGCTGCACCCATAATCTGGGCGAAACCTGCGTCGAGAGCCTGACCATCGAAGAGCTGCTGTCCCTGTCGGGCCGCAACGAGACCGATCTGTCCGCGCTTTTGGCCCTGAAGATGACCTATGGCGACATTCGCGGCTCGGACCGGTTGCTGTCGGCCATCGCGGGGCTTTATTCCAAGCAAGGCCCTGAGAACCTGATCACCACCCATGGCACCATCGGGGCCAATATGCTGGTGCATAAGGCGTTGATTTCAAGCGGTGATCATGTGGTCGCCGTGGTGCCGAGCTACCAGCAGCACTACTCCATTCCGGCCAGCATCGGCGCGGAGGTCGACAAGCTTTGGCTGCGGGAGGAAGACCGCTTCCTGCCCGATCTCGACCGCCTGCGCGCGCTGGTCCGCCCTGACACGCGGCTGATCGCGCTGACCAATCCGAACAACCCGACCGGCGCGCTGATCGAGCGGGAGATTCTGCTGGAGATCGCGGAAATCGCGCGCGAGGTGGATGCGTGGCTGCTGTGTGATGAGGTCTATCGCGGCACGGATCAGGACGGCTCCGGCATGACGGATGCGGTGGCGGATCTGTACGAGAAAGGCATCTCGACCTGCGGGATGTCGAAGGCGTTCTCGCTTGCGGGGTTGCGGCTGGGGTGGGTTGCAGGACCTGCCGAGGTGATCGAGGCGGTGGAGCGACACCGCGACTACGACACGATCTCCATCGGGCGCATCGACGACCATTTCGCGACGCTCGCGCTGGAGAATCGAGACCGCATCCTGGCCCGATCCCGCGCGATCACGCGTGGCAACCTGGCCATCCTGAGCGACTGGGTCGCGGGGGAGCCACGCGTGTCCTGGGTCAAGCCGCGCTCTGGCACGGTGACGCTGTTGCGGATCGATATGGCGGAGGGATCGGAGGCCTTTTGTCGGGGGCTGCTGCAGGAAACCGGTGTGCTGTTCACCCCCGGCGCCGCGTTCGGCATGGAAGGATATGTGCGGATCGGGTTTGCCAATCCGGAAGCCGACTTGCGGGCGGGGTTGGCGCGGGTCTCTGACTATCTGGCGCGTGGCTAGCGGCGAGATAGTCCGTATTTTTGGAACAAAGAAAGACGTGAGCGCGCTATGAGTGCTCTTCCGCTGCGGTGGCGGCAAGCGCGCGGTTGTATTGTTTGAGCGCGTCGACCTGGAAGAGCGCGCCGTGGATTTCGGGCGGCACGCCCTCGTCTCCGACGGAAACCACCGGCAGGAAGGCGCGGTTGGTACGCTCGAAGATCGGCATGGCGTCCTCCAGCGTCGCGTTGGGACCGATGAAGTGGCCTTGGGCGATGGCGTCCCAGATCGCGTCATCATCTGCACCTTCTGGGTGGTCGCCTTTGCGCATCACATTGGCCACACGGAACATCGACAGAAGGTAGGCCTGCGGGCCTGCGGCGAGATGCGTGCCACGCCGCTCGAGCTGAGTGAGAAAGAAGGAGCGGTCGACCAGCCCGCCCGCGATGGCGGTCGAGAGCGACACAGCGACCATCACGGCGAGGCCGGTTTGCCAGTCGCCTGTGAGCTCAAACACGATGAGCGTGGTGGAAATCGGCGCGCCGAGCACCGCGGCGGCCACCGCGCCCATCCCTGCGAGCGCATAGAGCGTCTCGGATCCGGAGATGTCGGGGAGCAGCCCGGTGGCGATCCCGCCGAAGGCGAGGCCCGTCAACGCGCCGACCATGAGCGAGGGTGAAAACACCCCGCCGCCCATGCGGCCCGCCATGGTGATGGCGACGGCGGCGACCTTGAGCACGGCAAAAATCACCGCCTCGTAGAGGATCAGCTCGCCCGTCAGCGCCGCGGACGTTGTGCCGTAGCCGACCCCGATGATGTGCGGAAACCAGATCGCCATCAGGCCCAGCAGCGCACCGGCACAGGCCGGGCGCAGCCAGCGTGGCATGCCGGTCTGGCGCTGCACATAGGTGCCGAGATCGTCGGTCCAGAAGATCGCGCGCATCAGGGCCACGGCCACGAGGCCGCAGACGATGCCGAGGATCAGGAAGGCGGGCAGCTCGACATAGAAATCGAGCGTGTTGGCCTCTGGCAGCGCAAACTCGGTCACGTCGCCAAAGGCCAGCCGGTTGATCACCGTGCCCGCGGCGGACGCAATGACGATGGGCGCGAAGGCGTGGATGGCGAAGTGGCGCAGCACGACCTCCAGCGCGAAAAGCGCGCCGGCGATGGGCGCATTGAAACTGGCGGAGACGGCCGCGGCCACGGCGCAGCCCAAAAGGTCGCGCCCGGTGATGCCGTCGGCCTTGATCAGCCCGCAGGCCCAGCTGGAGATTACCGCGGCCAGGTGCACGACCGGGCCTTCCCGGCCCGACGAGCCGCCGGAGCTGAGCGTGATCAGCGAGGCGGCGGCGGAGGCGAGCCCTGCCCGCTTCTCGACCCGGCCATTGTTCATCGCGGCCCCCTCGATCACATCGGCGACCGAGCGGACCCGCCCGTCATCGGTGAACAGGTGCAGGATGATGCCGGTGATCAACCCGCCCGTGATCGGGATCAGCACAATCCAGTACCACTCCAGATCGGTGACGAATTCCTGCAGCTCGCGGATGTCTTTGGCGTCGTAGAGCACGCCCTGCAGCCACTCGATCCCCTTGCGAAAGAACAGCGCGGCGAAGCCCGCGCCGATGCCGATCAGGAGGGCGATGAACCAGAATTGCAGCTGGGAAGGCCCCTTGTGACGCAGGAGACGCCAGCCATCCCGGCACGCCATCAGGGCTTCGTCGAGCTGCTGGCTGGCGAATCCCTTGGGGCGGTCAGGAGGTATGTGCTCGGCCATGGGTCCCCGGCGTGCCGTGCTGCGGTGCAACAGTCTTATGACAAAGCTGTGGGATGGTCTAGGCGAGGAAGCCCGTTGCAACGGGCTTTAAGCGCCTTCCAAGGCGCTTCACCCGTCCAAAAGCGCGCGGGCCGCGTCGCGGGCGGCGTCCGTCACCGTGTCACCGGACACCATGCGCGCGATCTCGTCGATGCGCGTCTGGGCGTCGAGGGGAACGACTGTGGAGAAGGTCTGCTCGTCGCGCACGCTCTTCTCCACCCGCCAATGGTGCCCACCAAGCGCGGCCACCTGCGGCGAGTGGGTTACGACCAGCACCTGCGCGCCATCGGCGAGCGAAGCGAGCCTGCGGCCCACGGCATCCGCCGTGGCACCGCCCACGCCGCGGTCGATCTCATCGAAGATCATGGTCACGCCTTGGCTCGTCGACGACAGGCAAACCTTCAGGGCCAGGAGGAATCGCGACAGCTCGCCCCCGGAGGCGATCTTGTTCAGCGGGCCGGAGGGCGCGCCGGGGTTCGTGGCCACGGTGAAAGAGACATCATCTGCGCCGTCGGGCCCCGGGGCTTCCGGCGTCACATCGGTCTTGAACACCGCGCGCTCCATCTTCAGGGGCGCGAGCTCTGCTCCCATCGCGGCGTCGAGGCGGGCGGCGGCGTCTTGGCGGGCAGCGGTAATGCGGGCCGCCTCGACATCATAGGTTTCCGTGGCCTGCGCCAGCGCCTTTTCCAGCTCTGCCAACTCCACCTCGCCGCCGTCGAGCGCGGCAAGGCGGATACGCAGGCCTTCGGCAAACTCAGCCAGATCATCGGCCAGCACGTCATGCTTGCGCGCCACGCCGCGCAGGGCAAAAAGCTGCTCTTCGACCTGCTCCAGCTCCATCGGGTCGAAATCGAGATGCTCGAGCATGCGTTCGACCCCTTCGTGGGCCTCGCCCAGCTCGGTCAGGGCACGCTCCAACGCGGAAAGCGCACCGTCGAGCTGGCCCTCGGCCTGCTCTGCCACGCCGTCGAGCCAGCGGGTCGCGTCGCCGAGCAACCCCTCTGCCCCGTTCAGCCCAAGGGCCTGCAGGGCGCGGGAGACGTCGTCGCGGATGCGCTCGCCCGCCTGCATCTGGCGGCGGCGGGCATCAAGGGCGGCCTCTTGGCCCGGCTCAAGCGCGAGCGCGTCAAGCTCGGCGACCGCGTGGCGCAGGAATTCTTCCTCGCGCCGGATTTCGTCGAGCGCTTTCTGGGCCTTCTTCAACGCGCGGCGCGCGGCTGTCATCTGGTCCCAGGCGGCGCGCACCGGGGCGAGGTCGAGCCCCGCGAACTCGTCGAGCATGTCGCGATGCGCGCGCGGGTTCAGCAGGCCGCGGTCGTCGTGCTGGCCGTGCAGCTCCACCAGCGTCTCAGACAGCGCGCGCAACAGCTCGCCCGAAGCGCGGCGGTCGTTGACATAAGCCTGCTTGCGGCCGTCGGGGTAGTTCGTGCGGCGCAGGATCAGCTCGCCTTCGATCTCGAACCCCGCTTCTTCCAGCACGGCCCAGGCCGCGTGGCCTGCAGGCAGATCAAACTGCGCCGTGACTTCGCCCTTGGTCGCGCCTGCGCGCACAAGCTCCGCGCGACCGCGCCAGCCCAGAACGAATCCGAGGGAATCCAGCAGGATCGACTTGCCCGCCCCGGTCTCGCCGGTCAGCACGTTGAGACCCGGCTGGAACTCGAGATCCAGCCGGTCGATGATCAGCATGTCGCGGATATCAAGCTGCGTGAGCATCGGACGTCAGGTGGGCCTGCCCCACCTCCCCTAGAGCCACTGGCCCCGGATCACCTGCCGGTAGATGTCCTGAAGCCAGCCGGAGCCCGCCGCTTCGGGCTCGAGCCCACGGCCTTGCAGCAGGTTGAAACTGTCCTGATAGAAGCCCGACGACTGGTAGTTGAAGCCGAGGATCGCGCCCGCGGTCTGCGCCTCGTCGGTCAGGCCCAGCGACAGGTAGCTTTCCACCAGCCGGTGCAGCGCCTCTGCGGTGTGGGTCGTCGTCTGGAACTCTTCGACCACAACCCGGAAGCGGTTGATCGCCGCCGAATAATGCCCGCGCTTAAGGTAATAGCGCCCGATCTCCATCTCTTTGCCCGCGAGGTGATCGAAGGCGAGATCAAATTTCAGGATCGAGGATTTGGCGTATTCGCTGTCGGGATAGCGTTCGATCACAGTGCGCAGAGACTGCAGCGCCTGGAAGGTCAGGCCCTGATCGCGGCCGACCTGATCGATCTGGTCGTAGTAGCTGATCGCCAGAAGATACTGCGCATAGGGCGCGTCATCATCGGCGGGGTAGAAGTCGAGAAAGCGCTGCGCGGAGGCGCGCGAGTTCTCGTAGTCGCGGTCGGCGTGATAGGCGAAGGCCTGCATGATCAAGGCGCGCTTGGCCCACTCGGAATAGGGATAGAGTCGCTCGACCTCGGAGAACAGGCGCACGGCATCGTCGATATCTTGCGTTTCCAGCTCGAACTCGGCGCGTTTGTAGATCTCTTCCGGGCCGAAGCTTTCCAGCGGGGGCTCCCGATTGGATTGGAAGAAGCCGCCGAACAGGCCACCACGTTCGCCGCCGCCACCGCCGCAGGCCGATAGACCGGCCACCAGCGCCAGCGCCGCGGCTGATTTCAGAAATGCCCTGCTGCGTGCCGTCATCGACCGCGACCCCATCTCACATCCCGCCCCGGTACGCCCCGGGTTGCGGCTCTTTGGGCTGGTCTAGCACATCTATTTGCAGGGCAAAACGCCTTTGAATGATTTTGTGAGCGCCGCGCGCGGCTTAGGCCACCAGCGCCAGATCGGCCATGCCAACACCCACGCCCGGAAGACGGGCGAGCTGAGCATGCGAGCAGGGCACGAAGCGATAGGCGGACGGATCCGCGAACAGCTTGCGCAGCAATTTGTTGGTCATGGCGTGGCCCGCTTTGACGCCGGTGTAGCGTCCGAGAATGGGCGCACCGGCCAAGGCCAGATCGCCAAGCGCGTCGAGCATCTTGTGACGCACGGCCTCGTCCACGTGGCGCAGGCCACCGGGGCTCAGCACATCGGCACCGTCCACGACGACCGCGTTATCGTAGGTGCCGCCCAGGGCCAGGCCCTGCTCGTGCATCTTGTCGATATCGGCTTTGCGGCAGAAGGTGCGGCTGTCGGACAGCTCGCGCACGAAAGTGCCGTTGCGCATGTCGAGCGCCATATGCTGGCGGCCGATGGCCTCATCCGGGAAGTCGATGTGGAAGTCGATCTCAAGGCCCTTGGCCGGGGTCAGCATCGCCACCGCGCCGTTCTCTTCGACCATGACGGGGGAGAGAACCTCGATCGCGTAAAGCCGTGCGGCCTGCTTTTGGGCACCGACCTGAACGATGGCCCGCACGAAATCCTTCGAGCAGCCATCCATGATCGGCACTTCCGGGCCGTCGACTTCGATCAGCGCGTTGTGGATGCCGCAGCCTGCGAGTGCGGCCATGACGTGCTCTACCGTGGAGATGGTCGTGCCGGCGTCGTTCGACAGCTCCGAGCACAGCGGCTTGGTGCCGACGCCCGTGTAGATGGCGCGGATCATGTTATCTGCATCGGTGACGTCCGTGCGCTTGAACCAGATGCCAAAACGCGCGGCGGCCGGGTGCACGGACATGCGCACCGGCTTGCCGGAGTGAAGGCCCACGCCCTCAAAGCTGATCGTCTGCGTCAAAGTTGCCTGCACGGTAACCCCTTTCGGAAGACCTAACGCGGCCCTCGCGGTTTTAGTTCACCTATCAGCCCCCCAGGCTGCTTGGTTGCCGTGCAAATTAGGTCCCGTAAGCCATTGTCACAACTCACTCTTTATGACCGATTGCAACATACCTGACACATTTCGCAACATTCACGCTGCAGCGCGGCAAGTACATTGATTTCAAATGATAAAAACGACAAAGGCCGGGACGAACCCGGCCTTGCGACGTTGCGTAATTTGGTTTGGCTCAGTTCGCCTGACGGCGCAGGAAGGCCGGAATTTCGATCTTTTCCTGCTCCGGATCGGCCTGCGGAGCCGGGGAGACCGCGCGCGGCGCCTGTGCCATCTGCGGCTGCTGGCGCGCAGGCTGCTGCGGCTGGCCCTCTTCGCCGTGGCCGGTCATGCGACCGATCAGCGAGTTGATCCCGAAGCGCGGCTTCTCGGCCTCGGCGGGTGCCGGGGCGGCGCGCACCGCGTCGGCGGTGGCTTGGGCCTCATCCGACGGCGACTTGCTGACCGCGGCGCGCAGGCGCTGCATGGCTTCCGGTGTCGGGGTGCCCGGCTGGCGCGATTGGAACATCGGCTGCTCCGGCTCGGCGGCGGCGGCAGGGGCTTGCTGCGGTGCAGGTGTGTAGACCGGAGCGGGCAAGCCGTCCTCATCCGTGGCCTCATGATGTGCGGGTGCGGTCGCGGCCACACCTTCAAACAGCGAAGGCTCTTCAGAGGCGAAGTTCGGCTGGGCCGGCTCTGCGGCCGGGGCGGCTTGTGCGGTTTCCGGCACCGGCTGCGGTGCGACCTCTGCGGCACGCTCCATTGGCAACGGCTGGGCCAGAGAGCGGCGCGCGACGGGCTGCGCAAGCAACTCCTCGGACGCCTCGATGCCGGTGGCCACGACCGAGACGCGCATCTTGCCGTCCATGGTGGTGTCGAGCGTCGAGCCCACGATGATGTTGGCTTCCGGGTCGACCTCTTCGCGGATGCGGTTGGCGGCCTCGTCCAGCTCGAACAGGGTCAGGTCGTGGGAGCCGGTGATGTTGATCAGCACGCCCTTCGCGCCACGCAGGGAAATCTCGTCCAGCAGCGGGTTGGCGATGGCTTTCTCGGCGGCTTGCACGGCGCGGTCTTCGCCCTCTGCCTCGCCAGTGCCCATCATGGCCTTGCCCATCTCGTCCATCACCGCGCGCACGTCGGCGAAGTCGAGGTTAATCAGGCCCGGCCGCACCATCAGGTCGGTCACGCCTTTGACGCCTTGGTAGAGCACGTCATCGGCCATCGAGAAGGCCTCGGTAAACGTGGTTTTCTCGTTGGCGAGGCGGAACAGGTTCTGGTTCGGGATGATGATCAGCGTGTCCACGACCTTCTGAAGGCTCTCGACGCCCTCTTCGGCCTGCTTCATGCGCTTGCCGCCCTCGAACTGGAAGGGCTTGGTTACGACGCCGACGGTCAGCACACCAAGCTCACGGGCGGCCTGGGCGATGATCGGGGCGGCGCCGGTGCCCGTACCACCGCCCATACCGGCGGTGATGAAGCACATGTGTGCGCCAGCGAGGTGGTCGACGATTTCTTCAATGGTCTCTTCAGCGGCAGCGGCACCGACCGAGGGGCGCGCGCCTGCACCCAGACCTTCGGTGACTTTCACACCCATCTGGATCTTCGCGGGTGCCTTGCCCTGCTGAAGCGCCTGGGCGTCGGTGTTGGCCACCACGAACTCGACCCCGTCGAGCTCTTTCTCAATCATGTTGTTGACGGCGTTGCCGCCGGCACCGCCCACCCCGAACACGGTGATGCGTGGCTTGAGGTCTGGTTGATCTGGCATCCGAAGATTGAGTGTCATGTGCTGGTCCGCCCGTGAGTTTTAAGTCTGGTGTACTTTGTAACGATGGGTCGTTTCGACCCTTATGGTTATGCCTCGTTTCCCGAAATCCTATCGAGAGTCGAGAGTGAGGTCACGCAAAAAAGGCAAAATTGCCACAAAATATGGGGATAACTCTGACCTAGATCGGCATGATCTCGCCAAAACCCCGACATTTCGCGGGTTTACGCGCTCTGACCACTAGGGACAGGGCAAAACGGTACACCCCAAGCGCAAGAGCGCGCGTGGAAAGGTTCATTTGTTGTCAGGGGCCAACTGCTCGGCCATGTCTGCGTCTCTTCCGGACGCGATGAATGAATAATAGCAAAACCGGGACGGGCTGTCATCCCGATTCCCGCCCAAGTGGCGGATTTTATTGACGCTTCATCTCTTTGAGCGAGCGCAGGAATAGCCCGATGCCACCCACCAGAAGTACGAGGATCACCAACAGATCGAAGGCGCTCATGCGCACCATCTGCAAATTGATATTGGCGATCACCCCGAAAACCAGCGCGATCAGCGAGGCGGCGGCAAGCCCCCAGCCCAGAAAGTTGCGCGCGTTGTAGAAGATCATGCCGACGCCGAACATAAACGGCACCAGCACCATGCCCGATGTCACCGGCACGCCGCCGACCCGAAACGCCACCATGCCGAGGCCAAATTGCGGGCGCACGATGATGCCGTTGAGCAGCAGGTAGCCGCCCGCACAAATCATCACGAACCCCAGCAGGAAACTGCCCGTGCCGCCATCCGTGCCCCCTGCCCCGCGATACCGTGCCATGCTGTCCTTCCTTTCACCTCGATCCCCGCGCATGCCAGCGAAGGTATATGGTGGTCGTCAACTGACCCAAGGCGCGGCACAAAGTCGAGGAAAATGCGCGCCGTTCGAGAACCTAGGTGAGAGATGTTGCATCCCGCCCCTTCGGAGCCCTGCGCAATTGGCTGGAACTCATTCCAAGCTGAACAACCCAAGTTTGACAGCTTCCACAAGTTAACCTAGCGTCAATCTTGTTTTCTGAGTGCCCGGCGTCACTCCACGCCGATATTTTCGAGGTTATTCCATGTCCAATTTATCTACGTTCCGGCGTCTTTGCGCAGTCCTGCCACTCGCGCTTTGCACCACCGCCCTCAATGCTGCAACGGTCACGCTGGAGCAGACCAGATTTGGGGGAACCGGAAAAACCGTGTCGCACACGACCGATCTTGATGCGAGCGGATTGCAACGCAACCTGTCCGGCAGTCAGGAAGGCATCAGCGAAGACACCAGCCCGGCCGAAATGAAATTTGACTATTTTGATGCCAGCTTGGGTACGCTGACGGACGTCGAGATCATTTTCACTTTGACGAACCTGGGAACCAACAGGGTCACGCGCGAGGTACAGACCTGCCGCAAATTTGGGGTTGGAAGCTGCGACACCCGCATGTCCGCTGAGGTCAGCGTCAGCTATGGCGTCTTGATAGACCCGTATGTGACCACGCTTCCCGGCGCTCCGGGGTATCGCAATCCCACGGAACTGGGAGTCGGCGCGTCTGAAACACTCAACTCAAACGAGAACGGTGATAGCTTTTCGCCGTCCATGAGGTCAGCGCTGGTGAATATCTCCGGTCCGGGGTCGCAGCTTCCAAATTTCGAAGGAACCGGAACGTTTGGAATTCAGCCCATCTTCGTTGTGCGCAACGACACATTCGTCAGCTGTTCCAGCAGTTTTGGCACGAACATCACCGAATGCAGTGGCGAAACCCGGGTCACCTACAATGCGAACTATCGCGTCGACGTGAAATACACCTATGACGAGTTCCCGCCTGAGTCGGCTCCGGTTCCTTTGCCCGCGGGCTTGCCAATGTTACTTGCCGGTCTGGGCGCGTTTGGTCTGCTTCGTCGCCGCCAAGGCCAAACTTAGAGAACGGATTCTACCAGTTATCCTTGAACCACTTGACCGCCCGCTTGAGTGAGCGGGCGGGATAGCCCTCGACCGGGATGTCGAAATCCCACCATTCGTCCTGTGGATGCGCGGCGAACAGGCAGGTGCCCACGGCGGACGCAAAGCTCGGCCCGGTCACGGATTGCGGCAGGCCTTGAACGCGTAGTGGGCGACCGAGGCGGACCTGCTGGCCCAGAATGCGCGTTGCGAGACCGTCGAGGCCGGGAAGCTGCGACGCGCCGCCGGTCAGCACGATGCGCTGCGAAGGCAGATGCTCGAACCCTGCCGCATCCAGCCGGACGCGGACCTCTTCGAGGATTTCCTCCATCCGCGGGCGCATCACGCCGATCACCTCGGCGCGGGAAACGGTGCGGCGGTCATGTTCCCAATCGCCGGTGTCCGAGCTGAGGTCGATCATATCGCGGTCGTCCATGCCCGTGGCCTGCACCCCGCCGTAGAAGGTCTTGATCCGCTCGGCCGTGGGCATCGGCACCTGCAGGCCCTGGCTGATGTCGGAGGTGACGTGGTCGCCGCCCATCCGCACCGTGTCGGCGTAGATCATGTGTTTCTTGATGAAGATCGAAATGCCGGTGGAGCCGCCGCCCAGATCAATGCAGGCCGCGCCCAACTCCTGCTCGTCCTCGACCAGCGACGAGATACCGGCGGCGTAGCTGGACGACGCGATGCCCGCCAGTTCCAGATCGCAGCGCTTGATGCAGTAGAGCAGGTTCTCGATGGGGGAGCGGTCGACCGACAGCATATGCATGTCCACGGACAGCGCGTTGCCCGCCTGCCCGCGCGGATCGCCAAGGCCCGAGCGGTGATCGACCGCGAAGTTCACCGGCTGCGCGTGCAGGATCTCGCGATCCGCGCCGTAGTCCGGGATGTCACAGGACGACAGGACACGGGCGATACAGTTATCTGTGACAGCGCCGTCATGCAGATCGACCGATCCGGCCAGCCCGTAGGAGCGCGGCTTGGCCCCGGCAAAACAGGCAATGACATGATCGACCCGGACCCCCGCCATCTTCTGCGCGGCCTGCACAGCGGTGCGAATGGCGCGCTCGGTCTCGTGCATCGCATCGATCTCGCCAAAGCGTACCCCGCGCGAGCGTGTCGTGGCCGCCCCGATGACCCGGAAGGAGGACTGCCCGGCCATCGACCCGATCCCGTCGCTTTCACGGAAACTGTCCGGCCCGTCGAAGCGCAGCACCAGACAGGCGATCTTGGAGGACCCCACGTCCAGCACGGCAATCACGCCGCGCTGCATGGCGGCCTGACGTTTGTTTCGCATCGCGCGTTGGGATTGGTAGAGATCGGTCATGGGGCTGCTCTCACGTCTCGTTTTTGCTCTTATTCTGTGCTCGCCTTGACCTGAATCCCGCGCATCTCGCGCATCGTGGTCAGGGCGTCGTCGGTCATTCGAAGGGTCGGGCGGTCGGGCTTGCGCATATCGATATGGGTCACATCGCGGCTGAGCAGATCCTGCGCCTCGTTGAGCGCCAGCACCCGGTCCAGCGCGGCATCCGCGCCGCGCGGCGGCAGCATGATGCGCTGGCCGCGGGTCAGCACCACGTCCCACCGGCGCTCTGACACGCGCACAAGGCCGACGACACGGTCCCGGATCGGCGCGGTCTGGCGCAAAAGCGCGAGCGCTTCGGGCACCGCGGCCGACGCCGCCTCACCCGCGATAAGCGGCAGATCGGGGCGCGCCTTGCGGATCGACAGGGCAGAGACCCGGTGGCCACCCTGATCGAGCAGCTCCAGCCCATCGGGTCCGCGCCAGATGATGGCCGGCACGCGCTCCTCGACATTGATCTGCAACAGCCCGCCCGCCTTGACGCGCACCTCCACGCGTTTAACCGCGTCGAGGCTTTCGACCTGCTTGCGCATCGCCTCAAGGTCGAGATCGAAAGACGACAGCGGCAGGTCCACCGGCATGACTTCGCGGATGGCGGAGTTCAGCTCTGGCGAGGCCCCGTCGATGGCCATGAGTTTGACCATGAACTCCGGACGCTCCTCGATGGAGCGGCGGATTTCGACAACCTTTTCGGCCATGGCCTGCTGCCGCGCCTCGTTGGCGAAGAAGACGTAGCCCGCGCAGAACGCCAGCGCGCAGGGCATGCCCACCCGCACCAGTTTGCGGAAGCCGGGCGTCAGCCACAGCCGTTCCCACCGGTAGGCCCAGCGACTGGGGGCCGGGTCGTGGGATGGGTCGCGGCGCAGGAAGCTCAGCGGTCGCATGACGCGTCCTCCACCATCCATGCGCAGAGCGCGCCCATGGACATGCCGGTCTTCTGGGCCTGCTCGGGGGTGAGCGAGGTGGGCGTCATGCCGGGCTGGGTGTTTGTTTCGAGCAGGATCAATCCGTCCGCGCCGCGGGCTTCGTCCCAGCGGAAATCGGTGCGCGTCACGCCGCGACACCCCAACGCCTGATGCGCCCGCAGGGCGTAGTCGAGGCACAGCGCTTCGATCTCCTTTGGGATATCGGCGGGCACCACATGGCGTGAGCCGCCTTCGGCGTATTTCGCCTCGTAGTCGTACCAGCCGTCGGTGAGAATATCCGTGACGCACAGCGCGCGGTCGCCCACCACGGTCGTCGTCAGCTCGCGCCCCGGCGCGAAGGCCTCGACCATGACGATCTCGGGCATGTCGTCCGACAGCTTCGGCGGCGCGTTCGCGCCCTCTTGCACAAGGTAGACGCCGACCGACGAGCCCTCGTTAAAAGGCTTCACCACGTAGGGCGCGTCCATCACATGGGCGGCCATCACGTCGGCCTTGGAGGCCAGGATCGAGGGGACCACGGGCAGACCGTGTTCGCGGTAGATCGCCTTGGTGCGCTCCTTGTCCATCGCCATGGCCGAGGCCATCACGCCGGAATGGGTGTAGGGAATGCGCAGCCATTCGAGCAGGCCCTGCACGCAACCATCCTCGCCCCAGCGACCGTGAAGTGCGTTGAACACGGCATCAGGGGCAATGTCGACGAGACGCGCGGCGAGGTCCGGACCCGCGTCCAGCTCGACCACTTCGTAGCCCTCATCCCGCAACGCAGCGGCGCAATCACGCCCAGACGACAACGACACCTCGCGCTCTGCCGAGGGTCCGCCCATCAGTACCGCCACTTTGCGAATAGCCCTGCTCGACATATCCGCCTCAATTGCCCCTTTATCGGGCTTATTTTGTGTGTGGAGCCTTTGCGGCCCCTATATTTAGTTTTGCCTGCTCAGGCTAGCGTTTGCCCACCCGAAGCACCTCCCAGTGTAGCTCAATTCCGGAGGCTTTGAGAACCCTTTTCCGCACCTCCTCGCCCAAATCTTCCAGCTCCGCGGCGGTGGCCCCGCCGGTGTTGATCAGGAAGTTGGGGTGCTTCTCGCTCATCTGGGCCGCGCCCAGCCTGTGGCCGCGCAGGCCTGCATCGTCAATCAGCTTCCACGCCTTCAGCTCATGGGTGTCATCGTCGCGCCCGGTGGAGCTGAAACCGGCCGGGTTGCGGAAGGTCGAGCCAGCTGTGCGGTCCTTGGTGGGCTGGGTCGCGTCGCGCTTGGCGAGTTGTGTTTCCATGCGGTGGTGCAGCTCTTGCGGATCGCCGTAGGGCGCTTCTAGCACGGCCTCGACGATCACCAGCCCCGCGGGCAGATCGGAGCTGCGGTAGGCGAAGTTCAGATCGTCACGGCCCAGCGTGACCGTCTCGCCGTCGCGCGTGATCGCGGTCAGCTCGACAAAGACATCCGCCATGTAGCTGCCATAGCATCCCGCGTTCATTGCGATCGCGCCGCCGATGGCGCCGGGGATTGTGCGCAGGAAGGTCAGGTCGAGACCCTGATCCGCCGCCTTGCGCGCCACATGGGCGTCGAGGGCAGCGGGGCCGACGGTGATGGTATTTCCTTGAAAATCAATATGATTGAAGCCGCGGCCGAGGCGGATGACGACCGCATCCAAGCCCCCGTCGCGCACAATCAGGTTTGAGCCGACGCCCATGGGGAAGATGTCGACGCTTGGGTCGAGCGCTTGGAGAAACGCCGCCAGATCCTCGCGATCCGCAGGCTGGAACAGCGCCTTGGCAGGTCCGCCCACGCGCAGCCAGGTGAGGTCCGCGAGGGGGCGGTCGAGGGTCAGCGTGCCGCGGGTTCCAGGGAAATCAGCCATGGCCGCTGGTTACGTGGACAGGGCGCGCGGGGCAAGAAAAAAGGCCGAAAATGGCGGTCGGATACCTGTCGGCTTTGCGTCGGACTTCCGTCGGGCATCATTTCGGAATTTGGCCTTCCGTAAGGATCAAAACAGTTTCCTGAGGCTTTCGACAATTGCCCAAAGGCCAAGACCACGTTTTTGCCATTTCAAAGTGACGTCGACCACTTTTCCGGTCTGACCTTCTGCCGAGACGGCGCGTTCACGATAAATGGCGATTGTTGCGCCAAGCTTCGCCAGTTCAAAATTGATGTCGCGCTGTAGACTAGCGATTGCACCTTCTTCGTGGGTTGCATCCAACGCTCGCATCTGGCGATCGACGCTATCGAGAATATCCTCCAAGACCGCGGCATCTTCTTGGGCCAAAGCGGGACGGTCCGCGCCGTCACCCATTCGCACCGTGGAGACTAGATCGCGAAATCCTTGTAGGACCTCCCAGCGGCTCGCATCCTCTTCGATCCCGATATCTCGCAGTTCGGCGAAGCGGCTGAGTGTACGCGCAAAGTGATTGCGCATGAGGTTGAGGATCGCCTGCCCATTGTCTTGCAGAGCTGGGGCGAGAAGCCCGAACTCCGCCTGAGCGGAGGGATCAAGTCGCGCGTTTTCAATCATGCGACCATATTGAACAAGTTTTCCAACGCGAAGCGTTTGGCGATCTGCGGCTCGTGAAAGCTCCGTCAGAATGGCAATACAATACGTCCTTACGACGCCTGCGCCCTGCATCGCGCTACCTTCAGAATGCATTGCTTCACAGAAAAGCTCCAAGTCTTCGCGAAGATCCTCTGCATCTTCGAGAAAGGCTCTCAGCAAATCCGGGTCATTGAGGTGTTTCCAATCACGATCCAACGGCACGGCTCGCATAACCGCTTCAGCATGGTCGTATGAAAAGTCGAAGAGCGTCGCGCGAAATACCTCAAGCTTCCCCTCTGTGGCTTTGGATATCTGCTTGTGTTGGGCGACAATATCGGCGATTTTTTTCATCGCCTCTGAGGAAGAGCCTGTCCAGTACTCCTCCTCCATGAGCGCAACGTCGGTCAGCATTTCCCACCGGTGTTCAGTGCCGTCAAGTGCGCTCTCATACCAGTCAATCCAGAAAGACCAGTCAATTTTTTTTTCTTGAGAACTGTTAGTTCTAATCTTGCCATCACGCAAAAGTTTGTCCTTGAACTCAGTCCAGATCGTCTTCAGTGGATTGGACCCCGCTGGCCAGAGTGGAACTTTGGAGATTCTAGTGTCTTCTTGCAGCGCGCTACATTCGATGCGAACTGCCTCATAAAAATGTTGAACGGCGGCAATATCCTGCGCGTGTTCTCTTAACTTACCAGCATCAGAGTTCGGCTGGTCTTCTTTCGAAGAAAATACGGTACTGTGGAAAAAAAGAGCATCAGTGGCACTTTTGACTGCGTCAGCAGCTGCACGGACAGCCTCGGGAGGATCCTTGGCCGAAAGTACATCTGCGTTCGAGCGGGCTGTGAAGGCGGCATAGGCCGCCGCTTGAAATTCGAAAGATGCATAAATCCTATTAGTAGCTGAGCGAATTGCGCTCAAGTTGACCCGCCGACCAGTATGCCTCTTCAGACTGGAGCTCAAAGCAATCCGTAGCAGGTGCAGTTGGATGGCGTCGTTTTGCCGAGGGTTGGATTCGGAAAGAGCAAAAAAGTGTTCCCAAGCTATCGGTAAAACTCGCATCGCTGCTCGATGAGAAAGCAGATGCGATGCGTCAATTTGGTCAGATTGTTCGAGCAACCAAGCCTTCACGCTACGGCGACTAACGATATCAGAGATTTCCACCATCCGCGCCACCATGGCGTGATGGGGGCGGTGCGGCAAGGGGCGATGGCGCTACTCCGCGGGGGGTGCGGATTTGCGGCTCATCAGGCGGGCGAGGTAGCGGCCGGTGTAGCGGATGGGCCAGCGGAGCATGGAGGCGCCTGCGGCCAGACAGATCAGACCGACCCAAGGGCCGTTCTCATAGGTCACCCAGCCCAAGAGCGGCACGCCCAGCGCGATCAGCACGTAGGCGCGGCGCCAGTGGTTGTCGCGCGACGGGATCATCGCCAGCAGATTGGCGACAATCAGCCACAGAAACGCGGCGATCAGCGAAAAACTCATCCCAACACCGCCAAAACTCTCGAAAAAGACAAACTCCATAAAAGATAAGATAGCCCGCCTGCGGCTGGGAGAAAGTCAGTCATTCCACACCTTCCGCAGCGGGCGCAGGGGCCAGACGCTCGGGCAGCGCGTTGGCCCATGCGCTGATCGTGCCCGCGCCGAGGCAGACGACCATGTCGCCCTCGGCGGCCTGCTCGCGCACGAGGCGCAGCAGATCGTCCTCGCCCGTGACCGCGCGGGCGTGGCGGTGGCCGTGGCGCACGAGGCCTGCGACGAGATCATCGCGCGAAGCGCCCTCGATCGGGTCCTCACCCGCGGCGAAAATGTCAGTGATGCCCACCACGTCGGCGTCGTTGAAGCAGGAACAGAAATCATCAAACAGCGAGTGCAGCCGCGAGTAGCGGTGGGGCTGGTGGATCGCGATCACCCGGCCCTCGGTCGCCTGACGGGCGGCCTTGAGCACGGCGGCAATCTCCACCGGGTGATGGCCGTAATCGTCGATGATCGTGACACCGCCGACCTCGCCCACCTTGGTGAAGCGGCGGTTGACGCCACCGAACGCCGCCAGCGCCTCGCGGATCTGGTCGGGGCTCATGCCGAGATGGCGTGCGACCGCCACGGCAGACAGCGCGTTGGAGACGTTGTGATCGCCGGGCATGGGAAGCGTGCAGCCCTCGACCACGATGCCATCGTTTTGCAGCGCGATGTCAAAATGCGCGACGCCCGCCTTGTAGTGCAGATTAACCGCGCGCACGTCGGCCTGCGCGTTGAAGCCGAAGGTCACGACGCGGCGGTCGGTGATCTTGCCCACGAGGCTTTGCACCTCGGGGTGATCGGTGCAGCACACGGCGAGGCCGTAGAAGGGGATGTTGGAGACGAAATCGAGGAAACCCTGCCGCAGCGTGTCGAAATCGCCCCAATGCTCCATATGCTCGGGGTCGATATTGGTGACGATGCCGATAGTGGCGGGCAGGCGGTTGAAGGTGCCGTCGCTCTCGTCGGCCTCGACCACCATCCACTCGCCCTGCCCCACGCGCGCGTTGGAGCCGTAGGCGTGGATGATGCCGCCATTGATCACCGTCGGGTCGATGCCGCCGTGATCCAGAAGTGCCGCGACCATCGTCGTGGTGGTGGTCTTGCCGTGGGTGCCCGCGACGGCGATGTTGGACTTGAGGCGCATCAACTCGGCCAACATCTCGGCGCGGCGCACGACCGGCAGTCCGGTGAGGCGGGCGTGGTCCAGCTCTGGGTTGCCGGGCTTAATCGCAGAGCTGATCACCACCACGTCGGCATCCTCGAGGTTCTCGGCCCGCTGGCCTTCAAAAATGGTCGCGCCCATCTTGGCCAGACGATCGGTGATCTTGGAGGCCTTCAGGTCGGAGCCCTGCACCGTGTAGCCGAGGTTGAGCAGCACCTCGGCGATGCCGGACATGCCGATGCCGCCGATACCGACGAAATGGATCGCGCCCAGCTCGATGGGCAGTTTTGTGTCTTTTGCGTTCATGGGCTCTTACTTGCGAGAGTTTCAACGATCTCCACCAGCCGTTCCGTCGCGTCAGGGCGCGAAACCGCAAGCGCGGCCTGCGTCATGTGCAACGCACCGGCGGGGTTTGTGAGAATGGTCTCGATGCTGTCGGCCATCGTCTGGGGTGTGAGCTGGCTTTCGGGCATCATGATCGCCGCGCCTGCATCGACCAGCCCGCGCGCATTGGCGGTCTGGTGATCGCCGGTGGCCGCCGCGTAGGGCACAAGGATCGCGGGGCGTCCGATCACGGAGATATCGGCCACGGAGGACGCCCCGGAGCGCGAGATGACCAGCTGCGCCTCGGCAAAGCGGGCGGGCACGTCCTGGAAGAATGGCGCAACTTCGGCGTCGATCCCGGCCTGCGCATAGGTTGCCGCGGCGGTCTGGGCATCTTCGTCGCGCGCCTGATGGGAGACACGCAGGTTCTGCTTGATCGGCTCTGGCAGCATGGCGATGGCGCTTGGCACGACCTCGCTGAGGATACGCGCGCCCTGACTACCGCCGATCACCACGATCGACATCGGATAGTCACCGGGCACGATATAGGGCGCAGCCTCACGCTCAAGCACGGCATTGCGCACCGGGTTGCCGGTGAACGTGCCCTCGACGCCGTCGGGCAGGTCCGTGGGCCACGTGCCGCAGGCGACAGTATTCACGCGGGAGGCAAAGACCTTGTTGACCTTGCCGAGCACCCCGTTTTGCTCGTGGATCGCGCGAGGGAGCCGCATCAGCCAAGCGGCGGTGATCGCGGGGAAACTGGGATAGCCACCAAAGCCCACCACGACCGCGGGTCGGTCCCGCCGGAACCCAAGCATCGCAGAGGCCACGCCCGCGGCCAGTT
The DNA here is from genome assembly GCF_003054285.1 of Litoreibacter ponti. Lineage (NCBI taxonomy): Bacteria > Pseudomonadati > Pseudomonadota > Alphaproteobacteria > Rhodobacterales > Roseobacteraceae > Litoreibacter > Litoreibacter ponti. The sequence continues at coordinate 59,338 of NZ_QBKS01000002.1, forward strand.
TGAACGGGGCCTTGAGCTTGCCCGCCAGACCACCGCGCGCGAAGGTCGCGGACTTGATCTGCTCGATCTCGACCGAGTGGGGGAAGCCGCCCGTGTAGCGCGCGCCGCGCGCATCGGTCGAGAGCTTCACGCGCCAGCCCATCGCCAGCATCGCCTCGGCCAGAGCCTGAGCCGGGAACATATGCCCGCCCGTGCCGCCCGCGGCGATCACAAGGAGAGGCACGCCCGACACGCTAGCCCCGCCGCCGCACGAGGATGTCGCGCATCTCGCCCTGCGGCCGCTCGCGGGTGAAGGCCAGAAGCATGCCAAGCGCGATGCCTCCCGCGATCAGCGATGAGCCGCCGTTGGACACAAAGGGCAGCGTCATGCCCTTGGCAGGCAGCAGACGTACGGCCACGCCCATGTTGATGATGGCCTGCATGGCAAACATCGCCACGAGCCCGGTGCCAGCTAGACGGATGAACGGGTCGCGCTCCTTCATCAGGCGGTAGAGGCAGCGCACGGAGAAGATTGCGTAAAGCGCAATGATGGCCAGCACCATCACTAGCCCGTATTCCTCCGCCGCGACGGCGATGATGAAATCGGTATGCGCATCGGGCAGCGACCACTTCACCGACCCCTCGCCCACGCCCACACCGAAGAAGCCGCCCTCGCGGATGGCGTTGGTGGCGTAGCCCAGCTGTGTCGTGGGATCGACCTCCGTCGAGAGGAACCCGTCGATGCGGCGGGCGAAATGCTCGGACAGGGAATAGGCAGTGACGCCCGCAAAGGTCACCGCCCCCGCCATGACGATCAGCAGGATCATCGGCGCGCCGGCGACGAAATAGACCACGCCCCAGCCGAACAGGACCAGACAGGCCTGCCCAAAATCGGGCTGCATGGCGAGAAAGCCCACGACCACAAGCGTGATGATCAGCGAGTAAAGCTTGCCCGGCGGGCCGTTGATTTCCTGGCTCGCGGCGATCAGCCACGCGGCGGTGACGATGAAGACAGGCTTGAGGAATTCCGAGGGCTGCAGCGAAGCGAAGCCCAGCGAATACCAGCGCGTCGCGCCCTTGCCGAAATCGGTCCCGAAGACCGGCAGCAGCATCAGCGCGATGAGCGTGGCGATGAAAAACAGCGTGGCAAGGCGGCGCACCAGATGGGTCGACATCATCGACACGATGATCATCGTGCCCAAGGCGACGGTGCCGAAGAAGGCCTGCCGGGAGACATAGTGGAACGGGTCCAGACCGTTCTTCTCGGCCAAGGGCGGCGATGCGGCGAGGCCCAAGAGCAGCCCGATGCCGAACAACGCAAACACGCACGTCATCGACCACCGGTCGAGCGTGCGCCACCACTTGGGAAGGATCGGCTCGCCCGGACGCGCCAGAGCGGTGCCGTACACCATCTCAGTCATGAGAATTACCGCCTATACTGCCTCTACGCCCGATTGTTCGGGTCTATACGCGAAGTGTAGCGGCAAAATGCGCTTCGATCCACCCTTGAGTTGACCTAACATGCGGCAGAAATCAGCCGAAATGGAACGCGATGATGAGCGACGCGATATCTCTGACCTGTCAATGCGGCAGCTTCAAAGCACGGCTGCGCGGGGCGGATGCGAAGAACGGCAACCACGGGGTGTGCTACTGCGTGGACTGCCAGGCCTTCGCGCGGCATCTGGTCCAGCTGGACCGGGTCGCGGACGCGGCGGGTGGGACGGAGATTTACCAGACCCAGCCGCACCGGTTCGAGATCACCGAAGGGGCCGCGCATCTGGCAGTCCTGCGGCTCAGCCCGAAGGGTTTGAACCGGTGGTACGCCGCCTGCTGCAACACGCCGATTTGCAACACGCCCCGCTCGCCGAAGGTGGCCTTTGCCGGAGTTGTGGCCGCCAATATCACCGCGCCTGACGGGGCTTTGGGACCGATCCGCTTCCGCTACAAACGCGAGAGCGCGTTGCACCCGGTGAGCGAACCGGCAGGCAACATGGTGGGGTTCGTGGTGAAGACCTTGAGCGCCATACTTGGGGAGCGGCTGAGCGGAAGGTGGCGGGACACGCCGTTCTTCGATGACGGCGGCAACCCGGTGGTCGAGCCGCGGGTGATCAGCCGTGAGGAGAAGGCCGCCGCGTATACACGGTGAGCTTGCCGATCACACGGCGATCATCTCAACCTAGACGCCCGGCCCCATCGCAATGATCCGGGCCGTCAGGCTTTCCAGGCCGTCCGCGCATGACGCAAGATCCAAGGATTGCGCAAACGTGTCAGACATCACGTGCGCCAGTAGATCGTTCACATCAGCGATGACGCTTCCCGCATCAGGGCTCCACGCGAACAGCCCAAGGGGCGGGCTCGGGCCTTTCAGGATCGTCAGCCACTCGCCGTCGAAGCCCACATGCAGCGTCTTTGTATCGGCCGCCTGCGCCAAAGCGTCGATCAGCGCGGACAGCGTCGTGGCGAACACAGTCGGCAACTCTGTCACCACACCACGGGATCGATTTTCGCCGCTATGACCGATGATTTCGAGCGCAGCGAGGCAGAATACCGATCGCTTTTGATCCTCCAACAGCTGCAAGATCCGGCGCGTCGTTCTGGCCTCGTGGATCAGTTGAAAGACCGGCGCGTCTGCGCGGGCTGCGCCATTGGGCTCCAGCACATCCCAATGAGCGCGGAAATCAAGGTAGTTGCCGGGGTCGTCGTCCAATGCGAAGCGGTCGGGTTGCGGGCGGGGCTTCTGGCGGTGGGCCATAGGGTCTAGAGCCGCTCCACGCAGGCGATGAAATCCTCGCCGCGCCGCTCGAAGCTGTCATATTGATCGAAGCTCGCGGCTGCCGGGGCCAAAAGCACCGTGTCGCCCGGCTCCGCATCTTCTGCGGCGCGGGCAACGGCGGTGACCATGTCGCTGCAGACCTCGTGGGGCAGATCGCCAAGCTTCATCGCGAAGGATGGTGCTTCCCGCCCGATCACATAGGCCTTCGTCACCCCGCCCAGATGCGGCAGCAGCGCTTCGAGCCCGCCATCCTTCTCCAGTCCGCCGCAGATCCAGCGGATATTGCGGAAGGCCTGCAGCGCCTTCGCGGCGCTGTCGACATTGGTGGCCTTGCTGTCATTGACGTATTTAACACCGTCCTTCTCGGCCACCAGTTGCGAGCGGTGGGGCAGACCCGCGAAGCTATGAAACGCGGCCTCGATCACGCGCGGGGCCAGACCGATGGTGCGGCAGGCAGCATAGGCGGCACAGGCGTTTTGGTGGTTATGCGCACCGGGCAGGCCCGCGACGCCCCGCAGGTCGATGGAGGCAACCTGCTTGCCCTTGCGCATCTCGGCCAGAAAGCCCTTCTTGGCGAAGACCGACCAGCCGGGTCCGGACAGCTTGCGCCCCGACGAGACCTGGATCACCCGGTCATCGCCGTTCCCGCCGGACAGCTGGTTGGCGAGGTAGCGCCCCTCGTCCTCGTCCACACCGATCACGCAGCGGTCGGGGCCGCCTTCTGCAAAAAGCCTGCGCTTGGCGGCAAAATAGCCGCCCATTCCGTCATGGCGGTCGAGATGGTCGGGCGTCAGGTTGGTGAACACGGCGACATCCGGGGTCAGGGCGCGGGCGAGATCGGTCTGGTAGCTCGACAGCTCCAGCACGACGACCTCGCCGTCGATGGCGGGGTCGAGATCCAGCACGCCGCGGCCGATATTGCCCGCAAGCTGCGTCGGGCGTTCGGCATGGGTCAGGATGTGGTGGATCAGAGCGGAGGTCGTGGATTTCCCGTTCGAGCCGGTCACCGCGATGACCTTTGGCATCCGCTCGAAATTGTCCCAAGCGGGGGTCGCGAAGGAGCGGAAGAATAGCGAGATGTCGTTGTCCACCGGCACGCCCGCGTCCCAAGCCGCGCGGACGACCTTGTTGGGCGCGGGGTAGAGATGCGGAATACCGGGGGAGACGATCAGGCAGGCGGCGCCATCCAGCGCGCCGGGCTTGGCAAGCTCTTTGAGCGCGAAGCCCTCCAACGTCGCCGCATCGCGGGCGGCCTCGTTATCGTCCCAGGCAATGACCTCTGCCCCGCCTTCGCGCAGCGCCCGGGCGGCGGACAGGCCGGAGCGGCCAAGACCCAAGACAGCGACGGTCGCGCCCGCGTAGCCGCGCACGGGGATCATGGGGCGGCCCCCTCGTGCATTCCGGTGGAATAGTGCGAACTGGAAAAGCTCAACTCGACCGCCAACGCGCAGGGCTGGCTGACGTGGGATTTGACCTCTGCCTCAATGGCCCGCAGCAAGTCGCCCATGAAGGCGTCGTCGCGGTGCGGCTTGTCGAGCATGGCGACCCGCAGGGTGACATGGCTGTGGTGAAACTCGCGGCTTGGATAGGCGCGGCCTTTGCAGGCCCCCGCCCCGCTGTCGCGCGCGGCGATCACCTGTTCGACGGCGGACAGGATATCGGGCGCATCAATCGTCAAGTCGGCGGAATAGAGCAGATCGGCCTGCGGCATCAGAAAACCGCCCGCGTGTCATACGGCAATTGCACCCAACCCATCGTCTCGTCCCCCGGCACTTTCTTTCTGCCTTGGTTAAAGGGTTTTGGCGCAGGCCTGAACCGAAAAATGCGGCCGTCCGGCGCGGGTGCTTGCGGGGTCGGGGCTACTCGCCTTCCTCTTCCATGAACTCGTCGTGGTCCTCGCGTATCAGGACGGTCGTTGAGTGGTCCGGGCCAAGGGTTTGGGTGGCGAGGGCCAGGGCGCGCTTGTGCAGATCGCGGGCCTTGTCGATCTCGCCGCGTTCCCACAGGACGTAGGCCATGGTGCCCATGCTTTCGGCCATATCCGGGTGGCCGTCCTCTAGGGCCACGCTGCGCACTGCGTAGGCTTCCTCGTAGAGTTGCTTGGCCTCGTCGAACCTTTCCAATTCGTAGAGTAAATCGGCGAGGCTTTGCACAGTGACGGCGTAGTTGGCGCTCTCATCGCCGATGGTTGCCCGATCAATCTCAAGCACCTTGCGGTAGAGCTCTTCGGCTTTCTCCAGATCGCCAAGATCATGCCACGCCTCCGCAAGGTTGCTGATTGTCGTGGCATATTCCGGATTCATTTCGCCGAACGTGTTGGCCGTGAGATCGGCGGCCTTCTGGAACATGTCGCGGGACGCCGCGAACTGGTCCGCATTATTCAGGCTGAGCCCGTATTCATTATAGGCCTTCGAGAGGTCGGCGGGGCCTGCGGACGCTTCGGCCACTTCAACCAATTGAGCACCGAAGCGAAGCGACGCGTCAAGATCGTCGATGCGCCAGGCCATTTCGCGGGCTTTTACGAGGTTTTCATAGGTCGGGTCCAGCTCTGCGGCGCGTGCATAGAGCGCCGCGGCGTCCGCCCAGCGGAACTCCTGCTCTGCGATCTTCGCCCGGGCGAAGGAGGCCCGCGCCGCGGTCCTGGCGTCACCTGCATCCGCCGCCTGCGAGAGCACCTGATCGGCCACGCCGCGGTCGCCTTCGGTGACGGCGCTTTGGGCCGCTGCCAGCTCCGTCTCGCCAACCTGGCCCTTGAAAGTCTCCAGCGTCGCCCGCAAGGCCGCAAGCTCCGCCAGCGTTTCCTTGTAAGCTGTGTCGATGTCGTCCTTCTGCGCGGAGACCGCCTGAAGCTGGCTTTCCAACAGGGTGCGCTCTGCCTCGCTGGCTTGGGTCAGATCCGCGCGCAGTTGCGCCTCGCGCTTGTCGAGCTGATCAAAGAACGCCTGCTCCGAAAAGCCGATCGTGACGGTGGAGTTTGCGCCGGTCAGCACTTGCGTGCCGGAGCCGGTCTGCACCGCACTGCCATTGTCGGCCGTGATGTTCATGCTTGGTGCGGGCGCGGACACGGCGGCGGGTGGCGGGGCTGAGGGGGTCTGTTGCTTTTGCCAGCCGAACCATCCGGCCACGGTCGCCCCGGACACCACGAGCAAGGGCACCACCACTTTCAAAAACCCAACGAGCGCATTGGCGCCTTTGACGTTGGACTCGTCTTTCCACCAAGCCAATTTGAACACTGAAATGTCTCCAATAATGGAGAAAGCATGCCACAGTTCAGAGATTCGGTCTAATGCATCCCGCCGCGCGTGCGGTAAGATCACCATTCGATCGGTTGCTTGTCGCGAAAGAAACCACCCGTCGGGCCGTCCTGCGGCAGGGTTGCGAGCCAGATTGCCGTTTTGGCGGCCTGTTCGGGCTCTCGGGTCGCGAAGGGGCCGCCCATGCGGGTGCGCACCCAGCCGGGGCACATGGCGTTGATCTTGATCGTATCGGGCAGCTCCTGGCTTGCGCGCAGGGTCAGCGCGTTCAGGGCCGCCTTCGCCACCGCGTAGCCCCCGCCCCCGCCGAGCCCTTCGGAAAAGCTGCCCCACTCGGACGAGACATTGACGATGCGACCGTAGCCATTGGCGCGCATGCCCTCCAGCGTGTTTCGGATCAGCTCGTAGGGGCCGTTCACCATCACCTGCATCGAGCGCGCGAAATTGGGGCCGTCATCGAAGAGCGCCACATCTTCGAGGATGCCCGCGTTGTTCACCAGCACATCAAGCTGGCCGACCCAAGCCTTCGCCTCATTGATCGAGGTGTGGTCGTCGAGATCGAGCCGCTTGAAATGAACCCCCAACTCGGCGGCCGCCGCGCGGCCCTGATCGGGGTCGCGCGCGCCGATGATCACATGCATGCCGGCATCGCGCAGTCCCGCTGCGATGGCCTTGCCGATACCGCGATTGCCGCCGGTGACGAGTGCTTGTTTCATCTCAGATCTACCTCCTGACAGGCCACGGCGAGACGCCGGATGCCCTCGGCCAGCTGCGGCTCGGAATTGAGCGTGAAGTTGATGCGGATCGCGCGGCGATCTTCGCCCAGCGGATCGAACACCGAGCTGGGCGAGACGCAGGTCTTGGCCCTGAGCGCCGCCTGCAGCAGATCATCGGTGTTGAAGTCGGGGTTGCGGGCGACCGCCCAGACGAACATGCCGCCCACGGGCTTTTCCCAATCGAACCACGGGGTCAGATGCGTCTCCATCGCGGCGCAAAGCGCGTCGCGACGGGCGGCGTAGAGCGTCAGAATGTCGGGCAGCACCCGTGCGTCGAGCCCTGTCTCAAAGGTGCGCAACGTCAGCACTTGCGACAGGCCCGACGTGCTCATGTCGGAGCCTTGCTTCGCGAGCGTCAGCTTCGCTATCATCTCGGGCGCGGCGATCACCCAGCCGATCCGCAGGCCCGGGGCAAGCTCTTTCGACAAAGACCCAAGGTAGATCACCGGGCCGTCGTAGGGCGCGCCATCGCCAGCCAGCTCGATCATCCGCGGCAGCGGTGTCTCGTCATAGTAGAGAGCGCCATAGGGGTCGTCCTCCACCAACCATGTGCCGGTGCTCTGCGCCGCCTCGACCAATGCGGCGCGCACGTTTGTCGGGACGAGCTTGCCGGTCGGGTTGGAGAAATTCGGCACCGTGTAGCCGAACTGGCAGCCCCGCAGGGCGACAGCCGGGTCGAAGTCATTGGCGTCGGGGCGCATGGGCCGGTAGGTCGGACGGCGCGGCCGCCATGCGTCTAGCGCGCCCAGATAGGTCGGCGTCTGCGTCGCAATCGCGCCGCCCTCGTTGAGCAGCACCTTGCCGATCAGTTCCAGCCCCTGAATGCCGCCCGAGGTGATCAGCACGTTCTCGCGTGTGAGCTTGAGTTTGTCGGTCTCGTAGCGCGTCGCCAGCGCGTCGCGCAGCGCCCCGTACCCCTCGATCGGCGCGTAGTTCAGCGCGTCCTGCGGCGTCTCGGTCAGTGCCGCGTGGGCAAGATCGGCGAGCGCCCTGGCGGGGTATAGCTGCGGGTCGGGCAACCCGCCCGCCAGATTGATCAGGCCCGGGATCTGCCCCGCCGCGAGAAACATGCGCGTGACATCGTTGGTGTCATCGAGCCAGTCTGCGAACGCGGGGCGCTTGGCCATCCTACCGGATCTTCAGCGTGGCGAGGCCAATCATCGCGAGGATCAGAGAGATGATCCAGAAGCGGATCACGATCTGCGGCTCGGCCCAGCCCTTCTTCTCGAAATGATGGTGGATCGGGGCCATCAGGAAGACCCGCTTGCCGGTGCGTTTGAAGTAGAGCACCTGAATGATGACGCTCAGCGTCTCGACCACGAAGAGCCCGCCGATAATGCCCAGAACCAGCTCGTGCTTGGAGACGACGGCGATGGCACCAAGTGCACCGCCCAAGGCCAGCGAGCCGGTGTCCCCCATGAACACGGCCGCAGGCGGCGCGTTGTACCACAGAAAGCCCAAACCGCCGCCGATGATGCCGGCTACGAAGATCAACAGCTCGCCCGTGCCGGGCACGTAGTGCACACCCAGATATTCGGTAAAGTCGACGCGGCCCACGGCGTAGGCGATGACGCCAAGGCTGCCCGCCGCGATCATCACCGGCATGATCGCCAGCCCGTCCAAGCCATCGGTCAGGTTGACCGAGTTGGCCGCGCCCACGATCACGAACATTGCAAACGGGATGAACATGAAGCCGAGGTTGATCAAAGTGTCCTTGAAGACCGGCAGCGCCAGCTGGTTTACCAGCTCCGGCGGGTGCATCAGCGTGGTGGCGTAGCCCGCGACACCCGCAAGGATGAAGCCCATGATCAGCCGGGATTTGGCGGAGATGCCGCCATGGGAATTCGACGTCACCTTGGCATAATCATCCACGAAGCCGATGGCCCCATAAGCCATGGTGACCAGCAACACGATCCACACGAACCCGTTGTCCAGCCGCGCCCAGAGGAGCGTCGACAGGATCAACGCGCCCAGGATCAGCACGCCGCCCATGGTGGGGGTGCCCTGTTTGGTCAGCAGATGGCTCTCGGGGCCGTCATCGCGGATCGGCTGGCCGTTGCGCTGCTTGCGCTTGAGCAGGTTGATCAGCGGGCGGCCAAACATGAAGCCGAAGATCAGCGCCGTGAAGAAGGCCCCGCCCGCGCGAAAAGTGATGTAGCGAAACAGATTGAAGAAATCGCCGCCATCTGAAAACGCGGTGAGCCAATACAACATGTAGCGGTGCCCTTCCTGTGATTACTCTACCGATTGGCCCAATTTTGTGATCGCGTCAACGATGAGCGCCATTTTCATCGACAATGAGCCCTTGGCCATCACCACATCGCCCGCGCGCACCAGCGCGAGCGGACTTTCCGCCAGCTCGGCGCTTGTTTCGGCCCACAGGCCGTGCTTGCTCTCGGGCAAGGCGTCGTAGAGGTGCTTCATCAGCGGCCCGACGCAATGGACCTGGTCGATTGCCTCCATCGCCCGGTGCTTGGCGAAGCCTGCATGCAAAGCGGCGCCGGTCTCTCCAAGCTCTTTCATATCCCCAAGGATCGCCACCCTGCGGCCTGCCGCAGCGGGCGGCGATGAGGCGGCAAGCACGTCCAGCGCCGCCCCGACAGAGGCCGGGTTGGCATTGTAGGCATCATCGAACAGATCAATCCCCGCGTCGGGCATCTGCCGGTCCAACGCGATGAACCGCCGCTGGCCACGCCCCGCGGGCGGTCTCCATTGGCCAAGCGCCAGCACACATTCCGCCAGATCGGCCTCGACCCGATCGCACACGGCCAAGGCCCCCAGGGCATTCATCGCAAAATGCCTGCCCGGCGCGTTGACCTTGAACAAAAAGGTCGACCCTTGATGTTCGGCACGACAAATGGTGCCGCCTTCGGTTTCGGTGACTTCGACGAAGCGCCATTGCGCCTTGTCGGAATGTCCATACATTACGCACCCGAAGGGCGCGCGCTCCAGAAGCCTGTCGGAGACGTCGAGATCGGCATTCACGACCGCGGCGCCCCCGCTTTCCATCAGCCCGTAGAAGATATCTGCCTTCTCTTCGGCGATGTCGGCCACGCTGTTGAACGCCTCCAGATGGGCGGCGGCCACGATCGTGATCATGGCAACGTCCAGATCGGCCATCTGCGCCAAAGGCTTGATCTCGCCGGGGTGGTTCATGCCGATCTCGATCACGGCGTAGTCGCTGTCTGCGGGCATCCGCGCGAGCGTCAGCGGGACGCCCCAGTGGTTGTTGTAGCTTTTCTCGGCCGCGTGGACGCGGCCTTGGCTGGCCAGCATATGTCGCAACATCTCTTTCGTAGAGGTCTTGCCGACCGAGCCGGTGATCCCGATGACTTGCGCCTTCGTGCGCGCTCGCGCGGCGCGGCCAAGGGCCTCGAGCCCTGTCAGCACATCCGGAACGACCAGCAGCGGCGCATCAGCTGCGATGCCGTCGGGGATGCGGGAGACCAGTGCGCAGGCCGCGCCTTTCTCCAGCGCCTGCGCCACGAAATCGTGCCCGTCGCGCACGTCTTTTAGGGCCACAAACATGTCACCCGGCGCGAGGGTTCGCGTGTCGATGGACACTCCGTTGGCGGTCCAATCGACAGCGCTGGTGCCGCCGGTGGCCGCAATCGCGTCGGCAGAAGTCCAAAGGCTCATAGTATCCCCTCCAACGCGGCGACGGCCACGCTGGCCTGTTCCACGTCGTCAAAGGGCAGCACGTCGTCGCCGACGATCTGCCCGGTCTCATGCCCCTTGCCCGCGATCAGCAGCGTGTCGCCGGGGCCAAGGGCGTCGACGCCGCGCAGGATCGCCTCGGCCCGGTCGCCCACCTCCGTTGCGTCCGGCACCGCCGCCATGATCGCGGCGCGGATCGCGGCGGGCTCTTCAGAGCGGGGGTTGTCGTCGGTCACGAAAACTACATCCGCATGGTCGCGCGCGGCGGCGCCCATCAGGGGGCGTTTACCTGTATCCCGGTCACCGCCTGCGCCGAAGACGACGATCAGGCGGCCCATCACATGGGGGCGCATCGCCTTCAAAGCCGTCGCCAAGGCGTCCGGCGTGTGGGCGTAATCGACGAACACGGCCGCGCCGTTGCTGCGCGTTGCGGCCTTTTGCATCCGGCCCCGCACGGTGGAGAGCATCGGCAGGGTCTGAAACACCTCCGCAGGCTTCGCGCCCGCGCCGATCACCAGACCCGCTGCCACCAGCATGTTGGAGGCCTGGAAACCCCCAATCAAATCAAGCCGCGCCTGATGCACATCGCCGCCGAAAGCGAAGCGCAAGTCCTGACCCGTGGCGTCAAAGCGCTGGCCCAGAAGTTGCAGATCGCAATTGTCGGAGCTGCCCACCCGCATCAACCGGTGCCCGCGCTCATTGGCAATTGCGGCCATATCAGCGCCGCGTGGGTCGTCCATGTTGATCACGGCGACGCCATCTTGGGCTAGAACGCGGCGGAACAGCCCGGCCTTGGCATTGAAATATTCAGTGAAGCTTGCGTGGTAGTCGAGGTGGTCTTGCGTGAAGTTCGTAAACCCCGCGGCCACCAGATGCACCCCGTCGAGGCGGCGCTGTTCGAGCCCATGGCTCGACGCTTCCATCGCCGCGTGGGTGACGCCCTTGCCCGCCATATCCGCCAGCAGCTTGTGCAGCGTGATCGGCTCCGGCGTGGTGTGGCTCATGGCGGCGGTGTAGACGCCTTCGACCCCAGCGGTGCCGAAATTGACGGCCTCCAGCCCCAGTTCCAGCCAGATCTGGCGCACGAAGCTCGCCACGGAGGTCTTGCCGTTCGTGCCCGTCACCGCGACCATGGTCGAGGGCTGCGCGCCAAACCACAGGGCGGAGGCATAGGCCAGCGCCTGCCGCGGGTCCTCGGTGATTACAAGGGCGGCATTCGAGGCGGCGAGTTCCTCTTCGGCGATCCGCGCGCCGTCGAGATCGGTCAGGATCGCGCCCGCCTCCATCCGCAAGGCGTATTTAATGAACTCCGCGCCGTGAAATTTCGAGCCCGGCAAAGCCGCGAACAAATGGCCCGGTTTCACATCGCGGCTATCGACCGAAAGGCCGGTCACCGTGGCCTCCGCCCCGCCCTGGGCCGTGAGCCCCAGATCGTTCAAGCTTGCGCTTTGCCGTGCCATGACTGCTCCCGGGGTCCCGCCCCAGATGGCTTACCGGGACGCCGTGTTGACGACTTCGCTTAATTCACCCGGATCAAGCTTTGGCCGCAAGCCCAAAAGGGGCGCTGTGCGGCGGATCATCTCTGCCGCCACCGGCACTGCGGTCCAGCCTGCTGTGCGGCGCGGCTTGTCGCCGGAATTTTCCGATGGCTCGTCCAGCGTGACGATCAGCACATATTTCGGATCCGACATCGGGAAGGCCGAGGCAAAAGTCGCGATCACCTTGTCCTTGTAGTAGCCCCCGCCCCGGCGCTTGGGCTTGTCGGCGGTGCCGGTCTTGCCGCCCACCTCGTAGCCTTTGACGCGGGCAAACGACGCGGTGCCGCGCTCGACCACTTCGCGCAGCATCACCCGCGCCTGATCGGAGGTCCGCTTGGAGATCACCCGCGGGCCGGACTCCGTGCGGTGCTGCTTGACGAGGGTCGGCGTGACCTTGGTGCCGCCATTCACCATCGTGGCATAGGCTGCGGCGAGATGCAGAGGAGAGGCCGCCATGCCGTGGCCGTAGCTGACCGTCATGGTGTGAATATCGCGCCACTTTTTTGGCAGAAGCGGCTTGGCGCCCGGGGCCTCGACCAGCTCGACAGGCGTCGGATGGAAGAAGCCAAGCTGTTCGAGGAACTGTTTCTGCCTCTTCGCGCCGATATCCAGCGCCATGCGCGCGGTGCCGATGTTGGAGGATTTGACGATGATATCGGTGACGCTGAGCTGCGGGCCGTAATTGTGGAAGTCGCGGATGCGGTGCCGGCCCTTTTGCATCGGGCCCTTGGTGTTGATCATGGTGGACGGGTTCACCAGTCCGATTTCGAGCGCCTGTGCGGCGGCGAAGATCTTGAAGGTCGAGCCCAGCTCGTAGACGCCTTGGACCGCGCGGTTAAACAGCGGGCTGTCACTCGGGTCGCCTTCCAGCAATCCGGGCGGGCGCGTGTTCGGGTCGAAATCCGGTAGGGAAATCATCGAGATGATCTCGCCCGTGTGCACATCCATCAGCACCGAGGTAGCGCCCTTGGCGTTCATCAGCTTCATGCCGCCATAGAGCACTTCGCGCGAGGCCGCCTGGATCGTCATGTCAATCGACAGGCGCAGCGGTGCGCCTTCCATCGCCGGGTCGCGCAGGTAGTCGTCGAAGGCCTTCTCGACACCCGCGGTGCCGATCACTTCTGCGGAATGCACGCCTTCGCGGCCAAAGCTGGCCCCGCCCAGAATGTGCGCGGCAAGCTTGCCGTTGGGATAAAGCCGCATCTCGCGCGGGCCGAAGAGCAAACCGGGCTCGCCGATGTCATGGACGGCCTGCATCTGCTCGGGGCTGAGCTTTTTCTTCACCCAGAGGAATTTGCGCTTTCCGGTGAAATCCTTCTCCAGCTTTTCGAGCTTGAGGTCGGGAAAAATCTTGACCAGCTCTGCCGCGGCCTTTTTCGGCTCGATCATCAGATGCGGTTGGGCATAGAGCGAATTAGTGATCAGGTTTGTGGCGAGCACTCGATCATTGCGATCCACGATATCGGCGCGCTGCGCGACGATGGAGTTGCCGGAGACCGACGCACGCGGCTCCACCGCCTCCGACGAGGCCAGCACGGTCATACGCGCGCCGACCAGCGAGAAGCCGATGACGAACATCACGCCCACGAACAGCAGGCGGCTTTCGGCGCGCACACGGGCCTTGTCGCGCATCTCTTCGTGGCGCAGGCGGATGTTCTCTCGCTCGATGCGGTCGGGGTTTTCGCCCTTCTGGCGGGCCTGCAGGATGCGCGCCAGTGGGCGCAGCGGGGTGCGAATCATGGGTAGTCTTCTCCGTCAGCAGCAAGGTAGTTGCCGCGCACGTCGGTGGCGCCTTGGATCTCGTTGAGGTCCAACTCCGCCTCGGGGGACGGGAAGGCCACCTGTTCGACCTCGCCGAACTGGTCGGGTGTGATCGGCAGAAGCTCGAGATCGGGGAAGTTCAGATCGGCCAGATCGCGCAGCCGCTCGGGGCGATTCAGGTAGGCCCATTCAGCGGCCAGCACCGAGAGCGTCTCCCGCGAGGAGCCGATTTCGCGCTGCAGCCCGGTGGCCTCGCGCAGGGCTTCCTGTGTTTCGTAATTCTCGTAATACGCCCAATAGCCAAGCCCCATCACCGCAAGGGCTGACACCGTATAAAGAAGTCCACGCATCAAAAAAGCTCCTGTCCTGTGAGTTTTGGCAGGCCGAGGCCTGACCGTCCTTGATCGCGTGCGGGCGCATCCGTGCGCCGCGCGACCCTGAGTTTTGCCGAGCGCGACCGCGGGTTGCGCGCCAGCTCGTCCTTGTCCGCCGTCACCGCCTTGCGGGTGATCAGCGTGAATGTCGCGGCATCCGTTTCCGTCTCGGGCGCATATCGCGAGCCGCCGCCGGTCTTGCCCGCGCGGCCTTGCAAAAACTTCTTCACGATCCGGTCTTCGAGCGAATGGAACGTCACCACGGCCAGTTCACCGCCGGGCTTCAATGCGCGCTCCGCGGCCTCCAAGCCGCTGATAAGCTGTCCAAATTCGTCGTTCACCGCGATGCGGATTGCCTGAAAGCTGCGGGTCGCGGGGTGCGATCCGCCGGGCTTGCCCTTGGGCAGCACCGTCTCGATCACTTCGACCAATTCTGCGGTGGTTTCGATTGGACGCGCGGCGATGATTGCCTTGGCGATGCGGCGCGATGCGCGCTCTTCGCCGTATTGGAACAGGATGTCGGCCAGCAGCGCCTCGGACGCCGAGTTCACCAAATCAGCCGCAGACGGGCCATCTTGGCCCATGCGCATGTCAAGTGGGCCGTCCTGCATGAAAGAAAAGCCGCGTCCTGCCTGATCAAGCTGCATGGACGAGACGCCCAGATCCAAAACGACGCCATCCACGGGCGCGCCGGCCAATGCGTCGAGCTCGGAAAACGTGCCGCGCTTCAGGGTCAGGCCGAGGAAGTCGCCCGCCCAACCGGCGGCCATCTCGAACACGGCCGGGTCGCGGTCAATCGCGATCACCTCTGCCCCGCGCTCGAGGAAAGCGCGCGTGTAGCCGCCCGCGCCAAAGGTGCCATCGACCCAAACACCGGTGGGAGATACATGATCAAGAATGGCGTCAATCAGGACCGGCAGGTGCGGCGCATCAGAAAGGCTATCCTGCGCGGCTGGGGGCATCGGCTACTCCGAGGCGGATGGCACGTCGGCCATCTCCAGCAATTCGAGCGGGTCGAAATCATCGCCCTGCGCGTCCAGCCAGTCTTCGATATCGGCGTTGCGCGCCTCGAACGCGTCGGGCGCCCAGATCTGGAACGTGTCACCCATGGCGACAAATAGCGCCTCGCCGGTGATGCCGACCTTCTCGCGCAGCTTTGCGGGAAGCACCAGGCGGCCGGTGTCATCGGTCTGCGTGGGCAAGGACTGCGCATTGAACAGATGTTCCAGCGCGCGGCGCGGCTTTGATCCGCGCGGCAGGCGCGCGATGCGCTCGTCGACCTCGTTGATGGCCTGTTGCGTGTACGCTTCGAGGTAATTTTGGGATTTGCCACCGTATACGATGACGACGTTGGGGCTCAGGCCCTCGGCCCAGGCAGGGTCAGAGGCTTCCAGAACACGGCGAAACAGGGCCGGGATAGACACCCTGCCCTTGCTGTCCACCTTGTGGACGCTTTCGCCTCTGAACCGTTGTGCCACGTGACGCGCCACCCTTTACCAATTTCCGACCCCTGGAATGGGAAACGGCGGGTTGATCTGCTGCCACTGATCAACCCGCCGCCCTCGTCCCACTTCGGGGATAGTGTCGGACCCGCGCCACCTGGGGGGATGTCTGCTCGCGCAGGGTCCAACGTCGTTCGATAAAGTGAGTGCCTGTATGAAACCTTTTCGGTCGCCTGTGGGGTTCTTGTGTGCCCCTTGTTTTTAGTTGCTCGCTTTATCGTGAGAACTTTGTGCCATGGGACATTATGGTAATCAATGGGTTTTTATGGGAACTGACGGTATCACAAGGGTGAAGCCTCGTGAGCAGATGTAGATTTTAGCCAAATTTTAGCCGACCTAGCGGAAACTCGCCGACTACACACAACATATAGTGGCTGAACTTTTTTCGATTTTTTCCCATATTTTCCCATAAATCTTGGCAAATGGGGTGAAACCCCATGGTCGTCCCATGAATTCCCACCCAAATCACCGCCTTTTGAGCCGGTTTTGATTCGTTGCGCAAGTTATCCACAGGGCTACGAGTCAAAAGGCCGCGCTGGTGAAAACGCGGCCTTCGTCTGGAAGATGGGAGGGTCTACGCCTCAAGCACCAGATGGGGCACCCCGTCAGAGCGCCGCCCGACGCTGAGCCCGACCGCGCTCATCGTGGCATTGATGCGCTGACGCCAGTTCGACATGCCCTCGAACGGGATCACATCGACGGCCTCGTCCAGATGCAGGCTGATCTGGTAGCGGCCATCGCCGCGCACGGACATCGCCACGATCCGCCCGGCACAGGGCTGGTCCAGATAGCGGCCGCGCACGAAGTCCCCGACCGCCCAGGGCGGGCGGTGGTTCGACAGGGCCGAGGCTTTGGCCCGCAGCGTATTCCAGTCCCGCAGCCCGTATTGCTGGGCCATAAGCTCTAGCGACTGGGAATGGGACATGGGTGTGTTCAGAACGGCCAATTGGCTGCGCAGCCGTTTGGCCTGCGCTTTCAGCTCTTCGACCGAAGGCAAAGGGTTCGTAAGTGTCATCAGGGATCACCTCTATATATACAGGGTGACGCAAACAGGTTTGACGGGGCCCGCGTTACCATCCCCTTACGCGTCATCATGGACATAAAGGTCTGATCGGTCTGAGAGCAGATGTTCACCAAAGGCGCGCGGCCTTGCGGACGGCAGGCCATCTGCAGCCTTGGGCGGGGCTTACGCCCCTGCCCGGCCTGTCGTCAAGCCATTCCGCCGTCGACCAGCCGCTTGGCAAGCACGCCGTAAGCCTCCGCCACCGGCCCGTCGCCCGCCGCAATCGGCGTGCCGTTGTCGCCTGCGAGCCGCACATCGATGTCGAGCGGGATCTCACCCAGAAACGGCAGGCCAAGGCGCTGCGCCTCATCCCGCACGCCGCCATGGCCGAAGATATGCGCCTCTTTCCCGCAATCGGGGCAGATATACATGGACATATTCTCGACCAGCCCCAGTACCGGGGTCTTGAGCGTATTGAACATGTCCAACGCCTTCTTGGCGTCCAGGAGGGCGACGTCCTGCGGGGTGGAGACGACGATGGCGCCGGTCAGCTCTGACTTGGTGCAGAGAGTCAGCTGCACATCCCCTGTGCCCGGGGGCAGATCCACGATCAGCACATCCAGCTCGCCCCATTCCACCTGCCCCAGCATCTGCTGCAATGCACCCATCAACATCGGACCACGCCAGACGACGGCCTTTTCGGGGTCCATCATCAGGCCGATGGACATCATCGTCACGCCATGGGCATGCAGCGGTATGATCGTCTTGCCATCGGGGCTGGCGGGCCGCTTGTTGACCCCCATCATGCGCGGCTGCGACGGGCCATAGATATCGGCGTCCAGCAGGCCCACCTTGCGCCCCTGCTTGGCCAGCGCCACGGCCAGATTTGACGACAGGGTCGATTTGCCCACGCCCCCCTTGCCAGACGCCACAGCAAGGATGCGCGCCACCCCCGACGGTTTGGTCGGGCCTGCTTGCGGTTCCGGGTGGCGGCCAACTTTCATGCCGCCCCCCTTGCCTAGGCTCGGCGGCGCCTTGTCGGAATGGGCGGTCAGCAGGACGGAGGCGCTGTCGACCCCTTCCATCCGCTCGACGATCTGTTGTGCGGCGGCGCGGAGCGGCTCGAGATGCTTGGCGATCTCGGGCGCGGCCTCGATCACGAAGCGGACCGTGCCGCCGTCGATCGCGAGCGCGCGGATCATGTCCTTTGCGACCACATCCTCGCCATCGGGCAGTGTCAGGACACGCAGGGCGTCGAGGATGGCGTCACGGGTCACGGTCATTCTTGGATGTCCTATATTATAGAGAGGCGTGCTCTGCCTAAGTGGCGTGGCCGCGCGCCGAGGGCAACCCCGCCCCCACAAATGACGCAGACGTTCATAAACCGCACAAGGCTTGGGCAGGCCGCCACTCGCTTCAGCAGAGCCGAAGAGCCTCACAAAACCGTTACAATTCAGGTTAACGTTAAGTAAGGAAATCAACAACTTAAGCCATGCAATTGCTGCATGGCAGCATTGACGAGACTGAGTCTTGTTGCAGCGCAGCAAACACTTAATTCTTGGGTCAAGCAACGGGGCACGGTGGATCGCCACCCCGCCCCATAACCGGAAAGGCATGTAATATGGCTTACAACTCGAATGTCCGCACCGCCCCCTCCATCCTGGAGCGGCTGGTGTCCTACAAAGACGACCTCGCAACCCGCTACGCCCAGTACCGCGTCTACAAGACCACCCTGGACGAGCTGCGCACCCTGTCCAACCGCGAGCTGGCCGACCTCGGTCTGTCCCGCGCCAACCTGAAATCGATCGCCTACGAGGCGGCCTACAAGAACTAAGTTCGCGCCTCCGGCTTTCCTCCTCCCTTAAGCCGGAACGTGCTTTGGTGGCGGCTCCTTCCTCCTCCCTTAGGGGCCGCCACTGACCAGATCGGAGTTACTTCACCTCCTCCCGAGGTAGCTCCGTACATGCGGGCCCACCGTCCTCCCCGGTTCGGGTTCGCCACATTAAGAGCGGTGATGCCACCTCCTCCCCGCATCACCGCTTTTTTTGTGCCTCGTCTCAGGCGCGCTCGTCCTTGGGAGATCCCATCACCACATAGGATGTGATCGCATTGACGCCGGTGAGCGCGCCGAGGACATCCGTGTGAAAGATTTTGTAGGTCGCGAGGTCCGCACATTCGACCCGCAGAAGGTACTCAATCGTGCCGGTGATGTTGTGACACTCGCGCACCTCCGGGCTGCGCGAGATCGACCGCTCGAACGCCTCCTGGCGCTGCTTGGAATGATCCGACAGCCCTACGGCCACATAAGCCACGAAGCCCGCGCCAAGTTGGCTGCGGTCAAGGACGGCGCGGTAGCCCTTGATGATCCCGCGGCGCTCCAGCTCCTGCACGCGCCGCAGGCAGGCCGAGGGCGACAGGCCGACCCGTTCGGCAAGCTCCAGATTCGAGATGCGCCCGTCGCTGGACAGCTCGCGCAATATCTTTTCGTTGATTTGATCAAGATCGCTCATAAGTTGCAAACTTACTCGCATTCGCCGCCAAAACGCAATCCCATGGCGCGGGATCGCGCCTAATTTCGCTCCATGACTTTTGAGATTTTCACCGCCCTCGCCGCCTTCGCCTTTGTCTCGTCCATCACGCCGGGGCCGAACAACCTGATGCTGATGGCCTCGGGCGCCAATTTCGGCTTCCGCCGCACTATTCCGCATATGCTGGGGATCGCGCTTGGCTTCGTGCTGATGGTGTTTCTTGTTGGCATCGGCCTGGTGCAGGTCTTCGACCGTTACCCCGTCAGCCACACAATCCTGAAACTGGCGTCCGCGGTTTACATGACGTGGCTTGCGTGGAAAATCGCCAACGCCGCGCCGCCCAAACAGGGTGAGGCGGGCGGCACGCCGATGACATTCCTGCAGGCCGCCGCGTTCCAATGGGTCAATCCCAAGGCATGGGCGATGGCGCTGACGGCCATAACGCTCTACGCGCCGGACCGCTCGCTGGCCGCCGTGGCCTTGGTTGCGATGATCTTCGGCGCGATCAACGGCCCGTCCGTGTCCACCTGGACGGTTCTCGGCCAGCAGATGCGGCGCGTCTTGACCAACCCGACCCGTCTGCGCATCTTCAACATCTCGATGGCGCTACTGTTGATGGCGTCGCTCTATCCGCTTCTGGAGATTTGATGGACACCTATCTCGACCTTGAAACGTTCCCGCTGGACCGCCCGGATAGCGCGGCCTATGCGGCACTTGTCGAGCGCTGCAAGGCCGAGATGGCACGCGACGGCATGTTCAATTTGGATGGTTTCCTGCGCCCTGAACACGCGGCGGCAGAGGCACGCGCGCACACGCCAAAGATGGACCGCGAAAGCTTCAACCACGCGCGCGAGCACAACGTCTACTTCAAGAAATCCGTGCCGGGTTTGCCGGATGACCACCCGGCATTGCGGCTGTTCCAGACCTCCAACAACACGCTGTGCAATGACCAGCTCACAGGATCGGTCGTCGAAAAGATTTATAACTGGGCGCCGCTGCAGCGATTCCTCGCAGAAGTGATGGGCAAGCCTGCGCTCTACCCGATGGACGACCCCCTCGCCGCCTTCAACGTGATGCGCTACGCCGATGGACAGGCCCTGAACTGGCATTTCGACCGCTCTGAGTTCACCGTGACCTTGTTGCTGCAGGCGCCCGAGCGCGGCGGCATGTTCGAATACCGCACTGACCTGCGCAGCGCGGAGGACCCGAATTACGATGGTGTTGCGCGATTGCTGGCGGGCGATGACCCAGAGATGCGGCAGATGTCGGTCGTCCCCGGCACACTCAATGTCTTTCGGGGCGTGAACACGCCCCATAGGGTTACCCCGGTCGAAGGCGACACGCCGCGCATGATCGCCGTGCTGACCTATTACGAGCAGCCGGGCGCGAAGTTCACTGAGTCGGAACAGTTGGGCTTCTACGGTCGGACAGCCTGAACCCCGGCGTCGAAAACTCGTTCAACCGCCGTGCATTAGGCCAAGAGCCCAATTCAATTGAAGTAGGCGCATTTTTGTGCTAATCAAACATGGTTAATGTGTGGGGATTTAAGAGTGCGTACGACTTACAAGGGCTTCCTGGCAGCCTTAATGGCCATGTGCTTCTCATCGATCGCGGGTGCAACGACCGTTGGCATCGATGAGTGTTCAACAACCAAACCGAACGGTGACCCTTCTGCGACGTTCACGTTGACGACGTCGACGAAAGCCGAGTGTTTCACTGGGTTGAACGATGCGAATGGCCTCGATGCCAATTCCTTCGTCTTGGGCATGAAGGGTTGGGGACTGCACCAAAAATATGATGCCGGGTCCAGTGGCGACGACTTCAATTTCAACACTGGACTTGCCGCCATCGGCAGCTCGACCGGAGGAAAGATCTTCGCCGATCTGAGCGCGTTTGAGCACGCCTTCATCGCCCTGAAAACCGCCAAAGGATTTGGTGCGTTTCTAGTGTCCACCAAAGACACGTCCTGGGATTGGACGGTCGATAAGGGTATCTCCCATGTCAGCTTGTGGACCAAGGGCACGTCCGGCGACGACAATGAGCCAGAGCCCGTTCCCCTGCCGGCGGGTGGCCTTCTATTGCTCTCGGGGCTCGCGCTGATCCACCTGCGCAGACGGACCTCCTGACCTGAAAGTGGCGATTGCGGGGAAGCCTTCGCAATCCCCTTCCCCTGTTAGAACGGCGTGTCGCCTGCGGCTTCTGCCGCGACAAGAAACTTGCCAACGACCTTCTTCGTGCCTGCCTTGTCGAAGGCCACGTCCAGCTTGTCGCCCTCTGCCGCCTCGATCGAGCCGTAGCCGAATTTCTGGTGAAACACCCGGTCACCGACCGTGAAGGCCGAAACGGCCTGCGCGTCGATCACCATATTCTTGCTTTCCGATGGCTGAGACAGCCCCCGCGCGCCCTGGCGTTCCTGCAGCCGACGCCAGCCGGGGGAGTTGTAGACATTGGCCTTGGCCGCCGCTTCGTGCAGATCGCTTTCCGCCGCCTGCATCACCGGGGAGGCCTGCCCCATCATCCCGCCCTGATGGCCATAAAGCCCCGGCGGCGTCAGGACCTCGACATGATCTTCGGGCAGCTCATCAATGAACCGCGACGGCAGGGCGTTTTGCCATTGGCCATACACGCGCCTATTGCCCGCGAATGAGATCGTGCACAGCTTTTCGGCCCGGGTGATGCCGACATAGGCGAGCCTGCGCTCCTCTTCGAGCCCCTTCAGGCCGCTCTCATCCATCGAGCGTTGCGAGGGGAACAAGCCATCCTCCCAGCCCGGCAGGAACACCGCCGGAAACTCCAGACCCTTGGCCGCGTGCAAGGTCATGATCGAGACCTTCTCGGTCGCGTCCTCGCTATCATTGTCCATCACCAGCGCGATATGCTCCAAAAACCCTTGCAGATTCTCGAATTCTTCCAGCGCCTTGACCAGTTCCTTGAGGTTGTCGAGCCGCCCGGGGGCCTCGGGCGTTTTGTCATTTTGCCACATTTCGGTGTAGCCGCTCTCCTCCAGAGCCATCTCGGCCACTTCAATATGCGACATTTCACCCACGCGGGCGGCCGCACCCCAGCGGTCAAGCCCGTCAAGCAGCTTGCCCAGTTCGACAGCCCCCTTTCCGCCCAGACCTTTCGTCTCGAGCAGCAGTCGCGCGCCGTCCACGAGCGACACGCCGTTCGTGCGCGCCATCATCTGGATTTTCTGCACCGCCTTGTCGCCCAAACCGCGCTTCGGCGTATTCACGATCCGCTCGAACGCCAGATCATCGCTTGGGCTGACGATCAGCCGGAAATAGGCCATCGCATCGCGGATCTCCAACCGCTCGTAGAAGCGCGGCCCGCCGATCACGCGGTAGGGCAGCCCGATCGTCAGGAACCGATCCTCGAAACTGCGCATCTGGTGGGATGCGCGCACCAGGATCGCCATGGAATTGAGCCCGATCGGGTCCATGCCGCGGGTGCCGCCCCGCATCGCCTCGATCTCGTCGCCGATCCAACGCGCCTCTTCCTCGCCGTCCCAATGGCCGATCAGACGGACCTTCTCGCCACCTTTCGCCTCGGTAAACAGCGTCTTGCCGAGCCGCCCTTTGTTGCCCGCGATCACGCCAGAGGCTGCGGCAAGGATATGCTCGGTCGAGCGGTAGTTTTGTTCCAATCGGACAATTTTCGCGCCTTCAAAGTCTTTCTCGAAGCGCAAAATGTTGCCCACCTCGGCGCCGCGCCAGCCGTAGATCGACTGGTCATCATCGCCCACACAGCAAATATTCTTGTGCCCCGCCGCCAGAAGCCGCAGCCACATGTACTGAGCGACGTTGGTGTCCTGATACTCGTCGACCAGAATGTAGCGGAACCAGCGCTGATACTGCGCCAGCACGTCCTCGTGGGTCTGGAAGATTGTCACCATGTGCAACAACAGGTCGCCGAAATCGCAGGCGTTCAGCGTCTTCAGTCGCTCCTGATACTGGGCGTAAAGCACGCCCCCCATGTGGTTGTATGCGCCCGCCTCGGACGCGGGCAGCGCATCAGGCGTCCAGGCGCGGTTTTTCCATTGATCAATCAGCCCCGCCAGCATCCGGGCAGGCCAGCGTTTGTCGTCGATGCCTTCAGCCACGATGAGCTGCTTGAGCAGCCGGATCTGGTCGTCGGTATCGAGGATTGTGAAGTTCGACTTCAGCCCCACAAGTTCCGCATGGCGGCGCAGCAGCTTCACGCAGATCGAATGGAATGTGCCCATCCATCTCATTGGTGTCGGAATTCCGAATGGCTCTTTCTCTAGCCGAACTCTCATTTCCTTGGCTGCTTTGTTTGTAAATGTAACGGCAAGTATTTCATCCGTTCGTGCGCGACCAGAAAGGACTAGATGCGCAACACGTGACATCAGCGCCTTGGTCTTGCCGGTCCCCGCGCCCGCCAGCATCAGGACCGGGCCGTCGAGCGTCTCGACCGCTTCGCGCTGTGCCGGGTTCAACCCGTCGAGATAGGGGGCCGTGCGGGCCTCCATCGCCGCGCCCATCGCGCGGGCGGCCAATCCGCCGCCACGGGGCGCGGCTGCCGCCTCGAACGCGTCATCTTCGTTGTAACTGCTCATAGCGGGCAAGATAGCGCGAACGGGCCCGCTAGGAAAGGCCCGTTCTCATTTCGTTCCTGCGCAGCGGAGATCGCTCAAGAGGCCAGTTTCAATCCCGGCTCAAGCCCAAAGGCTTCGGGCGTCAGGTGGTCGGTCGTGTCATACACACCGCCAAATGGTGCATCGACATAGGCCCCGGGGAAGGCCAGTGTCTCGATCCCCGCGCGGATGGCTGCTTCGGCGGCGGGCGGCGTGTCCTCGATCGCGATGGCGTCGGAGGCATCGAGGTTCAGCACCTCCAGGGCGTGGCGATAGATATCCGGGGCGGGCTTGCCGACGCCGACCATCACGGCCGCGCCCACGAAGTCGAACATGTCACGGGTCACGGTGCTGCCGAGCCCGTCGAAGATGGCGCGGATATTGGCCTGCGAGGTCGTCGTGACAAAGCCGAGCTTCACATCCGCTTCCTGCGCCGCGTAGATCACGGCGGCGACGCCGGGTCGCAGCTCCAGCCCAAGGGCGATCTTTTCCTGAAAGATTTCAGATTTGCGCCGATGCAGGGCGTCCACATCCACCTTCACCCCATGCTCATCCGCATAGCGCTGGATGCGGCCCTTGCCCCCGGGCACGCCCAGCATGGCGCGGTATTCGTCCTCTTCCCATTCCCAGTTCAGATCGGCCTCCTTGAAGGCCGCATTAAAGGCGTCGCGCTGGATATGGGACGTCTCGACAATGGTGCCGATTGAGCCGAACAGGATTGCTTTGGGCGGGACAGGGATCATGGGGAGGGCTCCTCAGTTAAGCATGGCACCCAACGCCGCATTGCCCCGAACGGTTCCCCTATCGCTGCGCCGTGCGCCAGTTCGGGTGCACCCATGGCTCTGCATTGTCGCGCGCCAGTGGATCGCGGCCCAGAATGTGATCTGCGGCCTTCTCGCCCACCATGATCGACGGCGCATTGAGATTGCCGTTGGTGATGCGCGGGAAGATAGAGCTGTCGGCCAGCCGCAAGCCCTCCACGCCGATCACCCGGCACTCTGGATCGACAACTGCCATCGCATCGTTGGCGCGCCCCATGCGGGCGGTGCCGCAAGGATGGTATGCGCTTTCGGCGTGCTCGGCGATAAAAGCGTCCAGCTCTGCGTCGGTCTGCACATCGGCGCCCGGCTGGATTTCGTGCTTGGCATAGGGCGCAAAGGCCTCCTGGCCGAAGATCTCGCGGGTCAGGCGGATACAGGTGCGGAACTCCTCCCAATCATCGGGATGGGACATGTAGTTGAACTCGATCTTCGGGGCCTCGCCCGGGTTGGCCGAACGCAGCGTGACCTGCCCACGCGACTTCGAGCGCATCGGGCCGACATGGGCCTGATAGCCGTGCCCATCCGCTGCCGCCTGTCCGTCGTAGCGCACGGCAATGGGCAGAAAGTGGAACTGGATGTCCGGGTACCGGATCCCCGCCGCCGAGCGGATAAAGCCGCCGCTTTCAAACTGGTTCGACGCCCCCAACCCCAGCTTGGCCAGCAGCCACTGGGTGCCGACGAACCCCTTGCCCGGGATGTTCCAGTAGCGATAGAGGCTCACCGGTTTCGAGGCCGCCATCTGAATGTAGAGCTCCAGATGATCCTGCAGGTTCTGCCCAACGCCGGGCCGATCCGCCACGACCTCGATCCCGTGTTCGGCCAAATGCGCCGCGGGGCCAATGCCTGACAGCATCAGCAGCTTGGGAGAGTTGATGGAGGAAGCCGCCAGGATCACCTCGGCGCGGGCCTCGATCACTTCGACCCGCCCCCGGCGAGACACCTCGACCCCGGTCGCACGACCATCACGCATTACCACCTTGCGCGCGAGCGCATTGACCAAGGTACAGTTGTCGCGCTTCAACGCGGGTCGCAGATAGGCGTTCGCCGCCGACCAGCGCACGCCGTCCTTGATGGTCGCATCAAAGGGGCCCACGCCCTCCTGCTGCTGGCCATTGTAATCCTCGGTCATCGGGTAGCCCGCCTGCACGCCCGCATCGATAAAGGCCTGGGTCAGCGGGTTCTTCCCCGGGCCGCGCGTCACATGCAGTGGGCCGTCGGTGCCGCGCCACGCAGGGTCCCCCCCGCGCCCGCCAGAGGTCCAGTTCTCCATCCGCTTGTAGTAGGGCAGCACATCCGCATAGGACCAGCCATCCGCGCCCTGCTCGGCCCAGTAGTCGAAATCGCCCGCATGGCCGCGCACATAGACCATCCCATTGATCGAGCTGGAGCCGCCGATCACCTTGCCGCGCGGCGTCGCAAGCTGGCGGTTGTTCAGATGCGGCTCCGGCTCCGAGCGGTAGCCCCAATCGTAGCGTGCCATGTTCATCGGGAAGGACAGCGCGCCGGGCATCTGGATGAACGGCCCCCAATCGGTGCCGCCATGCTCGATGACGATAACCGAGCACCCGGCCTCCGACAGCCGATATGCCATGGCGCAGCCGGCAGAGCCCGCGCCAACAATCACAAAATCCGCTTCCATCTGATCCTTGCTCCAAAGGCTCTTCCAAGAGCCTTCAAGGCCCGTCGACGGGCCTTCCCCCGCGCCTAGAACGGCGCTTCCACAGGCCCCATACCGACGTAGACGGATTTCACCTCCGAGTAGTGGTTGATCGCCTCTTTCGAATTCTCACGCCCCACCCCGCTGGCCTTGGAGCCGCCAAAAGGTGCCTCCACCGGGGCCAGATTGTAGGTGTTGATGTAGCAGGTGCCCGCCTCGAACCCGGCCACGACCCGGTGCGCTCGGGTCAGATCGCGGGTGAACACCCCCGCTGCCAGTCCGAACTCCGTCGCATTGGCCCGCGCCATCACCTCGTCCTCGGTCTCGAAATCCAGCACCGACATGACGGGGCCAAAGATTTCCTCGCGCGCGATGGTCATGTCGTCGGTCACATCGGCAAAGACGGTGGGCTCGATAAAGTAGCCGTCGCGCTGCGCCATCTTGCCGCCCGCCACCAGCCGGGCGCCCTCATCGACGCCCTTGTTGATATAGCCCAGCACGATATTCATTTGGTTGCTGCTCACCATCGGCCCAAAATTCACCGCCTCGTCCAGCGGGTCGCCCATGACGACGTCCTTTAGCCGCTCGGCCAGGCGCTTGAGAAACGCCTCCTTGATGCCCTTCTGGACGAAAACCCGCGTCCCGTTGGAACAGACCTGGCCGGACGAATAGAAATTCCCCAGGATCGCGCCAGAGACCGCATCTTCCACATCGGCGTCGTCAAATACGATCATCGGGGATTTGCCGCCCAGCTCCATCGTCACATGCTTCATGCCTTCGGCTGCAGCGGCATAGACCTTTCGGCCCGTGGGCACCGATCCGGTGAGCGACACCTTCGCCACGCGCGGATCGGTCACCAGCGCCGCCCCCACCGCGCCGCGGCCCTGGATCACGTTGTAGACGCCCGCAGGCAGGCCCGCCTCGTGCAGGATCTCTGCCACTTTCAACGCGCACAGCGGCGTCGTCTCGGACGGCTTGAAGATCATCGAGTTGCCACAGGCCAGCGCAGGCGCGCCTTTCCAGCAGGCGATCTGCGTGGGGTAGTTCCACGCGCCAATGCCCACACAGACGCCCAACGGCTCGCGAACCGTGTAGACGAAATCGCCACCGCCCAGCTGGATATGCTCGCCGGTCAACGCGCCTGCGAGGCCGCCGAAATATTCCAGCGCCTCGCGCCCCGACGTCGCATCGACATACAACGTCTCCGACATCGGTTTGCCGGTGTCGAGCGTCTCCAACTCGGACAGCTCGCGATTTCGGTCTTCAATGATCAAGGCGGCCCGGCGCAGCACACGGCCCCGCTCCGTCCCGGTCATCGCGGCCCAGATTTTCTGTCCCTCGCGGGCAGAATTCAGCGCGCGTTCAATAATATCCGGCGTCGCCTCATACAGCGTCGCGATCACCTTGCCGGTGGCGGGATAGATGCATTCGATCGGCGCGCCGGCCGTATCCTCGACATAGGCACCGCCTATGAAGTGGCTGGCCGTGGGTTGAGCGTCTTGGGTCATGGACCTCTCCTTCAAATGGTATCGCGCAAGGTCTCGTAAGAGACCATCACGCAGTGTCTGTAGGCGGGCCGTTCGGCCAGCCGGTCCGCGTAGCGCCGCAGATGGGGCAGCGGCGCGCGGTCAATCTCGATGTCGAAATAGCGGTACAGGACATGGCCAAAGACGATATCGGCCAGCGTCAGACTGTCGCCGCACAGGTAGTCCTGATGGGCCAGCCGCGCTTCGGCCTTGGCCAGATGCATCTCCAACGTCGCGACGGCCTGCGCAATCGCCGCGTGGTCCCAGCGCGCCTTGGGCGTGCGCACCACCTGCCAGAACACCGGCCCGGTAAAACCTTCGGCCACGTCGCGCTTGGCCCATTCCGCCCACATATCCACCTGCGCACGCGCCAGCGGATCGGCGGGCCAGAACGCGTCTCCGCCATGGCGGGCGGCCAGATAGCGCAGGATCGCACAGCTTTCCCAGATCGCGACATCGCCCTCGCGCAGCACAGGGATCAGCCCATGGGGGTTCAGTGCCAGATAATCGGGCGTGTCCAGCGGCGCGAAGCCTTCGCCATAGTCGAGACGTGTATAGTCGAGGCCCATCTCCTCGAGCGCCCACAACACCGCCTGCACATTCGACGAGGTCGCGCGTCCGTAAAGCATCAACATCTCACTCGCCCCGCGGGAAACGCTGGCTCTCTTCGAGCACGTTGAGGTCCATGTGGTTGCGCATGTAGCGCTCGGACGCCTTTTGCAGCGGCTGGTAATCCCACGGGTAGTAACCGCCTTGCCGCAGCGCCTCGTAGACCACCCAGCGCCCCGCCTGGCTATGGCGCACATCGGCGTCAAAACTGTCGAGATCCCAACGCGCCTCCGCCTTGGCTTGCAGCGCCGCCAGCGTGCCCGCATGGGCCGGATCGCTCGCCAGGTCGCTCAGCTCATGGGGATCAGCCTCGAGGTCGAACAGCTGGTCTGGATCCAGCGCACAGCGGTTGAACTTCCACTTGCCGTAGCGCAGCGAGACCAGCGGCGCGTAGCTCGCCTCCGCCGCGTATTCCATGGCCACCGGCGCGTCGCGCGCCTCACCCCGGCCCAAGGGCGCCAGCGACACCCCGTCCGTCCACGGCATCACTTCCGACATATCCACGCCCGCCAGATCGCACAGGGTCGGGCACACGTCGATGTTGGAGACCGGCGCCTCCACCAGCCCCGCCTCCATGTCGGGTGAAGCCACCATCAGAGGCACCCGGCTCGAGCCCTCGTAGAAGCTCATCTTGAACCACAGCCCCCGCTCGCCCAGCATATCGCCATGGTCCGAGACGAACAGGATCGTGGCCTCCTGCCGGGTCGCCTCCAGCGCGGCCATAACCTCGCCCACCTTGTCATCCAGGTAGGAGATATTGGCGAAGTAGGCCCGCCGCGCGGTGCGGATGTGGTCTTCGGTGATGTTGTAATTGTCGCGGTCATTGGCATCGAGGATGCGTTTGGAATGGGCGTCCTGCGCCTCATACGCAATCGGCCCCACCTCCGGCAGCAGATGCGCGCAATCCTCATACAGGTCCCAGTATTTCTTCCGCGCCACATACGGATCATGGGGGTGGGTGAAGCTCGCAACCACGCACCACGGCCGCGCATCGGCCCCGCGCGACAGGTCGTAGATCTTGCGCGTCGCGTGGTAGGCGACCTCGTCGTCATATTCCATCTGGTTGGTAATCTCGGCCACGCCCGCGCCGGTCACCGACCCCATGTTGTGATACCACCACTCGATTCGCTCGTCGGGCTTGCGGTAATCCGGGGTCCAGCCAAAGTCGGCGGGGTAGATATCGGTGGTCAGCCGCTCTTCGAACCCGTGCAGCTGGTCGGGGCCGACAAAGTGCATCTTGCCCGACAGGCAGGTCTGATAGCCCGCGCGCCGCAGATGGTGCGCAAAGGTCGGGATCGCGCTCGAGAATTCCGCCGCATTGTCATAGACCCCCGTGCGCGACGGCAACTGGCCCGACATGAACGACGCCCGCGCCGGCGCGCACAGCGGCGAGGCGGTGTAGGCGTTCTTGAACCGCGTGGACCGCGCTGCGAGCTTCTTCAAGTTCGGCGCGTGCAGCCAGTCGGCAGGCCCGTCCGGAAACAGCGTGCCATTCAGCTGGTCGACCATGAAGATCAGGAAGTTCGGGGCCATATCTCAGCTCTCCAGATGCGGCGCGGCCTGCGCCATGATCAGTTCGACCGGGTCGCGGTCGCGCGGCGCACCAAGGGCCGCGCGGATATAAAGCCCGTCAATCATCGCGGCGATCGCTTCGGCCTGCGCTTCGGGCGCGCGCGTGAGGGGACGCAACGCGAATAGCAGGTTGGAGCGCAAGCGGCGTTGATACACGGTCAACAGCCGCATGGCCTCGTCACTTTGCTGGGCCTGCACGTAGAAATTTAGCCAGGCCGAGATCACGCCGGGGTCAAAGCAGCTTTCCGCGAAGCTTGCGGCGATGATCGCCTCCAGCCGCGCCCTTGGCGTGGCGGCATGGTCGAGTCGGCTGCGCACCTCTGCCCCGAACCCGCGCAGGATGTGGCGCATCGCGGCGAGGAATATCTCGCTCTTGCCGCCGAAGTAGTGATGCGCCAACGCCGACGATACCCCGGCGCGTTTCGAGATCGACGCCACGGTGACGTCCAGGGATCCTGCCGCCCCCACCTCCGCAATAGTGGCGGCCACAAGCGCTTCACGTCGGATCGGTTCCATTCCCAGCTTCGGCATGGCTCAGCCGTAGCGGGATTTTGATTGACTCGTCAATCAATAAAAGAGTTGCGTTTTCAACTCTGCAGCGCCGCTACGACCGGCAACTAGAGTGTGCAGCAAGGTCGCTCTGCTACACCTCCGCCGCCCCCAACGCTTTCTTCAACACATGCTCGCGCCACGTGATGAAGCTGACCGAGCCAAGGATTACGACACCGCCCAGAATGACCCACGCATCAATCCCTTCTCCAAATACCAACGCACCGAGCGCGACCGCCCAGACCAGCTGCAGAAACGTCACCGGCTGGGTCACGGTGACAGGGGCCGCCGCGAAGGCCAACGTCATCGAGTAGTGGCCCGCCGTTGCGAAGATCGCCAACAGGAACATCCAACCAAGCTGCGCCAAGGTGGGTGTGACCCAGACCATCGCCGCCAAGGGGGCCAGCCCGATGGTGACCGTGATCGAGAGCATCCCCACCACGACCGCGGGCGACACCTTGTCCGCCATCACCTTGGCCGACAGGTAGCTACCGGCGAACATCACGGCTGTGAACAGCATGGCGAAATGGCCGGAACTGAGCTCCCGAAAGCCGGGCCGCAGGATGATCATTGCCCCGACAAGGGCCATGGCCACCGCCATGATCCGACGCAATGCAAGCTTTTCGCCAAGGAATAGCGCGGCTCCGAGGGTCACATAAACCGGTGAGAGGTAGTTCATCGCCGTGACCTCCGCGATGGAGATCTTGGTCATCGCGTAGAACCACAAGGTCACCCCAACCGTATGAACCGCGCCGCGAAAGCCAAACATCTTCAGCTCCCACGAAGTCAGGCGCGCCGCACGGATCGGCTTGATCATCGGGATCAGGAAGACCAGCCCCAGCAGATAGCGCAGAAACGCCGCCTGCGCGGCGGGCAGGCTGTCGCCCACATATTTCACCACCGCGGTCACGCAGACGAACATAACGCCCGTCACCAGCATCCAAAGGACGCCCGCAACGGGCCGGTTTTGCTGAGAAGCCATTGCGCCACCTGACCCGCTCGCGCAGCGGGGCGCAAGCCCTATCCTTTCAGCAGCAGACCCGCCGCGATGGCCCACATCGTCAGCCCGACGACGACGTCCAGAATGCGCCACGCGACCGGCTTGGCAAAGAACGGCGCAAGCAGCCGGGCGCCATAGCCCAGCATGATGAAGAATGTGGCCGAGGCCAGGACTCCACCCGCCCCGAACACGAAACGCTGCTCGCCATATTGCGCCGCGATGGAGCCGATCAGGATCACCGTGTCAAGGTAGACATGCGGGTTCAGCCAAGTGAGCGCCAACAGCGTCGCCACGATCTTCCACGGGTTCGAGCGGGCTTCGCCCGAGGTCTCAAGTGCCTCGCCCCCGCGCCACGCATTGCGAAAGGACAGCGCGCCGTAGGCCAAAAGGAAGGCCGCGCCGCCGTAGCGCAGCACCGGGCCGAGCATCGGCATCACCTCTGACAACCAGCCAAAGGCGATAACCCCGGTCGCGATCAGCACAGCGTCCGAGAACGCGCACACTGCGACGCAAAGACCGACATGCTCCCGCCGCAGCCCTTGGCGCAGCACAAAAGCGTTCTGCGCCCCGATGGCGAGGATCAGCGAAAAGCTCAGTGCAAAGCCTGCGAGGAAGGTGGCCATTCTCGGGCCTCCGATTGAACACTTGGCCCGAATTAAGATACCTGCCATGGTAACTCAAACTTATACCTCTAATTCCTGATAAGACTTTCTTATGCTTGATTACACCCAGCTCGATGCGCTTTCCGCGGTTCTGAAAACCGGCAGCTTCGACGGTGCGGCGGGGGCTCTCAATATCACCCAATCCGCAGTCTCCCAGCGCATCAAGGCATTGGAGAACCGGGTCGGAGCCGTCTTGATCCTTCGCGGTCAGCCCTGCACAGCAACGCCTGCCGGTGCGCGACTGGCGGCACATGCGGACGCCGTGCGCTTGATGGAGGCGGGCCTGCTCGACAGTGCGCCCGCGGAAAACACGCCACTCCGGCTCGCGGCCAATGCCGATAGCCTGGCCACATGGATGCTGCCTGCGCTGGCTGAGACCGATGGCTTTCTCTTCGACCTCGTCATTGACGATCAGGATCATTCCGCGAACTGGCTGCGTTCGGGCGAGGTGGCGGCCGCGGTCACCGGGCACCCCGGTCCGGTGCAGGGCTGTGACAGCCACGCGCTCGGCGCCCTGCGGTACTACGCCACCGCCTCCCCGGAATTTGTCGAGAGGCACTTTTCCAAAGGGGTCACGGCCGAAGCCCTTTCGCGCGCACCAGCGCTGACCTTCAACCGCAAAGACCGACTGCAACGCGATTGGGCCACGGGAATGGCCGGCACGCCAGTGACGCTTCCCACGCATCACTTCGCGTCCTCCCAAGGCTTCATCGAGGCCGCGTCGTTGGGCATGGGCTGGGGCATGAATCCCGAGCCGCTTCTGCGGGACGCGCTCGCGCGCGGCGCACTATGCAAGCTGACTGAGACACCGCTCGATACGCCGCTGTATTGGCAGGTGGCCCGCTATGCCGCAGGCCCGCTTGCGCCGCTCACGCGCGCTATCAAGGCCGCGGCGCGCGCCAGCCTGATCCAGGAATTGTGACGAAAAGGGCGCGGCCAGCGCCACGCCCTTGATCCCGTTGTCCAGATGCGACCCGCTGATCTAAAGCTGGGCCATCACCTCGTCGGACGCCTCGAAATTGGCCGTTACGTTCTGGATGTCGTCGTCGTCCTCAAGGGCGTCGATCAACTTCATAAGCTTGGTCATGCCTTCCAGATCCAGCTCGGTCGTGGTTGTCGGCTGCCAGATCAGCTTGGTCGACTCGGATTCGCCCAGCTCCGCCTCGAGCGCCGTGGAGACCGCGTTCAGATCGGTGTCGGCGCAGGTGATGATGTGGCCGTCTTCTGAGCTTTCGCAATCCTCCGCGCCGGCCTCGATTGCGGCCATCATGACGGTGTCCGCGTCGCCGACCTCCGCTGGATAGGTCACCTGGCCCTTGCGCTCGAACATGAAGCCGACCGAGCCCGTCTCACCGAGGTTTCCGCCGTTCTTGGAAAAGGTCGAACGCACGGTGGAAGCAGTGCGGTTCTTGTTGTCTGTCATCGCCTCCACGATCACCGCGACGCCGCCGGGCCCGTAGCCCTCGTAGCGGATTTCGTCGTAATTCTCGGCGTCGCCGCCCTGGGATTTCTTGATCGCGCGCTCGATCACGTCCTTCGGGACGGACTGGCTTTTGGCTTCTTTCACCGCAAGGCGCAGGCGCGGGTTCTTGTCGGGATCGGGGTCGCCCATCTTGGCGGCGACGGTGATTTCCTTGGCGAGCTTGGAGAACAGCTTGGAGCGCAGCTTGTCCTGCCGTCCCTTGCGGTGTTGAATATTTGCCCATTTGGAGTGGCCGGCCATGGCGTCATCCCTTCGTCATTTTGCGCTTTGATATCAAGACGCACCTCTTAGCGCGCCCCTTCCCGCCCCGCAATCCGTTTCAAAAATGCGAACAATTTGAAGTTCTTTTGCGCGAGCGCGAAAGGGTTCGTCAACATCGCGGCGTCAGACCCTGTGTCAGTTGATTTCCTCAGAACGGGGCTTGCATGACACGACATCAAATTTCTTTCGGCTGGATGCTTTATCTTGGCATTGCACCCTTGTGTATCGCCGATCTCGCGCGCGCCAATGGCTCGCTGTTTTCCGGCACCCGCACCTTCGTGCGGGCAAGCTATTCGGAACCGGTCGCGCGGACACCATCGACTGCGATGCGCACGGCCAAGCGCGACATCATTGCGACGAAGGCGAGCGTCGGCAGTCTGTTTCTGGACAAGCCCGCGACAGGGCTGTTTGCGCCACACTCACCCTCCGTCTCGTCGCGGCACGCACATGCGCCGCGCGCGCAGCTTGTCCGCCTGCGTCGCCTGATCGAGATGGCAGAATCCCGGCGTGACGGCTACGACGCGGTGCAATTCGGGGCCAAGATCAAGCCCGCGAAGAAGCCCACGCGCATGACCTTGGGCGAAATTGACGTGTGGACCAGAGCGACACCGGGCCAGCCGCATGCCATCGGCCGCTACCAGTTCATCCCCCCCACCCTGCGGCGTTTGGTAAAGCACCTGGGGCTCACGCCCGGCACGCGCTTCTCGGAGGCGATCCAGGATCAACTGGCCGATGTTCTTCTGGCCGAGGCGGGGCTGGAGAGTTTCCAGAGCGGCGAGATGGAGCGCGAGACCTTCATGATCAACCTCGCCAAGATCTGGGCCGGACTGCCGACGCCGAACGGACGCTCATACTATCACGGTCACGCAGGCAACAAGGCGAGCGTGAGCTGGGAGCTGTTCGACAGTGAAATGGCCCGCATCTTCCCCGATACTGCGCCGACGCGGGTCGCGTCCAGATAGGGCTTTCACCCCCGCGCAAGACGGGGCAGTGTGCGCGCCATGACGACCGATCAGATCATCCTGTTCGCGCTGTTTGGCGCGGTGTTCATATTCCTTGTCTGGGGCCGCTGGCGCTACGATCTGGTGGCCTTCACCGCATTGATGGCGGGCGTGGTCCTGGGCGTTGTGCCCACCAAGGACGCGTTCTCGGGCTTCGGGCATCCGGCTACCCTTGTGGTGGCCCTTGTGCTGGTGGTGTCGGCGGGTCTTGTGCGCTCTGGTGCGGTGTTTTTGATCACGCGCACGCTGGTTGATAGCACCCGCTCGCTTGGCGCGCATATCACCCTGATGGGCGCCGTGGGCGGCGTCCTGTCGGCCTTTATGAACAACGTGGCTGCATTGGCGTTGCTGATGCCGGTTGACATCCAGACCGCACGCAAGGCGGGGCGCGACCCGGGTTTGAGCCTGATGCCGTTGAGCTTCGCGACGATCCTCGGCGGCATGGCGACGCTCATCGGCACGCCGCCGAATATCATCATCGCCTCGATCCGCGAGACTTCGCTGGGCGAGCCGTTCAAGATGTTCGATTTCGCCCCTGTGGGCGGTATCACCGCCCTTGTGGGGCTGATCTTCGTCGCAGTGCTGGGCTGGCGGCTGATCCCGCACCGCGAGGAGGACACGTCCAGCGGCAATCCGATGGAGGAATACGCGGAATACATCGCGGAGCTTACGGTGCCCGAAGCCTCGAAGCTGGAAGGCAAGCGCATCGCGGAGCTTCTGGACGACGCCGAGAAAGCCGATGTTGCCATCATCGGCCTGCTGCGCGATGGCAAACGGCGCTACGGCACCGGCCAGAACATCAGGCTGCGCGCAGGCGACGCGCTGATCCTAGAGGCGACGCCCGACGCGCTCGACGAGTTCCGCGCGGCCTTGTCGCTCGATTTCGCGGACCCGACGCGGCAAGAGCATCTGACCGCCGAGGGCGATGGCGTCACGATCGTGGAAGTCGTTGTCACCGACCAATCCCGCATCAACGGGAAAACCGCGCAGAGCATCGGTCTGGCATGGCGGCAGCGCACCGTTCTGATGGGCATCTCGCGCCAGGGCAAACGCATCAAGGAGCAGATCCGCAAGACCACTGTCGGCACGGGCGATATCCTGCTGCTGTTGGTCCCGGAGGGTCGCGAAAGCGACGTGACCGAATGGCTTGGCTGCCTGCCTTTGGCCGACCGCGGCCTGTCCGTGACAGCGGACGAGAAAATGTGGCTGGCAATCGCGCTTTTCGCGGGGGCGGTCACGGCCTCGGCCCTGGGCCTTTTGTACCTGCCCGTGGCGCTCGGGCTGGTGGTGGTGGCATTCGTGCTGACGCGCGTTATCCCCCTGTCAGAGCTCTACACCCATATCGAGTGGCCCGTGGTGGTTCTGCTCGGCTCGATGATCCCGCTGGGCGCGGCGCTAGAGACATCGGGCGGCACCCAGTTGATCGCGGGTGCGCTCGTCGATCTCACGGCCGGGCTGCCCGCATGGGCGGTGCTGACCGTACTGATGGTTGTGACCATGACGCTCTCGGACGTGCTTAACAACACGGCGACAGCCATTGTCGCGGCCCCGGTTGGCATCCAGATGGCGCAGACGCTGGGCGTCTCCCCCGACCCTTTCCTGATGGCCGTTGCCGTTGCCGCGTCCTGTGCGTTCCTCACGCCCATCGGACACAAGAACAACACGCTGATCCTGGGCCCCGGGGGCTACGGCTTCGGCGATTACTGGCGCATGGGCCTGCCGCTGGAGATACTGGTCGTCGCGGTCTCGATCCCGCTGATCCTGGTGTTCTGGCCGCTCTAGAACCCTTCGGCGCTTTCAAAGCGGTAGCTTTGGCCCGCTAGGTCCGTCACGGTCACCACCGCGATCGGGCGGAACGGCACCTCGCCCTCCGCCGGGGGAAGCTGGGGGCCGAAGACCTCGTTCAATTGGACGAAGTTAGGTGGCGTACCCGCGGCCAGCACCACCTCGTAGGTATAGGGATAGTCGCAGTCGCTCAGCGTGCCAGTCCAGCCATTGCCCGCCGCGGCGGAGGATCCGGCGTTACCGCGGCATTGCTGCAAATCATCCATGCCCACAAGCGCCGTGTCGCCATCGATGGCCACCGCGACGGGCCGCGTCGCGCGCGCAGGCGGCGGGACCGGCGGCTCGAACCGTGCGCCGCGGTCGAAGAGGACATCTGAAAGGAATTCGCACCCGGCCAGCCCCATCACGGCCACGGAAATCAAACAGCATGTTGTGGCGCGCATCGGGGCCTCCGCTAAATAGGTCGCGTTCATCTTAGCGGCAGCACACGAAGATGGGAAACCCCTTCGCCCACCGCCCAGCAGAAATCAGCCGGGGGTCATGGGCCAGATGAAGGGGATCACGAAGGACGCCAGCAGCCCGATCGACAGGTTCAGCGGGATGCCGGCCCGCATGAAATCGGTAAAGCGGTAGCCGCCCGGACCGTAGACCAGCATGTTCGTCTGATAGCCGATCGGGGTCGCAAAACTGGCCGAGGCGGCGACCATGACGGCCACAACAAGTGGCCGCGGGTCCATCCCCATTGCTGATGCGAGGCCGATCGCGATGGGCGTAACCACCACGGCCACCGCGTTGTTCGACACCAGCTCCGTCAGCACCGAGGTCAGCAAATAAATCCCCCAGATCACGAAGAAGGGCGGCAAGCCCATCATGTAAGGCGCGAGCGCCTCGACAATGAGAGAGACCGCGCCGGATGCCTCCAGCGCGGCCCCGATGGCCAGCATCGAGAAAATCAGCGTCAAAAGCCGTCCATCGACATGGGAAAATGCCTCTTCCGCGTCGATGCACCGCGTCAGCAGCACCGCCGCCACGGCAAGGATCGACAACAGGAAAATCGGTGCCACCCCGAAGCCTGCGAGCGCGACGAGCGCCAGCAACGCCACGATGGCGATGGGCGCGTGGGAGCGGCGGAAAGCCCGCGCCGAGGGGCGCGAGACGTCAACCAGCTCCATATCCGCGGCGAGCCGCGCGATGTCCTCTTGCGCGCCTTCCAACAGCAGGGTGTCCCCCACCCGCACGATCAGGTCATCCAGCTGCCGCCCGATATTCTGGTTCCGGCGGTGCACCGCCAGCGGGTAGACGCCGTAACGTCTGCGCAGCCGCAGTGAGCCCAGCGAGCGGCCAACCATCTTCGCGCCCGGGGTGATCAGCACTTCGACCGTGCTGGTTTCCACCGCCGATAGCTGATCCACGCGCTTCAGTTCCTTGTTGCGCTGAAGCGACAAAAGCTCGGTCATCTCGGTGCGCAATACGACGCGGTCGCCGACCTGCAGGGTCACGGCGGCCAGATTGCGGCGCAGGGAGGTGTCGCCGCGGATCACATCGACCAGCCGCACGCCCTCTCGCTTGAAGAGTTGCACGTCAAGCACCTCGCGCCCGATCAGGTTACTGTCGGGGGGGATCGCAGCCTCGGTGAAGAACTTCTTTTTCGAGCGGTCGGTCAGCATCATCGCCATGCTGTCACGGTCAGGCAGCAGACGCGGCGCGATGTAGCGCAGGTAGATCATGCCCCAGACGATCAGCACGATGCCAAGGGGTGTCACTTCAAAAATGGTAAAAGCCGGCAGCCCATTCGCGCGCGCGACACCGTCGACCAGAAGATTGGTTGAGGTGCCGATCAGGGTCAGGGTCCCGCCCAGGATCGCGGCGTAGGACAGCGGGATCAGCAGCTTGGACGCGCTGACGCCCAAGGTGCGCGACAGTTGCACGAACACTGGAATCATCACGACTACCACGGGCGTATTCGACACGATCGCGGAGGCCAGTACGACAAAGGCAAACATGCCCGCCAGCGCCAGCGCGGGCCGCGTCGCCGCATTGCGGTCGGCCACCGTCGTAAACCAGTCAAGCGCGCCGGTGCGCACCAAAGCCCCCATGATGATGAACATGGCCGCAATGGTCCAAGGCGCCGGGTTCGACAGAACCGACAGTGCCGCCTCGTATGGCAGCACCCCGGTCAACAGCAGCACCGATGCGCCGCCGATAGCCACGACCTCTGTCGGGTAGGTCTCCCGCACGAACAGGGCGAACATCCCCAGCACGACCACCAGCGCCACCGT
Source organism: Litoreibacter ponti (assembly GCF_003054285.1). NCBI lineage: Bacteria > Pseudomonadati > Pseudomonadota > Alphaproteobacteria > Rhodobacterales > Roseobacteraceae > Litoreibacter > Litoreibacter ponti. Next base: position 98,285 of record NZ_QBKS01000002.1, read on the forward strand.
GGCCTGGACGTTTTGCGACAGCTCTATCAGCTCCATCAGGCGGGGGTGTCCTTGATCGTGTCCAAGCGCGGGCGCGGCTGCACCAGCGTCAGCCCGAAGAGAAGTATAGCAAAGGCCGCCCAAACCCATAGCGAATATCGCTCGCCCAGCAGCCACATGGCCCAGACCACCCCGAAAGCGGTGACGAGGTAGCTGACCTGAACCGCGAAGACCGGCCCGGCACGGCCCACCAGCCACACATAGGCCGTGTAGACGCCCGCGTGGATCAGGGCGGAGCCCACGAGCGCCGCATCCGCCACCCCCCACGGCCCGCGCGGATCAATGAACTGCCCCTGCATCACGGCCAGCGGACCCGAGATCAGCGCGGCGATCACACTTGCTCCGAAAAGCAATCTCAGCGGACCAAGGCCGCCGGTGCCCCAGCGGGCCACGTAATTGCCTTCCATCGCGTAGAAGAGCGGCGCGATCAGAGCCAGCGGGATGTACCAGACCATCGCACGGTCCGGCAGGGACGCGTCAGGCAGCACGATCAGAAGGACGCCCGCGAGGCCGAAGGCCAGCCCCGCGAGGCGTTTCATCTCGAAGTTCTCATTGCCCAAAAGCAGCGCCACGGGAAAGGCCAGCATCGGCACCAGCGACAGCAGGATCGACACAAGGCCGGACGGCAAATAGACCAGTGCCTTATAGCTTGCAGCGCCGGGCAGAACCGTGCCGATCAGCGCGATCACCGTGCAGGCCCAAAGCTGCGCCCGGCCCAGCGGGATCGGATTGCCACGCATCCAGCAGATTACGCCCAGCACAATCGCAGAGATCACGACCTGCCAGAAGACCAGCCCGAATTGCCGGTAGCCGCCCTCGACCGCGATCTTGCCCAAAGGCTGGGTCAGCCCCCAGCCCGCTCCCATTACGATCAACGCGCCAAACAGGCCCGCGCGGTCGCTCAAACCGGGCCCGCCTGTGTCAGTCGACCGCCCTGGCGTACCAGCTCGATGCGGGTCGCGGCGCCGGTCTTGTCATCGGTTTCGACATAGAGGCCCGATAGCGTGGCCTCTTCCATCGCCGGGGCGAAGCGTCCCTTGACCATACCGGTCACGAAGCGGCGCATGGGCTCAGCCTTGTCCATCCCGATAACCGAGTGGTAATCGCCGCACATGCCCGCGTCGCTGAGATATGCGCAGCCGCCGGGCAGGATCATCGCATCCGCCGTCGGGACATGGGTGTGGGTGCCCACGCAGACGCTCGCGCGGCCGTCGCACCAATGGCCCATCGCCATCTTCTCGGACGTGGCTTCGCAATGGATATCGACGAGGGAGGCCTGCACCGCGCCGCCACGCGGATGGGTTTTCAGCACCTGCTCGAGCTTGCCGAACGGGTCCTCGAACGGGCGCTTCATGAAGACCTGCCCCAGCACCTGTGTCACGAGGATCTTGCGACCGCGGCCAGCCTCGAACACGCCGTGGCCGCGGCCCGGCGCGCCTTTGGCGAAATTGATGGGGCGAATGACGCGCGGCTCGGTCTCGATGTATTGCATCATGTCTTTTTGATCGAACGCGTGGTCGCCAAGGGTGATGCAATCCGCCCCGGCCTCCAGCAGCGCCTTCGCATGGGCCCCGCTCAGGCCCACGCCGGAGGTCGCGTTCTCGCCATTAACCACCACGAAGTCCAGTTTCCACGTCGCGCGCAGCTCCGCCAGCCGCGTCGCGATGGCCGTGCGCCCGGCGCGGCCCATAACATCTCCGAGGAAAAGGATTTTCATGTGCGAAGACCTAGGCCGATTACCTGCCTAGAGCAAGCGGCCGCGCTCTGTCACGATCATGTCCAGCGGCTGATCGGTGGGCTCGAGCGGCAAATCGCTGGCCTCTTGATCGGCGAAGGCGAAGCCAATCGCGGTGACCGGCCCGCGCGCGCGAAGCCGTTCCAGCGTGCGGTCGTAGAACCCGCCGCCGTAGCCCAGTCGCCCGCCCTTGCGATCAAAGGCCACCAGCGGGACGATCACGACCTCGGGTACGATTGGCTTGGCCTCCACCGGAATCTGCGCGCCGAACGCACCCTCGACCATGGTGCAGCCGGGCTGCCATTGATGGAACTCCAATGGCGCGCCTTGCGCGATGATCACCGGCACACCGATCGGTCCCCAAGCGGCCATCGCGGCCATGGCTGGCAACGGATCAACTTCCGTGCGAATGTGCATGTAGCCCGCCAGCGCGCGGCCTTTGTGAGGCAACAGCTCTGTCAGCAAGGCCTGCGTCGCCTCCGCATCGCGGGCGGGGCTTTTGGCGGCCTTGCGCCGGGCGAAGGCGGCTTGGCGCGCGGCGGTTTTCAGGGCGGTCAAATCGGTCATGGCCTCATATCCCGTGGCCCGCGCCCCTTGGCAAGCCCCGCGACCCGGGCGTAGGCTCACGACCATGAATATGCTGCGCCTCGATCACCCCGCCCTGTCCGCCGAAACCCTTGAGGCCGGTCGCGCCCATGTGGAGCAGGCCCTTGGCGTTAAGCTGGCCACGCGCGGCGAGCATCCGCAGATGGGCACGCATAACCACCTGCTGTCACTCGGACCCGACCAGTATTTCGAGGTGATCGCGATCAACCCCGACGCGCCGCCGCCGGGCCGACCACGCTGGTTCAACATCGACAACTTCTCCGGGCCGCCCCGCCTGACCAACTGGATTTTGGCGACCGAGGACATGGAGGCCACGCTCGCGGCCCTGCCGCCCGGGTTCGGGACGCCGCTTGCCCTGCAGCGCGGGGATTTTCGCTGGCGCATGGCGGTGCCCGACGACGGCATTCTGCCATGGGATGGATGGGCTCCCGCGATCATCGAATGGTCGGGCGATCTGCATCCGGCGCCCGGTCTGCCGGACCAGGGCATCCGGCTGGCAAGCCTCGTCTTGAGGCACCCAGAGGCGCAAGCCATGGCAGAGCTTTTCGCCCCGCTCCTGCCGCGCGACACCGCCGTTTTCGAGGTGTCGGACACCCCGTCCCTGACCGCGACGTTCGACACCCCCGATGGGCGACGCACTCTGTCATGATCCGCCCTGCGAAGTTGCGGGACGCGGATGCGATCGTCGCCATCCTCAATCCGATCATCCAAGAGACGACGATCACGTTCACATCGCAGCCCGCGACATACGAAGATGTCTTTGCCGGGATTGAGGCGCATGCGCGCCGCAGCGACCCTTATCTCGTCGTCGAAACAGACGGCGCAGTGGTCGGATTCGCCAAATATGGCCCCTTCCGCAACGGCGACGGCTATGCGCGGGCCGCCGAAATTACGGTCCACTTGGCAGAGACCGCCCGCGGCCTTGGCCTGGGCCGTGATCTGGTTGACGCGCTGGTGCGACATGGGCGCGCAGCGGGCATCCATACGCTGATCGCGGGGATCTCCGCAGAGAATGACAACGCTTTGAAATTTCATGCAAAACTTGGCTTCAGAGAGGCTGGTCGCGTGGCAGATGCCGGGTACAAGTTCGGACGCTACATTGATCTCATTTTGCTACAAAAAATCCTCTGACAATCTGAACCGCATCGTTTAGTCTCAATTTCATGTCTTTGTGGACCCGCATAACCGATGCCCTGACCGCCCTCGCTGCGGGCGAAAGCCTGTCGGCGGTCTTCGAGCGCCTGCGTACCCCGCCGGAGCGGCGGGTAGGCTTTACCATCGCCGTGATCGCGCTCGGCGCGAAGATGGCGAAGGCCGATGGCCGGGTGACGCGCGACGAGGTTTCCGCCTTCCGGGAGGTCTTCACGATCCCGCCCGAAGAAGAGGCGCATGCCGCGCAGCTTTTTAACCTCGCACGCCAGGATGTGGCCGGGTTTGACGCATACGCCCAGAAGATCGCGGCGATGTTCGACGATACCCATTCGACGCTCTACGATCTGATGGAGGGGCTTTTCCACATTGCCGTCGCCGACGGCAATTATCACCCTCTGGAGGACGACTTCCTGCTCGACGTGGCCCGTATCTTCCGGATCACCGACGCAGAGTTCCGCTGCCTGCGCGCCCGCTTTGTCCCCGATGCGGCACCCGACCCTTACGCTGTGCTCGATGCGACCCCTGACATGGCGCTCGAAGACATTCGCGCCCGCTGGCGCCAGCTTGTCCGCGACACCCATCCCGACGTGATGGCTGCGCGCGGCGTGCCGAAGGAAGCCGTGAAGATGGCGGAGAAACGTCTGGTGCGGATCAACGCCGCGTGGGAAGAAATCGTCTCGGCCCGGGCGCCAGCGTGAGCCGTTGAATGCGCCTCGCGACCTATAACGTCGAGTGGTTCACCAACCTTTTTGACGACGACAATGCGCTGATTTCGGACGCGACCTGGTCGGCACGTCACAATGTCACCAAATCTCAGCAGCTCGCCGCCGTGGGGCGCGTGTTTCAGGCGATCAACGCCGATGCGATCATGGTGATCGAGGCGCCGGACAGCTCCCGCAACCGCTCTGGCCAGGCGGCGCTCGAGACTTTCGCGGCGCATTTTGAGCTGCGTGCAAGCCGCGCGCTGATCGGGTTTGCCAACGACACCCAGCAGGAAATCGCGCTGCTCTACGATCCCGCGCAATTCTCCGCCCGGCACGCGCCGCGCGACACGAAACAGGCCCCGCGTTTCGACCACAGTCTGGAAATGGACCTCGACGTGGATGCCCGCTCCGATACGGTGGTCTTCTCAAAACCCCCACTGGAAGTCGAATTGACGACGACCTCCGGGCGGGTTCTGACACTCATCGGGGCGCATCTGAAATCCAAGGCCCCCCATGGTGCGCGCGACGCGGCCGATGCGATGCGTATTTCAATCGCCAACCGGCGCAAGCAGCTGGCCCAGTGCATCTGGTTGCGCAACCGCGTGGAAGAACACCTGAAGGATACTAACCATCTGATCGTGCTCGGGGATTTCAACGATGGCCCTGGCCTCGACACATATGAGAAGCTGTTTGGTCGCTCAGGGGTCGAGATCGTGATGGGACAGAACGGCGATCCGGGTCTGGCGCTGCACGATCCTCACGCCGAGGCGGTCATCTCCCAGCCCTTTGGCGCGCGCCCGACAACGGCACGCTTCTATGTTCGACACGAAAAGCGATATCTGAACGCTCTTCTCGACTACATCATGGTCTCGCCCGATCTGGCAGAAAGGCGGCCGAACTGGCACATCTGGCACCCGTTCGACGACCCTGCCTGTTGGAGCGATCCCGCACTCAGTGACGCGCTGCTGACCGCATCAGATCACTTTCCGGTCACGCTTGATCTGCCGTGGCCGGTTTGAAACCGCGTCTGAAAGCACCCATATTGCAACCTATGAAGCAGCTTTTGATCATTGCCGCGCTCGCCATGCCGGCGACCGCACTGGCCGAGGAAGCCGAGACGCCAGGCTTCGGTCTCGACAGTCTTACGCCCTTCGCCGAAGGCCTTCGCGGCCTCATGGAGGGTCTGGCAGAGGACATGATGCCCTTGATGGAGCAGCTCGCCGACAAGATGTCCGATCTCAATGCCTTTGAGCCGCCGGAGGTTTTGCCCAATGGCGACATTATCATCCGCCGCAAGCCCGATGCGCCAGAGACACCGGAGGATGCGCCGCAAGTGAACCCGGATGGCAGCATCGACCTGTAGCGATCTTTTTTGTGATTTCCCCGAATTTCCCCCTTGCAGCACTCGCGCGCCGGGGCTAAATCCTCTCCACCGAAGGACGCGGGCGTAGCTCAGGGGTAGAGCATAACCTTGCCAAGGTTAGGGTCGTGAGTTCGAATCTCATCGCCCGCTCCATTCGGTCAAAACGAAAAAGGCCCTGGCGCAAGCCGGGGCCTTTTCGCGTTTGATGGGGCGGTTTCAGGCCGACAGCAGCGACGCGACGTGGTTTTTGACCGAGACGCGGGCAGATTGCCCGTAGGCCACGGGGTTTGCGCGCAGCTCGGGGAAGACCGAAAGCAGCTCGGCACGGGCCTGATCTTCCAGCCCCGACAGGGAGTATGATCCGGGCTGGTAGCTTTCGCTGGCCGCACCGTTGGCGGTGACGATCTGGTGATCGTCAAACATGATGTGGTGGTAGGTCATTAGCCCCGGGGGGCGCCTCACGATGTCTGTTCCGTTGATCAGGCTTTGCGCGGCAACCAGCACCTCCCGCTCGCCGAAATGCAACTCTGCAAGATAGCCCTCCAGCACCATCCGGTGCTGCGGGGAGACCAGCAAGGTGTCGTCATTGCCGAAGGCCCCTGGCGCAAAGACAACCGGGGCCGTGGCCTCGGTCGTGGCGACGTGGCGGTTGCCCGCCCAGCGGATCGGCTGGGGTCCGGCGTCGCGGGTCAGAACGAGATCGCCGACTTGCAGCTCCTCCACCCGCCGCGCGCCGTGGGGCGTGTCGATCAACGTGCCGCGCCCGAAGCAGATGATATTTTCGATCTCCGAGAAGGTGACCGTTGTGCCATCAAGCAGCGTCGCCGTGCCGGACTCGCGTCCGGCTGCGGTCGTGGGATCGGTGTAGATGATCGAGCCCAGAACCAGCTGGCCGTTGAAGTCGAGCGTGTCACCAGCGCCCTCGCCGGTCTCTCCACCGACAATGTCGATCGTGCCGCCATCCAACTGGCCACCGTCGATCAGGAAAGTGTCATCGCCTCCGCCACCCGTCGCAGTATCGCTTTGGCCAAGCGTGATCTGGTCGCTTCCGCCGCCGCCAAGCAACGTGTCGTTGCCCGCGCCACCATCAAGGATGTCGGCACCGCTGCCGCCTTCCAGCCGGTCTTCGCCCTCGCCGCCAAACAGGGTGTCCTGCCCGGCCTCGCCTTGCAGCAGATCGTCGCCTGTTCCGCCGTCGATAATGTCATTGCCGATGTCACCACGCACCGTGTCTTCGCCCTCGCCCGCGAAAACGGTGTCATTACCCGCGCCGGCCTCGATCACGTCGTCATTGTTCGACACCGGGACCGCGTCGAAATGGATGTCCGTCAGGTAGATGGCCTGCTGGGTGTCGCCGCCATTGTCATAAATGATCTGGATCGAAGCGACCGGGCCTGCGATCTCGATCAGGGCGGACGCCTCGACAGAGCCGGGCGTGAAATTCGTCAGCGCGCCGGTGATTGTGTTGCCGGTCACCGTATGGTTCGAGCCACCTGTGATATTGACGAAAACCGCATTTCCGGCGGCGTCAAACGCGTTGACCGTTACAATATCCTGAAAGTTGTTCGCCCCGTCGCTGAGCCCATCGATATCACTGATGCGAAACTGGACATTCTGGACACTGTCCGAAAAACCAGAACCCGCGACGGCGGAAAAATCGAACGCGACGGTGGTATCATCGGCCGAACCATTGGCGAAAATGTAGCCTGCCGACGTGGTGGAAAACGGCTCACCGGGCGCGACGTAGACAGCGTCACTCGCCCCACCGGACAGCTCAGCCGAGAATTCTTCGTTGGTTTGCAGGTCGGAATAGGTGACTTCGACCTGGATGCCATTCGTGTTCTGGGACACACCGCCGCGCAAGTCCTGCTCGTCGGTGTAGTCTGTCCAGTTGAATTGCAGCGGCGTTGGGGGCGTGGGCGACGGGGCATCAAGCCCGTCCACCACATCATTGCTCGTGTCGCCTGTGTAGTTCGCATCAATGACATCATCGCCATCGGTCCCCGACACGATCCCGTCCGAGGCCGCGGCGTAATCGGCATAGGAAAAACTTGCCTCGCCCGCGCTGGCGTCGGGCGTGTTGTCGAAACTGACCGTCTCGTAAATCCGTCCCGGGACCAGCGGGATCTCCGACAGAGTGTACCAGCCTTGGTTCGTCCCGTCATTGACCCGGAACGTGACCAGTTGAAACTCTTTGCCGGTCACGGTGTCGATCAAGGTCCACGCCTCGTCGGCATAGACTTCGTTGCCGGTCGTGGTGTTGCCGCCGATCGTTGTCGTGGCGGTCGCGTTCTCGCTCGCCGCGTCGTCGAAGTTTTGGCCGTCGACGCCGGTCTGGTTGTCGGTAATCGCGGCAGAGCCATTCGCGGTGGACGGGCCGGAATATGTGATCGTGCCGCCGGGCGTGTTGGAAAAAACGCTGAGCGCGTCGAATTCGTAGATATCGACTGTATATGTCGGCATTTTGGGCGCCCCTTCCCAGATTACGCGCCCGTTGAAGTCCTGTTTTCCGGCGCATTTTTGTTTCTACTGCACGAAAAATAGGCAGTGATCTTGGCGCGGGTCTGATCAAATGCTGCGCAGGACGGGGCCATTTTGTGACAATTCTGGGTCCAATGGGCAGCTCTGCGGGTGCCGTTGTCATGTCACATCGCCACGGCGCGCGCGCCAGCCCCCTTGGCGCAGCCCCCGCCCCGGCCTATAAGCCCGCGACGCCACAAGACGGAGAGCCGCAATGCGGACCGCCAAGATCACCCGCACCACCGCCGAGACCGACATCACCGTCGAGATAAACCTCGACGGCACAGGAACTTACGACAACCAGACAGGCGTCGGGTTCTTCGACCATATGCTCGATCAACTGGCGCGCCACGCGTTGGTCGACATGACTGTGCGCGCGACCGGTGATCTGCATATCGACGACCACCATACGGTCGAGGATACCGGCATCGCGCTTGGTCAGGCGCTGTCGCAGGCGCTTGGCGACAAGCGCGGGATCCGCCGCTATGGCGCATGCCACCTGCCTATGGATGACGCGCAGGTGCGGTGCGCGCTCGACCTGTCCGGGCGGCCCTTCCTGGTCTGCGCACTCGACATACCGACCGCCAAGATCGGCGCATTCGACACCGAACTGGTGCGCGAATTCTTCCAGGCCTTCGCGACCCATGGCGGCATCACGCTGCATATCGACCAGCTGCACGGCTTCAACAGCCACCACATCGTCGAGGCCGCATTCAAGGCCGTCGCCCGCGCGCTGCGCGAGGCGGTGGAGGTTGACCCGCGCAAATCGGATGCAATCCCCTCGACCAAGGGTGCGCTCTGAGCATGCTCACGGTCCTGATCGACTATGACAGCGGTAATCTGCACTCGGCGGAGAAGGCGTTCCAGCGGATGTCGGCCGAGGTCGGAGGCGGCGAGGTGCTGGTTACCTCGCGCCCGGAGGATGTTGCGCGGGCGGATCGCATCGTGCTGCCGGGAGATGGTGCCTTTCCCGCCTGCCGCAATGCGCTGACCCGGGATCGCGCGGCGCTCTACGAGGCGATTGAAGAGGCCGCCATCACCAAGGCGCGGCCCTTCATGGGCATTTGCGTGGGGATGCAGATGCTCGCAAGCGTCGGACGCGAATATGTCGACACCCCCGGCTTCGACTGGATCGGCGGCGAGATCGTGAAGATCACGCCCTCTGACCGCAGCCTCAAGGTGCCCCATATGGGCTGGAACGATTTGGTCCTCTCACAGGCGCAAGTCGCGCACCCGGTGCTCGACGGGATCAAGACCGGCGATCATGCCTATTTCGTGCATTCTTATCATTTCATGGTGGCCGATTTGGCGCACCGCCTCGCCCATGTGGACTACGGCGGAGAGATCACCGCGATCGTCGGGCGTGACACAATGATCGGAACCCAGTTCCATCCGGAAAAGAGCCAGACCACCGGTCTGCGCATGATCGCGAACTTCCTGACATGGGCGCCCTAGCGGCTACCAGTTCAGGGCCAGCACCGGCAGGCCCTTGGCGTCGCTATCGGCAAGCACCTGCATCCAGCCATCAGCCCCGGCCAGCGGGATCGCCATATCAATGGGCGAACATCCCATAATCAGAAGACCCATCCCCACAAAAATCATGACAAGTTTCACCGCATTCTCCCGAGCCAATTGCAATCGTGCGTGCTTTGGAAACAATCTGCGGGACAACCCGATAAGAAATGGTGAATCCACATGAAAAAGGCCGGAATTACTCCCGGCCTTCCGTTAAATCTGCAATGTTTTGCGCTTACTTGATGCGGGTCCAGGTCTGCTTGGAGCAGAGCAAGCCCCCGGCGATGCACCCGGCCAGTTTCAGGCTGTTGCCAGCCAGATCGATTTTGCCGATGTAGATCTTGTTGTTCGACGGGCGCCAAACCTTGCCTTCGTACTTGCCGCCGCCCACGGGCTTCATCGAGCGCACGATCTGCTTGCCGATATTTTCGGATTTGTACTCGCCCGAGGCGTTGAAGGTGCGCGAGATCGTACCGCAGACATTCGCGCCGCATTTGCCCATCGTCACATGCGCGTAGGCGCCGTCATCAACCTGGGTCTTCCAGACGCCCAGGGCCGGGTCGGCCAGCGCGGGGGCCGTCAATCCAAACGCCAGCACAGCAGCGAGTTTCAAAGCTTTCATAGTGTCCTCCCAAAAAACATGAGAGATATCGTGCGAAATCGCATCCGCAAATCAAGCGTGACGTCGCGGCGCGGATGTGGAATAGGGACGCGCACCGATCCCAAAAGAAGGCCACCTGCCATGATCCTCTACCCCGCCATCGACCTCAAGGACGGCAATTGCGTGCGGCTCTACAAGGGCGAGATGGATCAGGCGACGGTGTTCAACGACAACCCGGCCGCGCAGGCGCGTGCGTTTCAGGACGCAGGCTGCGAATGGCTGCATCTCGTTGATCTCAATGGCGCTTTTGCGGGCGAGCCGGTCAATGGCGCGGCGGTCGAGGCAATCCTTTCGCAAACCTCGGTGCCTGCACAACTTGGCGGCGGCATCCGCGATATGAAGACAATCGAGACATGGCTCGACAAGGGCCTCGCGCGGGTCATCCTTGGGACCGTTGCGGTCGAAAACCCGGATCTCGTGCGCGAAGCCGCGCGCGCCTTCCCCGGCCATGTGGCCATCGGGCTGGACGCCCGCGACGGCATGGTCGCGACCCGCGGCTGGGCGGAGGAGACCGACATCGAGGTCACCGCGCTGGCCCGCCAATTCGAAGACGCGGGCGTCGCGGCCCTGATCTACACCGACATCAACCGCGATGGCGCCATGCAGGGCCCCAATGTCGAGGCGACGGCGAAGCTCGCCCGCGCAGTCTCGATCCCGATTATCGCATCAGGTGGCGTGTCCTCGCTGGACGATCTACGCGCGCTCAAGGACACCGGCGCGCCGCTGGACGGCGCAATCTCCGGCCGCGCGCTTTATGACGGGGCAATCGATCTGGCGGAAGCGCTCACAGTGCTCAAGTCCTGATCCCCTGCGCCGTCATGGCGCAGGGTGTTTTGCGGCGACAGGCGTAATCTCCACATGAAGGAGATGCTTCATGCTGTCACCCGATGTCCGCACAACCGCCCTGCCCGCCCATAGCAAGTTGCACGCATACAACCGCTCCGGCGATTTCCTAGATTGCTATGGGGTGCCAAGCCCGCTTGATGCCCGCACGGCGGCAGAGATCATCACCGAATTCCCATCCTGGGTCGGCAAGCTGCTGGTGGTCCGCGGGTTGCTGACCTCGCCCTTCGGGCTCGACAATGATGGACCCGATGCCGCCGACAAGCTGGGCCCGTTCCCGGTGGAGCACAGCGACGCGGGAGAGGTCATTGCGGGCTTCAACGACCGCCATCTCGATTTCCGCGTCTCGGTCATGGCCCATCAGGGCCAGATCACGCTGGCCACTTGGGTCCACACGCACAACATAGGCGGCAAGGCCTACCTTGCCGCCATCATGCCGTTTCACATTCTGATTGCGCGCAACGCGCTGACCCGCGTGGCCCAAGCGCAGACGCCGATGGCGGCCTAGCCCGCCGCGGCGCCCGTCAGCTTGCCCAGCGCGCCCTGCATCATCTTGATGAATTGCGCATCCGCAGGGATGTCCAGATCGCCAAGCATGTCGGCCGGGTCTTCATAGGTGATGACGGTCCCTTCCTCGCCCTCGTAGATCGCCACTTTCAACGGCAGGTAGAGCGACGCACGCAGGTCGGCCTGCATGGCGGGCGTGCCCAGCTTGGGATTGCCGAAGATCAGTGTTTGCGCCGCGGGCATCTCCAGATCGACCGAGGACGCGCCTTTTTGGTGGTCCACCCGCGCGAACACGGTCGCGCCTGCATTGCCAACAGCGGCCTCCAATGCATCCATCGCCTCGGCCACGGATTTCTCGGTTTTCACGGTCACAAGATCGGCGGCGGCGGGCATGGCAACTCCAAAGGTCAGCGCAGTGGCAAGCAGGAAACGTTTCATCGAAATTCTCCGTTTGTTCATGAATACGCGGCCATAACGCCGCGTCCGCCCCCGGAGGTCCAGTCACGTCTCTGGCATCGGCAGGCAATTGCCGCTAAACCCGCGGCCAACAAAGGACCGACACTATGCTGAAGACCCGCATCATTCCCTGTCTCGACGTCAAGGACGGCCGTGTGGTCAAGGGCGTCAACTTCGTAGGGCTGCGCGATGCGGGCGACCCGGTCGAGGCCGCGAAAGCCTATGACGCGGCGGGCGCGGACGAGCTGTGCTTTCTCGACATCAACGCGACCCATGAGAACCGCGGCACCATGTTCGACGTCGTCACCCGCACGGCGGAGGCTTGCTATATCCCGCTGACCGTCGGAGGCGGCGTCCGCACCCACGAGGACGTGCGCAAGCTGCTGCTCGCAGGCGCCGACAAGGTCAGCTTCAACTCAGCCGCCGTGGCGAACCCCGATGTGGTGCGCGAGGCTGCTGATAGGTTCGGATCACAATGCATCGTCGTGGCCTTGGACGCCAAGACCGTCTCCCCCGGCAAGTGGGAGCTGTTCACCGCAGGCGGGCGCAAACCTACGGGGATCGACGCCGTGGAGTTCGCCAAGCTCGTGGTGGACAAGGGCGCGGGCGAGATCCTGTTGACCTCCATGGACCGGGACGGCACCCGCGACGGCTACAACCTCCCGCTCACCCGTGCGATATCCGACGCGGTGTCAGTGCCGGTGATCGCCTCGGGCGGCGTCGGCAATCTCGACCACTTGGTCGAGGGCGTGACCAGGGGCGGCGCGGACGCCGTGCTGGCGGCGTCCATCTTCCACTTCGGCGACTTCACAATTGCCCAGGCCAAGGCCCATATGGCCGAGGCGGGCTTGAACATGAGGCTCGGCGCATGACTCTTGACGATCTCGACGCCATCATCCAGTCGCGCAAATCTGCGGACCCGGACAGCTCCTGGACGGCCAAACTGCTCGCCAAGGGCCCTGAGAAATGCGCCGAGAAATTCGGTGAAGAAGCGATCGAAGCGATCATCGCCGCCACCAAGGGCGACACCGAGAACCTGACCGCCGAGGCGGCGGATGTGCTCTACCACCTGCTGGTCCTGCTCGCCGCGCGCGATGTGAAACTGGCAGATGTGATGGAGACCCTCGCCGCACGCACCGGGCAATCCGGCCTCGCCGAGAAAGCCGCCCGTTGAGCGACGCGAAAAGCGACCCATTGCTGATCCCGGTCCTGTCGGCCTCGAACTTTGTCATTGGCATGGGCGCGTTTCTGGTCGTGGGGATGCTCACACCGATCGCCACGTCGCTCGACATTTCCGCCGCAACGGCGGGCCAGATCATGACGGTCTACGCCATCGCCTACGCGATCCTGTCGCCGCTGCTGGTGGCAATGACGGGCGCGATCGGCCGCCGGCGGGTGCTGGCAGCAGGGCTCTGTCTGTTCGCGCTCGGCGCGGCGCTTGCCGCCGTCTCGAGCTCGACACTGGGCCTGAACCTGTCGCGTCTTTTTGCTGCCGCAGGTGCGGGCCTCTTCACCCCGGTCGCCGCCGCCACCGCCGCCGGGCTCAGCTCCGAGGCCACGCGCGGGAGGGTGCTCGCGGCGGTGTTCTTCGGCCTGACGCTGGCCCAAGTCGTAGGCGTGCCCGCAGGAAGCTACATCGCCTACACCTTCGGCTGGCGATGGGCCTTCTGGCTGGTCGTGGCCCTTGCCCTGCCCTGCATCGCGTTGGTCTGGATGCGCGTCCCCAAGGGCCTGAGCTTCCAAGCCACCAAACTGTCCGACCTTGCGCAGGTGATGAAGAACGGCCCGCTGATGCTCGCGATCCTGTTCACCGCATCCTTTCTGGGCGCGATCTACGTCGTTTTCACCTATCTCGCACCGATGCTGGAAGACCTGATGGGCTTCGGACGTGACGGCATCACGCTGGCCCTGCTGATCTTCGGCGCAGGCGCGGTGGTGGGCAACATCCTGGGCGGCATTCTGGCCGACAAGCTCGGCCCCGCCCGCACGCTTTTGCTGGTCGCCATCGGGCAGGCCGCGATCATGCCCGCCTTTTCCTTCCTGCCGATGCCGCCTTGGGTGGTCTTCGCCATCATTGCGCTGTGGTCCGTGGTCGGCTGGTCCTTCATGGCGTCGCAGCAGTCCCGCCTGATCGCCCGCGCACCCGAGGCCGCCTCGGTCGTGCTCGCCCTCAACGCCGCCTCCATCTATGTGGGCGCGGCAGCGGGCTCCGCCGCGGGCGGGCTCGTGCTGGCCACTGCAGGCCCATCGGGCCTTGGCGTCGCGGCGGGTCTCTTCATGCTGGGGGCTGTGGCCCACGTCATCGCGTCAAACCGCGCCTAGCGCAGCCAAAGCTTGGCGCGTTTGAGCTGGTTGCGCAGCGCCTGTTCTCGGCGCGGCAGGTTTTCGCGATCAAACATCGCCCGGGCCTTCTCGCCCTTGTTCTGGTAGATCATCCGGCGGATCGGCTCATATTGCTTGAGCACTTTTTTCAGCTTGTTCGGCGCGCAGACCTCTTCCAAAATCTCGACCACCGCGTCCCGCTCCCGCGCATAAAGCAGCGGCAGCACGCGGTAATGGCAGGTCACGTCGTGGTCCATCAGGTCGGACACCTCCGGCACCCGCCCCCCGCCAAGGCTGTGGATCACCAGCGGCAGTGCGACTTGGTCCAGCCAAGGCCGCATCTCCTGACACACAAGCTCTTCCGGTGGCTCGTCGCGGATCGCGCGGGCATATTCCAAGAACCGGTCCCCGAATTTCTTGGGGCATTGGTAATAGAAGAACCCGGCGTTGAAGTAGAGATACCGCCGCCAGTACTCCTCCGGCTGGCTCTTGTCCTGCGAGCTGTCGAAATCCAGCCCGAACTTGTCATAAAGCGAGCTCCAGATCTGGCTGTAGGTCGGGCCGTACAGCTCTTGGCTCGGCCAGGTATTTTCGCGCTTCATCGACGCGGTGGGCCGCGCGAAATCGAACGGCACGCGGGACAGATCGCCCGTGATCAACGTGTCGGTATCCAGAAACAGAAACGGCTCGCCCTCGGGCAGGGCTTTCAGACCTTCGATCTTGTTGCCATAGGGGTAGCCGCAGCCGAAGACCTCGTTCTCGAACGGCACGATCTCGGCACCGAGCGCCTCGAGTGCCGCGCGCACCTCCGCGTTGTTGATCGCGGGATTACTGTCCCAGCGGTGGTTCTTCTGCGGCTCCGCGATGATCACGCGGCCTTTGAAATCCGGGTTAGTGTGGCGCAGCGAGGCCACCGCGATCAGCGCCTCGTATTGCAGCCGTCCGCCCTGGCCCACCATCATGATGTTGAACCGGTCGCTGGTCACGGGCTTCGTCTTTTTGGTCTTTGCCATCTGCTCTGGTCTCTCAAACCTCGGCGCGACCATAGGGCGAAACCTGCGCCCTCGGAAGTCGCCCCGGGTGAGGATTTGCGAAAAGTTTGCCTAAAGGACGCAGCGGGCCGATACTGGCCGCATTGCCGCCCGGAGACTTGATATGCGTGCCTTGATTTTCGCCTGTGCTCTCGCCCTGCCTTTGCCCGCTATGGCGAATGATTTCACCACCTCCGCCGGGGTGAAGCCGATCCTGGAGCTGATCCGCCCGCAATGGATCGCGATCAGGCCCTACGAGGGTCAGGACCTGCTCTACATGACGACGCTACTCACCTATCGCTGTGGGATCGAGCAGATCCGCTTTTCCTACAATGGCGGCGATCTGCAGGTGTGGGAGGGGGAGCCATGCTACCACGGCGAGGCCTCGCCGATGGCGCTGAAAATGGAAAACCATCTGCCCTATGCCGTAGCCCCGCTCGACAGTTTGCAGAACGTGACCATCAACCTGCTGTTCGATGACGGAACGACGCTGGAGCAAAGCTACACGCGCGCCGAGGTGCAGATCAACTGAGAGGGAAAGTGGTGGGCGACCCTGGAATCGAACCAGGCGTGCGTCTCCGCGAGGGAGTTACAGTCCCCTGCCACACCTTGCGGCCTGTCGCCCACTGGCGGGTGGGATATAAGCCGGGCCAAGCCCCGTCAATATCAAAACTCCCCGCAACTTGCGCTTTTGTGCGCCAGATGATCTAGACGCCCGCATGAAGCAGAAAAAACCCACCTGGGTCATCCAGAAAGAGCGCGACAGGCGCGCTGCCGCCGCCGAGACCGTGTGGCTGTTCGGCATTCACGCCGTGCGCGACGCGCTCGTCAATCCGATGCGCGAGCGCCTGCGGCTGGTGGTCACCAAGAACGCCCATGACCGATTGGCCGACGCGATTGCCGCCTCTGGCATGACGGCGGAAATCTCTGATCCGCGCAAATTCGCAGCGCCGATTGATCCGCAATCCGTGCACCAGGGTGCGGCCTTGGAGGTCAAACCGCTCGATTGGGGCAACCTGACCGACCTCTGCGCACCACGGGGGCAAAATGCCCGCGTGATTCTGCTGGACCGTGTGACGGACCCGCATAACGTGGGCGCGATCCTGCGCTCGGCGGAAGTCTTCGGCGCGCGCGCCGTGATCGCGCCCCATCGCCATTCGGCGCCAGAGACCGGCGCGCTGGCCAAAACGGCGTCCGGCGCGTTGGAGCGGCAGCCCTATCTGCGCATCAAGAACCTTGCGACCACGATGGAGGCCCTCAAGGAGATGGGCTACCTAATGGTCGGGGTCGATGCGATCGGAGAAGGCACGCTGGCTGATCTGGCGCAAGACCAGCCGATCGCGCTTGTCCTTGGGGCCGAGGGGCCCGGCCTGCGCGACAAGACCAAGGAAACCTGCGACGCACTCGCCCGGATCGACCCGGCGGGTCAATTCGGCTCGCTCAACGTTTCAAATGCGGCGGCCGTGGCCCTATATGCTGTGGGCAAGCCCAGCTGAAGGACACCGCCCATGCGCCCGCAGATCAAACTCGCCACTTGCTGCTATTGCAGCGCGCGCACGATGTTGAAGCCCACTGCGCGCGACGGCCATGAGCTGGCCTGCGGGTCGTGCGGCGCACCGCTTCATGAGATGAAATGGCTCAAATCGCCCGAGCCAGCGGCCCCGAAGCGCAAGGGTGCCAAGCCCGCACCGCGGCCCACACCCTACCGTGCAGAGCAGGCGCGCTACGAGAAGCCGCGCAAATACAAGAAGCGAAAGCCCTTCTGGCGCAAGGCGCTTGAAGAGGTCTGGGACGAGATCGAGGATATCTTCGACTGACAGGGGCCGCTCGGGCCTGTTCACAAGTTTGTAAGACAGCTGGAAACTGCGGCTTGGCACACCCATCTCATGTGTACAGGCGCAGCACCGGAACTGCAGCGCCTATTTTCACTGTCCCTCGTTCCGCGACTTAGCGCCCGTGGCCCCCCCGCCATGGGCGCTTTTTTCTTTCCCTACCGCTCGCTCCCTTGCATATATGCGCCATGGATTACACCGATGCGCATCTCAAAAAGATACTCCAGACCACAAAGGTCGTCGCCTGCGTCGGTGTATCGATGAACCCGGTGCGGCCAAGCTACTACGTCGCGCGCTATCTCAGCCTGAAAGGCTTCACCGTGATTGGCGTGAACCCGGGCCACGTGGGCAAGATGCTGTTCGGCCAACCCATTGCGGCCAGCCTGTCGGACGTTCCGAACGGGGCAAAGGTCGATATGGTTGATATCTTCCGCCGTCCAGAGGCTGTGCCGGGCATTGTGGACGAGGCGCTAGATTCCCTGCCGGACCTGCGGACCATCTGGATGCAGATCGGGGTCACCCATGAGCAAGCCGCCGCGAGGGCGGAGGCGCAAGGGATCACCGTCATTCAGGATCGCTGCCCGAAGATCGAATACCAGCGGCTATTTGGCGAGCTGCGGATGGGCGGCTTCAACACCGGCGTGATCTCGTCGCGGCTGTGATCCAATCGTGCGCTGACGCGCGCGCGATCTATTTGTGCTCTTGGGAGGTTTCACCTCCCGCCGCACGGGCACCCCACCAGAGTATTTCCGACCAAATGGAGATTAATGCGCGAAGACACCCTTGAGGTCGCGGAAGCCCTTGATCTCGATCGGGTTACCCGACGGGTCACGAAAGAACATGGTCCATTGCTCGCCGGGCGCGCCCTCAAACCGGACCGAAGGGGCCAGGACCCAATCCGTACCCGCGGCCTCCAACCGGTCGGCCAGAGCGCGCCAGTCATCGTAGCCCAGAACGAGCCCCAGATGGGGCATGGGCACCATGTGATCGCCCACCTTGCCTGTCAATGCGTTCTCAAAAGGCGTGCCCAGATGCAGCGACAGTTGATGCCCGAAGAAGTCGAAATCGACCCAGGTGTCGGTTGAGCGACCCTCGGTACAGCCGAGGACGCCGCCATAGAAGGCACGGGTCTCGTCCAGATCGGTGACGTGATAGGCGAGATGAAACGGGGTCAACATGAACATGACTTTCACAGCATTGTGGCCCGCCTGCCAAGCCTCTAATGTCCGCGCAACGAAATAAGGGAGACCTCCATGTCCGACACCGAAAGCTACGGCTTCGACACGCTGCAAATCCACGCAGGCGCCCGCCCCGACCCTGCCACAGGCGCGCGGCAGACGCCGATCTATCAGACCACGGCTTACGTGTTTCGCGACGCGGAGCACGCGGCGGCGCTGTTTAACCTGCAAGAGGTGGGCTACATCTATTCGCGCCTGACCAATCCCACGGTGGCCGTGCTGCAGGAACGCATCGCAACGCTGGAAGGTGGCGTCGGCGCGGTGTGTTGCTCGTCCGGCCACGCGGCGCAGATCATGGCGCTCTTCCCGCTGATGCAACCGGGCTGCAATGTCGTGGTCTCCACCCGGCTTTATGGCGGCACGGTCACGCAGTTCAGCCAAACGATCAAGCGCTTCGGCTGGGAAGCCAAGTTCGTCGACATGGACGACACCAAGGCGGTCAAGGCCGCGATCGACGACAAGACCCGCGCAGTCTTTGGCGAGGCCATCGCCAACCCCGGTGGCTACATCATGGATGTGCGCGCCATTGCCGACATCGCCGATGAGGCGGGCGTGCCGTTGATCATCGACAACACCACCGCCACGCCCTACCTCTGCCGCCCGATCGAGCATGGCGCGACGCTGGTGGTGCACTCGACCACGAAATACCTGACCGGCAACGGCACAGTGACCGGCGGCTGCGTTGTCGATAGCGGCAAGTTCGACTGGCAGGCCTCCGACAAGTTCCCGTCGATGTCCGAGCCCGAGCCCGCCTATCACGGCCTGAAATTCGCCGAGACCTTCGGCCCGCTGGCTTTCACCTTCCACAGCATCGCCGTGGGGCTGCGCGACCTGGGCATGACGATGAACCCGCAGGCCGCGCATTACACGCTGATGGGCTGCGAGACGCTGTCTTTGCGCATGGAGCGCCATGTCGAGAACGCCGAGAAGATCGCCGAGTGGCTGGAGAAGGACGACCGGGTCGACTTCGTGACCTATGCCGGGCTGAAATCCTCGCCCTATTACGAGCGCACCAAGACCGTCTGCCCGCGCGGCGCGGGCGGGCTGTTCACCTTCGCGGTCAAAGGCGGCTACGAGGCCTGCGTGAAGCTCGTCGACAGCCTCGAGATCTTCTCTCACGTGGCCAATCTGGGTGACACGCGCTCGCTGATCATCCACTCCGCGTCGACTACCCACCGCCAGCTCACCGCCGAGCAGCAAGAGGCCGCCGGTGCCGCGCCCAATGTGGTCCGCGTCTCCATCGGGACCGAGGACGTGAAAGACCTGATCGCCGATCTTGACCAGGCGCTCACCAAGGCCTGCACTTAAGCCGTCAGCCGCCCCGGCCGGTCCGGGGCGGTTTAACTTTCTTCCCGGGCGGTTCTGCGATATCCTTTGCGTGTCAGGAGCTTCGCGCCTGGCATCAAGATAACTGACGAAGTGGCCCCGCGCGCGATGATGCCAAATTTCGCCCTGAACATGTCCGAGGACGGCATTGCCTTGCTGCATCGTGCAGCCAATGGCGCGGGATGGGTCGAAGTGGGTCGGGTGTCCCTCGACGCCGCCGATCTGGGTGCGGAGCTGACCGCTTTGCGCGAGACGGCCGCGGCCATCGAAGGGTCGGATTTCGCCACAAAACTGATCCTGCCGCCCTCCCAGCTTCTGTATGCCGACATCACCATCGAGGGCGATCTCAGCGCCGATGTCGTGACTGCGTTGGAAGACCGCACGCCCTATTCCGTCGACGAGCTGAGCTACGACATCTCCGGCGCGCCGCCTCAGGTGCAGGTCGTGGCCGTGGCCCGCGAAACCTTGGCCGAGGCCGAAGGTTTCATCGGCCCCTACGATTTCAATCCGGTGGGCTTCACCGCAATTCCAGAGCCGGGGCATTTCAGCGGCGAGCCGAACCTTGGTGCGATGCCCTCGAGCGGGGCGGATTTCGACCCCGACCCGGAGCCGATCCGGATCATCTCGGCCGAGGAGGCAATGCCTGTCTTGGCGGACATGGAAGCCACGGCTGAAGAGAACGAGACCACCGAGCCTGTCGCGCCCGAACTCTTGGACGCCGAAGAGCCTGTGATCGCGGAAGAGGATGCGACCGAGCCCGAAGCGGCAATGGAGCCCGCGCCTGCAGAGATAGAGGCGGCGACCGAGGTCGAACCAGAGCCAGCGGTCCCAGACACGGCACCGCCCGCCGAAGAAGCATCGGCCGACGAGGAGCCCGATCTTGAGACCGCATCGGTCGAGAGCCCGCCCGGGGAAACGCCTCCCGCGGCTTTCTCATCGCGCCGCCGTCCGGTGCTTGGGCCCGCGACGGACACGCCCGGCGAACGCGTCACCTCCCGCGCGCCGCGGATTGCGATCCCCACCGACGAGACGACGAAAAGCAAGAAGTCCAAGACGCCGCCCCGCATCGAGCCCCGGATCAAGACCGGTGAGGCCGCAAAATCGAAACCCGCGCCGCCGATCATTCCACCCGCCACGCCGCCTTATGTCGCCGAGGCGGCCAAACCCGCCAAGAAATCCCCGTCGCGCATGGGGGCCGGGATTGCGGCGCTCAAGAAGCGCAAGAAGACCGTGCCGCCGGTCATGCCGTCCGCCGACAAGCCCGACCCGATTGCCGAGCTTGCCGCACGCCAAGCCGCGGGAAAGCCGCGCTTTCTGGGACTGATCCTCACCGGCATCCTGATCGTCGTGTTGCTGTTGTTCGCGGTGTTCTCGTCCTATTTGCTGCCAGATGAGGTGGCCCGGCTCTTCGGGCGCGACACGCCGCAGGAAACCGAGATCGCCATCGCGCCGCCTCCCCCGGCCACGCCCGAGGCGGTCGAGGAATTCTCACCCATTGCCGAGCCCGACGTCCCGTCCTTCATCGTTCCTGCCCCAGAGGAAATCGCGGAGGCCGAGACACCCGAGCCGGAACAGCCTGCGCCCTTGGTCATGTCGGAAACCGACGCAGAAACCGCATACGCCGTCTCCGGCATCTGGCAGCTGCCGCCCGCGCAGCGCCAACCACAGGTTGAACTGGATCTCGACACGCTCTACGAGAACACGCTCGATCCGGAGCTTGCATTCGAGGACGCGCCGGCCCTTGCCCGCTTCGATCCCGATGCCCAACGAGCCCCCACGCTGACCGCGACGCCGCCCCCGGCAGACATCCTGTTCAGCCTCGATGAGCGCGGCCTCGTGCGCCCATCGCCCGAAGGCGCGCTGAACCCGGACGGCGTACTTGTCTTCACCGGCCCACCACCTGTTGCAGCGGTGCCGCGCCCCGGACCTGCACCATTGGTTGAGACGCCGCCGGAAGACGCCGCCGAAGTGGAGCCGGCGACCGATCCCGAGACCGATCTGGTCGAGGCGGAGACCGCGGCTGTCGTAGTTGACCCGCGTCTTGCAGTCATCCGTCCCGCGCTGCGCCCCGAGGATCTGCAGGAGCGCTTCGAGCGCGCAAATCAGGGTGGGCGATCCACCGCAGAGCTTGCGCGCATCCGGCCTGAACCGCGCCCGCAATCGGCCATCGAGCAGGCCCGCGACGAAGCTATCGCCCGTGCTTTGGCCGAGGCTGAAGCAGGCGTGCAAGAAGCCGAAGCGCGCGCCGCGGCTGAGGCCGCCGCACAGGCCGAACTGGATCGCCCCACGGCGCAAGCGGTTGCCCGCTCCACACGGCCCGGTGCTCGACCGCGCAATTTCGCCCGTGTCGTGGCGCGCGCGAGAGAGGCCGCCCCTGCCCCGGCCGCTGCGGCCTCCACCGCCAGTGTCGCTCGCGCCACCGGCCCCGCGGTCGCGCGCGCCAGCCGCGCGTCACCGACCGGCACCACCCGCGCCTCCGTCGCGCGGGCGGCGACAGACAACAACGCGATCTCGCTGGGGCGCGTGGCCCTCGTCGGGGTCTTCGGCACCTCGTCAAACCGCCGCGCGCTCGTGCGCATGCCCAATGGCCGCTTTAAGAAAGTCTCCGTCGGGGATCGGGTCGATGGCGGCCGGGTCGCGGCCATCGGCGAGGGTCAGCTGAAATACACCAAGGGCGGGCGCACCCTGACGCTCGAGATGCCAAAGGGCTAGACCAGCAGCGCCGCCGCCAGTCCCAGGAAGGCGAAGAAGCCCACCACATCCGTCACCGTCGTCACAAACGCGCCCGAGGCCAGCGCGGGGTCGACGCCCAGCTTGTCTAACACCACAGGCACCAGGATCCCAGCCAAGGCGGCCACCATCAGGTTGACCACCATCGCCACGGCGATCACCAATCCCAACGCAGGCGTGCCAAACCACAATATGCCGATAACCCCCATGATCACGGCAAAGATCGCACCGTTCAACATGCCTGCCACGGTCTCCCGCCGAACGACGCGCCATAGGTTGGACCCGGTCAGATCCCGCGTCGCGATGGCACGCACCGCCACCGTCAGGCTTTGCGTGCCCGCGTTGCCGCCCATCGAGGCCACAATCGGCATCAGCACCGCCAAGGCCACGACTTGCGCCAGAATTTCCTCGAACTGCGCAATCACCAGCGAGGCCAGGATCGCGGTCGCAAGGTTCACCGCCAGCCACGGGAAGCGCTGTCGCACGGTATCGAGCGTCCGGTCCGACAGGCTTTCCTCGCCGCTAACGCCCGCGAGGCGCAGGATGTCTTCCTCCGCCTCTTCGTCCAGCACGACCATGGCGTCGTCAATCGTGATCACCCCCACCAGCCGGTTGTCCTCGTCCACTACGGGGGCCGAGATCAGATGGTATTGGTTGAACGCGTAGGCGACTTCGGACTCAGGCTGGGTCACCGGGATTGCGCGGAAGCTGTCCTCCGTCAGAGTGCGAAGCTTGGTCTGGCGCGGCGCGCCAAGCAGCTTGCCCAAGGTCACGTAGCCCGTGGGGTGATAGACCGGGTCGACCAGAATGATGTGATAGAACTGCTCCGGCAGATCGTCTTCGGCCCGCAGGAAATCGATGGCCTGGCCCACGTTCCAATCCTCCGGCGCCACGACCAGCTCGCGCTGCATCAGACGCCCGGCGGAGAACTCCGGATAGCTCAGCGCCTGCTCGACCGCGGCCCGGTCGGCATCTTCCAGCACGTCGAGAATGGCCTGCTGCTGAGCCTCTTCCATGTCCTCGACAAGGTCGACGACATCATCAGATTCCAGCTCCCGCACCGCTTCGGTCAGCACACCCTCGGGCAGGTAGCCGATCACCTCTTCGCGCAGGTTTTCATCCAGCTCCGACAGGATTTCGCCGTCGATGCCCATGGACCAGAGCGACAGCAGCGCCCGGCGCTCAGGCCCGCCGATCTGTTCCAAGAGGTCGGCAATGTCGGCGGGGTGCAGCGGCTCGAGTAGCGTGTCGAGCGTGCGCGCTTCCATCGCGTCGATCGCGTCAAGCACCTTGTCCGTCAGGCCGCGCTCCAGCGCGTATCCCTCGTCACCTTGCTCCGGAGCCTGCTGTTCTGGCGCTTGATCAGACATGGGCGGCAAACCTCTCAGCAAAGGGCGTGATGCGTCCCTGATAACCTGTCGAACGGCAAGGATATAGCCGCAATCTGCAATTCCCTTCGCGCCGTCCGCACGCTAGATGGAAGCGATGACTGCAAAGAGCCATATCCTGCTGGGCCAGACACTTAGCTTCGACGGCGACCCGTTCAATGACCCGGGTGCCCCGCGCCACGAGACCCGTGGTGCGGTCGTGGTCGAAGACGGCGTGATCACTTCCACGGGCCCCGCCGACACAATCCAGCGCCCGGCGGGCGCACAGGTGCACGACTACGGCGAAAAGCTGATCACGGCAGGCTTCATCGATGCCCATATGCACTACCCGCAGACCGCGATGATCGCGAGCTGGGGCAAGCGACTGATCGACTGGCTCAATGATTACACCTTCCCCGAAGAAGCCCGTTTCGGTGATCGCGCCTACGCACAGGAGATTGCCGCGCGCTATTTCGATCTCGCGCTCGCCCATGGCACGACGACTTCCGTCAGCTATGCGACGATCCACCCCGAAAGTGTCGACGCCTACTTCACAGAGGCCCAGCGCCGCGGCCTGCGCGCGCTCACGGGCAAAACCTGCATGGATCGCAACGCGCCCGACGATCTGCGCGATACGGCGCAAAGTGCCTATGACGACAGCAAGGCGTTGCTTGAGACATGGCATGGTCGCGACAGGCTCGGCTATGTGATCACGCCGCGCTTTTCGCCCACGTCAACTCCGGAGCAACTTGAGGCACTCGGCGCGCTCTGGGCCGAGCATACCGATTGCCTGATGCAGACCCACATCTCCGAGCAAGTCGAGGAGATCGCATGGGTGCACGACCTTTTCCCCACCGCGCGGGACTATCTCGACACCTACGAGGCCCACGGCCTGCTTGGCACCCGCGCCCTTTACGGCCATGCGATCCACCTGACCGAGCGCGAGGAAGCCCGGATCAAGGAGGTCGGCGCGGGCCTTGTGCACTGCCCCACGTCCAACACCTTCATCGGCTCTGGCCTGTTCGAGACCGCTCGCCTCAAATCCGCAGGCCATCGCGTGGGGCTTGCCACAGACACCGGCGGCGGATCGTCTTTCTCGATGCTGCGCACCATGGCCGCCGCCTACGAGCTCAGCCAGTTGCGGGGCACCGCGCTGCATCCGTCGCAGCTGATGTGGCTGGCGACCTGCGGTTCGGCGGACGTTCTCCATTTGAGAGATAAAATCGGCAATCTTGCACCGGGAATGGAGGCCGATCTCGTGGTGCTTGACCTGCACTCCACAGCTGCTATTGCCCAACGCGCCGCCCGTGCAAACGATATCTGGGAGGCCGTCTTCCCAACCATCATGATGGGCGACGATCGGGCCATTTCGGCCGTGTGGGTAGGAGGTAGACCATGTCTGGATTGACGGCGTATCGGCGCATTCTGGCAATTGCCTTCCTAATGATCGGTCTGATCTCGATCTTCGCGCCCGCCCGGTTTGCCAGCCTCTACGGCCTCGATTTTGCCAGCCCGGTTGGTGCTGCCAGCCTTGCCGCGATCTTGGGCGGCGGAGAGCTGGCAATCGGTCTGGCGTTGGCCGCGCCGCGCTATGTCGGGCTGACTGAGACGGGCATCATTCGGTTCGTGGCGTTGTTGCTCGCTTGTGTCGCGGCGACACGGCTGCTTTGGCTTGCGGTCTTCGGTGTCTGGTCCGTCGGCATCCTCGCCGAGCTTGCGCTAGAGCTTATCGTGATCGGCCTTGCGATCTGGCTCCTGCGTGGACGGACTGTGCCGGCCTGAGCGAGGGACTGCTCAGCACCCGTCGCGGCCGAAGACCAGAACCCAGTGATTTCCGGGTCCCCGGGCGGCCCCGAACGCCCGCGCCTCACGCGACAGGTTATTGCGGCGATGCCCCGGGCTTGCCATCCAGGACGCCATGGCCGCGGCAGCGCTCGGCTGGCCTTGGGCGATGTTTTCGGCGACGTAGCAATACCCAAAGCCTTGCGCCTGCACCCGGTCAGACACTTGCGAGCCACCGCTGCCGGTGTGGCTGAACCGACCCGTGCGCGCCATATCCGTGGCATGCGCCTGAGCTGCCGCAACGAGCCGCGCGTCGCGCGCAAGCGGCGGAAGCCCTCGCGCCGTCCGCTCCGCGTTCAGCAAAGCGCCGAGTTCGCCCTGCGTGGCGACTGGCACTGTGACGACAGGCTCCTCTGGCGTACACCCCAGAAGGACCGTGAGTAGAACTGTACCAAGGAACATCCGCATCGCAGCTCTCCTACAGGCTTTCGGCCAGCTTCCCGGCCAGCGCGTTTTGGCGCGCGATTGTCGCCGACAGGTCGAGCGTTTCAAATTGGCCGTCGCGGATCACCACGCGGCCTTCGACAATCAGATCCCGCACGCGGGTCGGACCAGCCAGCAGCAAGGCGGCAGGATCCCATGACCCCGCGCTCTCGATGCCGCTGACATCCCAGATCGCGATATCGGCGCGGTAGCCCTCGCGCAGCTGCCCACATTCGCCGCCACGACCCAGCACTTGTGCGCCGCCGCGGGTCGCAATTTCGAGCGCCTCGCGCGCGGCCATCGCATCTGCCCCGCGTGCGACGCGCTGCAACAGCATCGTCTGCCGGGCCTCCGCCACCAGATTGCCCGCGTCATTCGAGGCCGAGCCATCGACGCCCAGGCCGACCGGCACGCCCGCATCGCGCATCGCCCGCACCGGAGCGATGCCCGAGCCGAGCCGGCAATTGGAGCACGGGCAATGGGCCACGCCGGTCTTGGTGCGCGCGAACAAATCAATCTCGCGGCCATCCAGCTTGACGCAATGGGCGTGCCAGACGTCATCCCCGACCCAGCCCAGATCTTCGGCGTATTGTCCGGGGCGGCAGCCGAAGGTCTCCAGCGAGTAGGCGATGTCTTCGTCATTCTCTGCCAGATGAGTGTGGAGCATCACGCCCTTGTCGCGCGCCAGAAGGGCCGTTTCACGCATCAGGTCGCGCGACACCGAGAAGGGCGAACATGGCGCGAGGCCCACCCGCACCATCGCACCTGCGCTGTCATCATGGAACCGGTCCACCAGCCGGATGCAATCGTCGAGAATTGCGCGCTCATCTTCGACCAGATCATCGGGCGGCAGGCCACCGCCGCTCTCGCCAATGGACATGGAGCCGCGTGTCGCGTGAAAGCGCAGGCCGACCTCGCCCGCCGCGGCAATCGTGTCATCAAGGGTCGCGCCACCGGGATAAAGATAAAGATGATCCGAGGTCATCGTGCAGCCCGACAGTGCCAGCTCCGCCAACCCGACCTTGGCCGAGGTAAAGATCTCCTCCGGCCCGAACCGCGCCCAAATTGGATAGAGCGTCTGCAGCCAGCCAAATAGAAGCGCGTCCTGCCCGCCGGGCACCGCGCGTGTCAGCGTCTGGTAGAGATGGTGATGGGTGTTAACCAAGCCGGGTGTGACGACGCAGCCCGCTGCGTTGATGGTGGTGCCGGTGCTCTCGAGCCCATGACCGACGCCCACAATGACACCATCGCGCACCCGAATGTCCGCATCCGCAAGCTCTTGGCGCGCGTCGTTCATAGTCAGGATCGTGTGTGCCCCGCGGATCAGCAGCTCAGACATGACGGGCCAGAATTTCAAGTACCGCGGCGTGCATTTCGGGCGAGGCAGCGGCCACCGCCGTGCCCCCCTGATCCGCGGGCGCGCCCTGCCAGTCGGTGACCACGCCCCCGGCGGCCTCGACGACGCCGATGGGGCCTTGGATATCGTAGGGTGCGAGCCCCGCCTCGATCACCAGATCAATCTGGCCCGCTGCCAATAAAGCATACGCGTAGCAATCCATGCCGTAGCGCGTCAGCCGACAGGTCTCTGCGACCTCACGGAACGCGGCTGCCTGCGTGGCGGTGCCCACTTCGGGGAAGGTGGTAAAGATCGTGGCATCCGCCAGCGTTTTGCAGCCCGATACTTGCAAGGGCCCGTCACTATGCGGACCTTTGAAGCTGGCCTGTCCCAGACCCCCGAGAAAGCGCTCGCCGATATAGGGCTGGTCGATCAGCCCAAGGATCACCCGCGTGCCGTCGTGCAATCCGACCAGCGTGCCCCATGTGGGCGTGCCCGAGATGTAGCCGCGCGTGCCGTCGATCGGGTCAAGCACCCATGTCAGGCCAGAGCTGCCCTGTTTGGTGCCGTATTCCTCGCCCAGGATCGCGTCCTGCGGCCGCTCGCGGTCCAGGATATCGCGCATCGCCTTCTCGGCCGCGCGGTCTGCCACGGTGACGGGATCAAACCGGTCCGCCTCCTTGGAGCTGGTATCAAGCCCGGAGCTCCGGAAATAGCGCAGTGTCTCGCCACGGGCGGCATCGGCCAGCCGGTGGGTGAGCGCCACCAGTTCCGTCTTGTCGATCTCTCCCATGCTCCGCCTCCGCTGCACCACGTTCTCTTGTGACGCGCGGGGCGCGCGGGATCAAGCGTCCGCGCTCTGCTCAGGCGCGCGGCGCGGCGTAGCTGGCGCGGCGCGCACGAAGCTGGCCGCCCCGTCCGGTGCGCCTTCCGCCTCGTCCAGCCCATCAAAGAAGTATGATACCGGGACATCCATGGCCTGCGCGATATCCCAAAGACGCGAGGCGCTGATGCGGTTCGCGCCCGTCTCGTATTTCTGGATCTGCTGAAACCGGATGCCCAGCGCATCGGCCAGCTCGGACTGGGTCATGCCGACGAGCCATCTTTGATGACGCAGGCGTTTGCCCACGTGAATGTCGACGACATGTGCCATGCCCAGCTACTCCATTGTCCGTTCCCGACTCTGTGCGCAAGAAAGCAAACAATTCCTTAACACAGGCGCGCCTTTCGTCGGGGAAGCGGTGGCCTCTGCGGACAGGCTTGGCTAGGCTCGCCCGCGACACCGTCCCACGAAGGAGCCCCCATGCGCGCGTTTCAGGTCACCGCTCACGACACCCCGCCCAGCCTGCAAGATATCCCGCGCCCGGCGCCCGGCCCCGGGGAGGTCCTGCTCGACATCGCGGCCTGCGGGTTGAATTTCGGCGACCTACTGATGGTCAAGGGCACTTATCAGGAGCGCCCCGATCTGCCCTTCACGCTCGGAATGGAGGTCGCAGGCACAGTGGCAGAGGTCGGCGAAGGCGTGACCTCTCCCTCCGTCGGCCAGCGTGTCGCGGTATTTGGCGGCCATGGCGGGCTGGCGGAGTGTGGTGTCTACAAAGCCGCGCTCTGCGTCCCGCTGCCCGAGGCGATGAGCTTCGAGCATGCGGCGGCTTTTCAGGTGGCCTATTCCACCAGCCATGTCGCACTGGATTACCGCGCGCAGCTGAAGCCCGGCGACACGCTGCTGGTCACCGGGGCCGCCGGCGGCGTGGGCCTGACGGCGGTCGAGCTTGGAAAACTCATCGGTGCCACGGTGATTGCTGCGGCGCGTGGCCCGGAAAAGTTGGAAATCTGCAAGAAGGCCGGGGCCGATCACCTGATCGACACCGACAAGGACGACCTGCGCGAGGTGGTCAAATCCTTGGGCGGCGCGGACGTGGTCTATGACGCGGTCGGGGGCGATCTGTTCAAGGCCGCCCTGCGCGCCTGCAAGCCCGAGGCGCGCGTGCTGACGATCGGTTTTGCATCCGGCGACGTGCCGCAAATCGCGGCCAATCATATCCTGGTCAAGAACATCAACGTGATCGGCTTCTACTGGGGCGGCTACCTGACGTTCAAACCCGAGGTGCTGACCGACAGCCTCAAGACACTGGCGGGCTGGTACACCGAGGGCAAGTTGCACCCGCATATCAGCCACACTCTGCCGCTCGAGCAGGCCGGCGAAGGGCTGGAGCTTTTGCGCTCCCGCCGCTCCACCGGGAAGGTTGTGATCACCACTTAGGCGGCGGCGATCTTGCGATCCGCACCATAGGCTTCGTGTATCATGGCGCGCAGGGCCGACAGAACCGGGTCCTCTTTGCTTTGCAGATACAGCGCGATCTGGGTTTTTCCCGGGTCCGGCAGCGCACCGTCATGGGGGATCGGCGCGGTCTGGCGCGGATAGACCCCGGTGATCGCCGCATGCACGCCGAGATCGGCACTGACCACGGCCTCGACCGCGTTGTCGAGGTCGGAGTAGACCACCGGCTCCCATGCCACGCCCACATCATCAAGTCGCTTCAGGACACCGGGGCGGAAGATACAGTTCGTGCAGAACGCGACAGGCAACGGCCGTTGCTTCCACGCGGTGCCGCCTTCAGCCCCAATCCAGACCAGTGGCAGCTCCACTAGCGCTTCGCCCCCCGGGCCGGGTTGCTCTTCGGTGGTCAGGATCGCGTCGCACTCGCCGCGCCCGAACATCTCGCGCAAGCGCATCGTGGGGGCCGAGACCAGCTTGATCTGGACCCGCGGGAAATCACCCGCAAAGCGACGCAGGATAGGTGGAATGTAGGGATATATGATGTCATGGGGGACACCCAGACTGATCTCGCCCTCGTATTCCTGCGCGGTCAGCTTGGTGTAGATCTCGTCGTTGAGCGCCAGCATCCGTCGTGCGTAGCTCAGCAGTTGCTCCCCTTCCGCGGTCAAGGACACCGAGCGGTTTGAGCGGTCGAGCAGGGACACATCCAGCGCCTCCTCTAGCCGCTTGAGCTGCATCGACACCGCAGATTGCGTGAGATGCAAATGCCCGGCCGCCTTCGTCACGCCACCACTATCGGCAACGGCCACGAAGGAACGCAGGGAGGTTAGATCGAGATTTCGGGGCATATCAATCTCCGTGATGAATTATCTCAAAACCATTCATTTCACATATGAAGCATATGGCTCCATATATATCAACATAAATGATCCTTACATGGATTTTCATCACAGAACCGAAAGATAGACCCATGACCGATTTCACGTCCTCCGCCGCCGCATCCCGTCCCTCGCGGGCCCGTGGCATCAGTCTCTTGAGCTACCTCGCGCTGTATCGCCAACGTCGGGCCCTTGCCGCACTCGACGAAGATCGCCTCGCCGATCTTGGCCTGAGCCGGTTCGAGGCCGATGCGGAGGCAAGACGCCCGATCTGGGACGCGCCCGCCCATTGGAAGTGACTGCGCTTCGGCCAATGCAACCTCGCGCAAAAGGCCCAGTCGGAGAGCACTCGGCCGGGCCTTTTTGCGACGCAGGTCACTGATTGGGTACGCAGCTGTAGCCGTCATCGGCGGCGTTCTGCCGTCACTCGAATGCGCGCTATTTCATCGCATTTCGTCAACAAAAACACCAAAATCGCCGCGGCTGTGCCCGTTTAGTCGAATTGGTCAGAATTTATGACGAAAACAGTGCGGAATATCTTGAAATAGCGGGTCCATTGCCCCATTTTTCTAAGCATACCCGGCTTGGGATGTCCCCGCGCCGCTAGAGACTTGCCTGAAAGGGAGTGCTTACATGGCTGAATACGAGACGATGCAGTCGGCGGGCGTAGGAACGCGGTCCGCTGCCATCGACGAGGGCCTCAAGGCCCATATGAGTAAGATTTACGGACTGATGTCCATTGCGATGCTGATCACTGGTGGTGTGGCATTCGTCGTTGGCAACAACGATGCGATGCTGGCAGCCATCTTCGGCACGCCGCTGAAATGGGTTGTGATGTTCGCCCCGCTGGTCGTGGTCTTCGCCTTTGGCGCGATGATCAACAAGCTGTCGGCAGGCGCCGCGCAGCTGGTCTTCTGGGCCTTCTCCGCGCTGATGGGTCTGTCCATCAGCTACATTTTCGCGGTCTACACCGGCCTGTCGATCGCTCAGACCTTCATGACCACGGCGATCGCCTTCGCGGGTCTCAGCCTCTACGGCTATACCACGAAGAAGGACATCTCCGGTTGGGGGTCGTTCCTGATCATGGGCGTGATCGGCCTGATCGTGGCCTCGATCATCAACATCTTTGTGGGCTCTGCCGCGATCCAGTTTGCGGTGTCGGTCCTCGGTGTGCTGATCTTCGCAGGCCTGACGGCCTATGACACGCAGCGTCTGAAGAACGAGTACATTCAGATGGCGAATTACGGTCAGAGCGACTGGCTTGCGAAATCCGCGATCATGGGCGCCCTGAGCCTGTACCTGAACTTCCTGAACATGTTCATGTTCCTGCTACAGTTCATGGGCTCGCGCGAGTAATTGCAACACGCCAGACAAACGAAAAGGGCCAGCTTCGCGCTGGCCCTTTTTTTAATTGCGGTCCGGTGAAGGGTGTTTAGATGCCGCGCGCCTGTGCCCGGGCCTGCGCCGGTGTCAGCGTGCCATTGGTAATGAACTCGCCCGTGCGGGACGAGGCCGTGCCCTGGCGGACAGTGCGCACCTGGCTTGTTCCGACAGCCGCCCGTTCACGGTCTGTGAAGACCGAATAACCGCTCGGGGCCGGGAAGACACCCGGCTCGCCGCGGGCGGCGCGGGCTTGAAATTCGACTTTGCTGCTTGGCCCGAACTCGGCGCCGGTCAGCCAATCATTGTGCACGCCGCGCTGGTCAGAGCACGCGGCCAAAGCAAGAATCGGTAGTATCAGTAGTTTTTTCACGGTCTATACCCCCAAGATATGGTGGGGAGGGTAAAGTGGTCGTCCGAGTCCATCAAGCAAATTCCCGCTAAAAGTCGAGCTTCATTTGAACGGCCGGAAAATCAATGCCGCCGCGCAAAGGAACCGTGATTTCACCCAAGGCCAAGAACCCCATCGCGGCATAGAACGGCACCGCCGTCCTGGTCGCCTGGCACGCCATCTGCACCGCACCCGCCGACCGGGCCTCGAACAGGACCCGCTCCATCATCGCGCGCCCGATGCCTTGGCGCACGCGGGCCGGATCGGTGACGACATGGCGTACATGCGCCACGCCCGGACGTAGCGATGCACCACCGGGGGCCGCCATGCTCCAGCCGCCCGCCCCCACAAGGATCGCGCCATCAAAGACGCCGTAATAGGTGCCAGAGGTCACCAACCCAGGCTGCGCCCGACTGATGAGCGGCAAGGCGGTCACCAGCACCGACGCAGGATAGTCCGGCTTCAGCAGCACCGGGTAGGCGCGCGCCAGCAGCGCGTCAACTGCGGGAATATCGGCACGTGTCGTGGGGCGGATGTCCATGGTCCTCTCCAAACGCAAAAAGCCGCGCTCTAGGGCGCGGCTTTCTCAAATTCGTCGAAGGGGGCGATCTTACTTGATCTTGCCTTCTTTGTATTCGACATGCTTGCGCGCAACGGGGTCGTATTTGCGTACGACCATCTTCTCGGTCATGGTGCGGGCGTTTTTCTTGGTCACGTAGAAGTGGCCGGTGCCTGCGGACGAGTTCAGGCGGATTTTGATAGTGGTTGGCTTCGCCATCTCACGTCTCCTCATGGGGGGCCGAACATCTGTCGCCAGCCCGGAAATTCACTAGAACCCGCCTTCTAAGGGTCTGCGCGCGCCTGTCAACCGAGAAAGCGTGCCAGGCAGCCCCGATCGGCGGCAACCCGGCGCCCGGCCGGGGTAGGTCAGTCCGCACTTGCCTTTGGCTTCCCTTGCGTCATCCTGTGACGTATTACCCTGAAGCTGAAGGACCCATGCCCATGCGTCTCGCCCCCCTTGCCCTATTCGCCTTTGCCCTGCCCCTGCATGCCCAAGAGGCTGCGGATGCCTTCGCGCCAGAGGCCGCCACCGCCCAAACGACAAAAGACGCAGGCGCGCCCGCCGAGGCGTCGAAATGGATGGTCGCAGCCGCTAACCCGCTGGCCGTGCGCGCCGGCGCGCGGGTGCTCAGCCAGGGCGGCACCGCCGCCGATGCCATGGTCGCAGTGCAGGCCGTGCTTGGACTGGTCGAGCCGCAAAGCTCTGGCCTGGGCGGTGGCGCGTTTCTGGTTTGGTATGACGCAGAGACCGGCGATCTGACCACGCTCGACGGCCGCGAGACCGCGCCGCTGGAGGCCACGCCAAGGCTGTTTCAGGACAAGAACGGCGAGCCGCTGAAATTCTTCGACGCCGTGGTCGGCGGGCTTTCGGTCGGCACGCCGGGGACGCCCGCGTTGATGGAGGCCGCCCATCGCCGCTGGGGCGGGCTTGCCTGGCCCACGCTCTTCTCCGAGGCGATCACGCTGGCCGAGGATGGGTTCGCCGTCTCGCCGCGACTTGCGGCTCTTGTCGCCAGTGATCAGGAACGCCTCACCCGCTTCCCCCGCACCGCCGCCTATTTCGTCCCCGAGGGCGCGCCGATCGCCGAGGGCAACACGCTGCAAAATCCCGCCTATGCCGAGACGCTGCGCGCGATTTCCGCAGATGGCGCTGACGCGTTCTACTCCGGCGAGATCGCCGCGGGCATTGTCGAAACCGTACGCGGGGCCGCGGGCAATCCCGGTGTGCTGTCCATGACCGACCTGTCAATCTATGAGGTCAAGGAACGCGCGGCGGTCTGCGTCACCTATCGCGCCCATGATGTCTGCGGCATGGGCCCGCCGTCTTCGGGCGCGCTGACCGTTGGGCAGATCCTGGGCATGCTCGAAAGCTCCGATTTGGCCGCTTTGGGCGCCGAGAACCCGGAAAGCTGGCGGCTGATCGGCGATGCCTCCCGCCTCGCTTTCGCAGATCGCGGCCGCTACATGGCCGATAGCGATTTCGTGCCCATGCCGACCAAGGGGCTCGTGGACCCGGAATATCTCACGGGGCGCGCGCAGGCGCTCAACACCGACAAGGCGCTGACCGAGGTCAGCCCGGGCGAGCCACCTTTTGATCACGCGCTGCTTTGGGCCGATGACGAAAGCCTTGAGCTGCCCTCGACCTCCCACATCTCCATCGTGGACCAATATGGTAATGCGCTGTCGATGACGACCACGATCGAGAACGGTTTTGGCTCGCGGCTTATGGCCCCGGGCGGCTTCCTGCTGAACAACGAGCTCACCGATTTCTCCTTCCGCAGCCACGACAACGGCGTTCCCATCGCCAACCGGGTGGAGCCGGGCAAGCGCCCGCGCTCTTCAATGGCGCCCACGATCGTGATGAAGGACGGCAAGCCCGCGATGGTGGTGGGCAGCCCGGGCGGATCGCGCATCATCGGCTATGTGGCCAAGACGATCATCGCGCATCTGGACTGGGGGATGGACCCACAGGCGGCGGTCGCCATGCCGCATCTGGTCAACCGCTTCGGCACCTATGATATGGAGGATGGCACGACCGCCACCGGCTTCACCGATGCGCTGACAGAACTGGGCTTCGAGACCAACGCCCGCGCGCTGACCTCGGGTCTGCATGCGATTGCGATCACGCCGGAGGGCTTACGCGGTGGCGCGGATCCCCGCCGCGAAGGCATCGCCATAGGCGAGTAATGCGGCGGGTCATGATCATCGGCCAGCCGGGCTCTGGGAAATCGACCCTGGCCCGACAGATGGGCGAGATCACCTTTCTGCCGGTCGTCCATATCGACCATATCCACTGGAAGTCCGGCTGGATCGAGCGTCCGCAGGAGGAGAAATCAAGGTTATGCGAAGACGTGCACGCGCGCGATGCGTGGATATTTGAGGGCGGCTACTCCGCGACATGGTCCTCCCGGATGCAACGCGCGGACACGCTGATCTGGATCGACCTGCCCCTGCCGCTGCGCGCCTGGCGGGTCTTCAGGCGCACCGCGCTGAGCTACGGGCGCACCAGACCGGATCTTCCCGACGGATGCCCCGAATATTTCAGCGCTGAGTTCTGGCACTATATCTGGCGCACCCGCCACACGGCACGTGCGGGTTGCGCCAACCTATTTGCGTCCTGCCCGGAGACAAAAGACCGCCACCATTTGCAATCCCCGCGCGCGGTGCAAAACTACCTGTCCCATCTGACAGAGGCGCTTTCGGTGGGACATCTCGGCATCCCACACCGATAGGCACGCGCTTCTTTTGCGGCGATCTGTCTTTCTTTGTTCCAAAAATACGGATGGCGCGACATTGGCTACGCAGATTTCGGGCTCACCTTTCGCGCAACACTTATCTGCTGACACATAAAATCGACCGTCAGCGATAACTGGAACCATCCTCAGGAGCGACAGGCAAAAGATACGCGCGGAGGGCCTGTAAGCCGGATTCTGTCCAAGGAGTTGCCCCCTCTGGATGACCATTCCTCTCAAGCCACAGTCGCCCGTGGCCCTCTAGCTGCCAACCCGAACCTGCTGGGGACAAAGGCATCCCCGAGGGCCGAGGCCCTCGCGCGGTTCCTATTTGGCATTGCTCCCGGTGGGGCTTGCCGTGCCGCCCCTGTTGCCAGGGGCGCGGTGGGCTCTTACCCCACCGTTTCACCCTTACCCCCGGCCTGCGGGGGCGGTCTGTTCTCTGTGGCGCTTTCCGTCGGATTGCTCCGCCCGGGCGTTACCCGGCACCGTTGCCTTGTGGAGTCCGGACTTTCCTCGTGCCCTTGCAGGCCCGCGGCCATCCGGCCCTCCGCGCGTGGTCTGCCCTACGAGACGGCGGGCTGCCGGTCAATGCCCCAGCGCAATGCCAGCGCCTCGGCCATGGCAACATCGCGCGCGGCCACTGGTCCCTCGGCGGACGGATTGAACCGCAGCCGGAAGGCCGCCAGCCGTATGTCGTCCTCGACCTCTGCGGAATAGCCGAACCGGATCGCCGCCGCGTGAAAGCGCACGGGATCAGGCTCCGCATCGCCATACTCGGGCCACACCGCCAGCCCCTGCCGCGCCAAGCGGCGCCAATCGAACCGCCGCCCGGGATCAATCTTGCGCCCCGGCGCCAAATCGGAATGGGCGATCACCGCGTCGGGCGGCATCGACCACCGCGAAAGAACACCCCCCATCAGTGTCTCGAGACTGTCCATCAACCCCGCGCCAAACGGCGCAAAACCGGTATTCGACATCTCAATCCCGATTGAGCGGGAATTGACGTCACCCCGCCCCTGCCATGACCCCGCGCCCGCATGCCACGCGCGCTTCTCTTCCTCGACCAGCTGGATCACGTGGCCGTCCTCGCGGATCAGGTAATGGGCGGAAACCTCCGTCTCCGGGTTGCTCAGCGCGCGGCAAGCCGCCTCGCAATCGGACATGGCTGTGTAGTGCAGCACGACCAGCTCTGGCCGCGCTCCATCCTTGCGGTCACCGAAATTCGGCGAGGGCCGCCACTCCGGCGTCATCAGTTGCGCACAAGGCTCCGGTACTTGGCCGGGTTCCACCCGCAGGCGTAGCCGTCCCCGTCGGGGTCCACACCCAGTTTGTCCTTGGACGGGCCACCGGCCTTCAGGAAGGCATCCTGTGCAAGCTCGCTCGATCCGTAGGACGCGCAGGCCTGCGCTGCCTTGCCCGCGCCAAAGGGCGAGCGTCGGTAAACCTTTTGGCCGACCGGATGCCGCGTCTCAAGCGCGAACTCGATCGGCGTCGGTGTCTTGGCGCCGGGTCGACGCGGCACGGCGGTGGGCTCGATCACCTTGTATTGCGCGCTTTGCGCCTGACGGCGGGCGGCGTCGCTTTCAATCGACTGGCGGCTGGAGACCGCCTGAAAATCCTGCTCATCCGAGATGGACGGATTGTCGAGGTCGGGCTGCAGCGCCGCGTTGGGAGACGTGTTCTGAATGCCCGCAGGCACGCTTTCGCCCCGCGCAGGACGCCCGTCGGTGCCGCGCACCGCGGCGACAGCGGCGCTGGCGGTCTGTTCCGCCTCGGTGGGCGCTGTGCCCGTGGGCGGCGCAACAGTTGCAGGCGCAGTGCCTGCCGCGGTCGTGCCGCGACGCAGCTCCGCCTCGCGGGCCTGACGTTCGGCCAGATAGCTGTCGTAATTCTCAAACCCCACGCCCTTGGCGCTGTCGGGCACCGGAGTGGTACAGGCCGCAATCACGGCCACTGAGAAAACTGCAAACACACCACGCATCGAAACGGCCTCACTTTTTCTTTGTTGCGCGCGAGATTACCACCATTTGGCGGGCTTCGCCACAAAACCGGCGGCCTGCTCCAGCGCATAGGCGGTGTTGAGCAGGTCGCCCTCTTCCCAAGGCCGCCCGATCAGCTGAAGACCCAGCGGAAGCCCTTGTTTATCAAGGCCTGCTGGCACGGCGATGCCGGGCAGACCGGCCAGGTTCACTGTGACCGTAAAGACATCATTGAGGTACATCTGGACCGGATCGGCGTCGGCCATCTCGCCCAGACCGAAAGCGGCCGAGGGCGTTGCGGGCGTCAGGATCGCATCGACGCCTTGGGCGAAGACATCCTCGAAATCCTTCTTGATCAGGGTGCGGACCTTGCGGGCGCGGTTGTAATAGGCATCATAGAAGCCCGCCGACAGCACATACGTGCCGATCATCACACGGCGCTGCACTTCCGGGCCGAACCCTTCGGCGCGGGTCTTCTCGTACATCTCGGTGATGCCGTCGCCTTGCGCCAGCTGCGCGCGGTGCCCGAAGCGCACCCCGTCATAGCGCGCGAGATTCGACGACGCTTCGGCGGGGGCCACGACGTAATAGGCGGGCAGCGCGTATTTCGTGTGGGGCAGCGAGATATCGACGATCTCGGCGCCCGCGTCCTGCATCATCTCGCGACCCTTGGTCCAAAGATCCTCGATCTCCTGCGGCATACCATCTAGGCGGTATTCCTTCGGGATGCCGATCTTCTTGCCCCGGATGTCGCCGGTCAGCGCGGCCTCGAAGTTGGGCACGGCCAGCTCTGCGCTGGTCGAATCCTTCGGATCATGGCCCGACATGGCCTCCAGCATGATCGCCGCGTCGCGCACGGATTTGGTCATCGGCCCAGCTTGGTCGAGCGACGACGCGAAGGCCACCACGCCCCAGCGCGAACAGCGCCCATAGGTGGGCTTCATGCCCGTGATCCCAACGAAGGCCGCAGGCTGTCGGATCGATCCGCCGGTGTCAGTGCCAGTCGCAGCCAAGCACAGATCCGCTGCAACGGCAGAGGCCGAGCCGCCGGATGAGCCGCCCGGGGTCAGATTGCGGTCGTCGATTTTCCACGGGTTTACGACGTCGCCATAACACGACGTCTCGTTCGACGAGCCCATGGCGAACTGGTCCATGTTCAGCTTGCCCAGCATGACCGAGCCCGCATCCCAAAGCTGTTGGGTGATGGTGCTCTCGTATTCGGGCTTGAAGCCTTTCAGGATGTCGGAGGCCGCCTGGGTCTCCACGCCTTTGGTCGCGAACAGGTCCTTGATGCCCAAGGGCACGCCGCACATGGCCGGCGCGTCGCCCGCCTTGATGCGGGTGTCCGCGACCTCGGCCTGAGCCAAGGCGATCTCGGGCGTGTTGTGTACGAAGGCGTTGAGTGCCGCGGAGGCTTCGATCTCGCCCAGGCAGTCCTGCGTGACCTCTTTCGAGGTGAACGCGCCGCTGCGCATTCCATCGCGGGCCTCGGCGATGGTCAGTTTGGAAAGCTCGCCCATTATTCCACCACTTTCGGCACGGCAAAGAAGCCCTCACGCGCATCGGGCGCGTTTTTCAGGATGGCTTCCTGCTGGTTGCCGTCGGTCACCACGTCCTCGCGCCGCTTCAGGCGCATCGGTGTGACCGAGGTCATCGGCTCGACGCCGTCCACATCGACCTCATTGAGCTGCTCCATGAAGGCCAGGATGCCGTTCAGCTCGGAGGCGAGCGTCGGCAAATCCTCTTCCGGCACGGCGATGCGGGCCAGCTTGGCCACGCGGGCGGCAGTTGCGGTGTCGATGGACATGGGGGGCGTCTCCTTACATCTCCGCCCTCGTTTAGCGCCACGCTGGCAGGGCTTCAAGCGGCAGTGTCGCGGGCAGGATGGCCCTGCCCGCGATCGGGCTCAATACAGGCCGCGCATCAGCAGATGCAGGTCGACCTTGGCCTTGTGCGGCTCGGCGGGCGGCAGCCCCAGATCGGCCCGCATGTGATCGTCCAACAGGTCGAGCCGCTCGTATTTGTGGTCGGGCGGCCGCGTCCGCTTGGCGATCCTGGCCAGCAGGCCCAGCAAGACCGGTCTGAGCCCGTGATCGGCGATCAAATCATCGAGCGTGTCGTTCAACGTCGTCCCGAGCGTGTCCGGGGACTTTAAAGGCAATGCGTTCATATGTGTCACATCAGACCGACGCGCGGCGTCGGCTCCTTTTGAGAGAGACGGCCCCGACCACAAAAGCGCAAAACGCAAGCCGAGCGGGGCGGTTACTGTGGGTTTGAAGGTTTGGAAATGTGGCACCCGCAGGTGCCGGCGGTGCACTTAGGCGGCGGTTCCAGATACGCCCTTACAGGCATACTCAAACAGGCCGGTCCAGCGGGAGGATTGACGTTCGAACTTTTGCATCGTGCGTCCTCCTGTGATTGCTGGGTTGCACTGCGCGATGTCGTAGCCGCAAAAGTGAGTCGTGTGAACCTCTTTCCGCTGCGTCAGGCAAAATTGTGCCTGACGCGCCAAAGTCTTTTGAAGACTTTGGACCAGACTTTTCGGGAAAAGTCTGCCCGCGCCTAGCGACGGTCGGCGAAGAAATCCTTCAGGAGCGCCTCGCAAGCGGCAGCGTCGATCCCGTCATAAATCTCGGGCCGGTGATGGGATTGCGGGTGCGAAAACACCCGAGCGCCATGCAATGTACCGCCCGATTTGGGATCAGCCGCCCCGAAATACACCCGGGCCAGCCGCGCATGGGCGATCACGCCCGCGCACATCGCGCAGGGCTCCAGCGTCACATACAGGTCGCAGCCCGTCAGTCGCTCTGCCCCCAAGGCCGCGCAGGCCGCCCGGATCGCCAGCATCTCCGCATGGGCGGACGGGTCGTCGAGTTCCCGAGTTCGGTTCCCCGCCCGCGCCAGCACTGCGCCCTCCGGCGACAGCACCACGGCCCCCACAGGCACTTCGCCGCGCGCGGCGGCGGCGCGCGCTTCCTCCAGCGCGACGGACATATGGGACGTGAACGCCATCCCCGATGCCTAACCCCTTCACAAGAGCGCGCCAAGGGCGTAGGCCCGGCCCATGAGCACTGACACACCCAAGGGCGACCGCATCGCCAAGGTTCTGGCCCGCGCGGGCGTGGCCTCGCGCCGGGGCGCGGAAGCCATGATCGAGGCGGGCCGCGTGACCGTGAACGGCACCCAGATCCTGTCGCCTGCGCTGAACGTGACCGAGGCGGACGTGATCACCGTCGACGGCAAGCCGCTGGCCGCGCCTGAGCCCACGCGCCTGTGGCGCTACTACAAGCCCATCGGGCTGGTCACATCCGAGAGCGACGAGAAAGGCCGCGACACCGTGTTCGAGGCGCTCAAGGACACGCTGCCCCGGGTCGTCA
Organism: Litoreibacter ponti; assembly: GCF_003054285.1. Lineage (NCBI taxonomy): Bacteria > Pseudomonadati > Pseudomonadota > Alphaproteobacteria > Rhodobacterales > Roseobacteraceae > Litoreibacter > Litoreibacter ponti. Next base: position 139,415 of record NZ_QBKS01000002.1, read on the forward strand.
GTGTCGGGCGGCTCGATATCAATTCCGAAGGGCTGTTGCTGCTGACCAATGACGGCGAGATCAAGCGGCGGCTTGAGCTGCCTTCGACCGGCTGGCTGCGCAAATACCGCGTGCGCGTCAATGGCACGCCCGAGGACAAGACCCTTGCCCCCCTGCGCCGGGGCGTCGTCGCCGATGGCGAGAGGTTCCAGCCGATGGAGGTCTCGCTCGACCGCCAGCAAGGCGCCAATGCCTGGCTGACTGTTGGCCTGCGCGAGGGCAAGAACCGCGAAATCCGCCGCGCCATGGCAGAGGTCGGGCTGAAGGTGAACCGGCTGATCCGCGTCAGCTACGGGCCGTTCCGGCTAAACGAATTGAAGCCGGGCGAGGTCGAAGAGGTCAAGGGCCGGGTGCTGAAGGAACAGCTTGGCCTGAAGGCCGATAATGAGAAGCCCATGCTGAAGAAGAAACCGATGAAACGGCGCAGCCGGGCTGCGGCACCTCCCCGAAGTGTTAAGCCCAAAACACGGTAGGGTAACCCATGGGTTACGCTATCCTGCAGCAGGCGTTAACCACAAAATAAGACAACGTCTCGAGTCATTCCGCAGCATGATTTACCATTTTTAACAAAATGTTAAGAAACTCTGCTCAATCCGAACAGCGCCCAAGCACAAGGCATTAACCAAATGCAGGCATGTGGAACTTGTCGCGCTGGCCCCGCGATGTAGTAATACGCGCAACATACAATAATCACGACGGGACAGAAAAATGGCCGATCTGCTGACGCTCGAAAACCTGGGCAACCTCCTGATGCTATGCTTCCTGCAAGCGGTGCTGGGCTTCGACAACCTGCTCTACATCTCGATCGAGAGCCAGCGCGCGCCGGTGGCGCAGCAAAAGGCGGTGCGCTTCTGGGGCATCATCCTGGCGGTGGCCCTGCGGATCATCTTGCTGTTCACAATGGTCTCGCTGCTCAGCTCCCTGACCGAGCCGTTCTATATCTTCGACTGGGAAGGGGTGATCACCGGCGGCGTGAACTTCGCCACCTGCGTCTTTGTATTTGGCGGTATTTTCATCATGTACACGGCGGTCAAGGAGATCGGCCACATGTTGTCGGTCGAACATCTCGGCCATGATGTCAGTGGCAAATCCGGTAAATCCGCAGTGCAGGTGGTGATGCTGATCATCTTCATGAACCTGATCTTCAGCTTCGACTCGGTCCTGTCGGCCATCGCAATTACCGAAGTATTCCCGGTGCTGGCCGCCGCAATCCTGATCTCGGGCCTTGCGATGTTGCTGTTGGCCGATGGTGTGACAGAGTTCCTGCAGAGAAATCGGATGTACGAGGTTCTCGGCCTGTTCATCCTGCTGATCGTGGGCGTGGTGCTGCTGGGTGAAGCCGGCGTGGCCGCAGCGCACGCGGCCCACGACGACGATCTGCAGATGAAGATTTTCGGCTATCCCATTATTCCGATGTCGAAATCTACCTTCTACTTCTCCGTCATCGTGCTGTTTGCGGTCGAGATCATCCAGTCGGGCTATGCCCGCAAGCTGGCCGCAGAGCGCGCAGGCACGCAAGGCGGCGGTCACTAACTGGTAACTGTCGGGGGAAGCGCCTATGTTTCCCCTGAACACACTTGCTGGGGGGCCCATGTCGGCCGGAGCGCTTCAAAAGATCGCCTATGTGCTGCTACTTGGCCTCGTCGCCTTGGCCTCAAGCGGGGTGCTGTGATGGCGCAGAAGTTCGGCGGGCAGTACAGCCCCGGCGGGAATTCGAACGCGCCAAAGCCCGCATTTGGCGGGGCGAAACCGGTCGTTGGGCGCACCCGTGCAAACCTTTTGTTTCTCGCGGCCCTGCCCGTGCTTTTCACAGCGTTCAGCGGCGGCGCGGCAGGCATGGCCACAGCCCTTGGCGCCTTCGCGTTGATGATCCTTGGCGCCTGGTTGACGCGTGAAGGGATCGACGCACAAGCGGCCTACGATGCCCGCACCATTGCCCGCAGACCCGCAATACCGCGCAAGATTTTCGGCGGCATCGCTTTAGCCTTGGGCGTGGCCGTTGCGACGCTGGACACCTCTATCATGGACGGCGTGCTGTACGGCGCGATTGCCTTGGTGCTGCACCTGACCGCCTTCGGGCTCGACCCGTTGAAAAACAAGGTGGCCGAAGGCGTCGACACGTTCCAGACCGACCGCGTCGCCCGCGCGGTGGAAGAGGCAGAGCGGCATCTGAGCGCGATGCTCGATGCGATCAAAAGCGCAGGCGACCGGGTGATGATCGCCCGGGTGGAGCAGTTTCAGGCGACCGCTCGCGCCATGTTTCGCACGGTCGAGGATGACCCGCGCGACCTGACCTCCGCACGGCGATATCTGGGCGTCTACCTGCTGGGCGCGAAGGACGCGACGATCAAGTTCGCCAAGCTCTACGCCCAGAACCGCGACCCGGACGTCAAAGCGGATTACACCGCCCTTCTTGACGATCTAGAAGCAAATTTCACCGCGAAAAATCAGGCACTTCTGACTGATAATCGCACCGACCTCGACATTGAAATCGATGTGCTGCGCGACCGTTTGCAGCGCGAAGGCATCAGACTGCCCGAAGGAGACTGACCCCATGTCCCAGACCATCCGCGAGAAAGCCGCGCAATCCACCCAAGCTGTCGAAGAGTTGCAGGCGGTGGTGCTCGAGGAGCCCTCGACCGAGCTGGTGCCGCTGGCCCAGGCCGACGCGCCCGTGGCCGAGAATATCCGCAAGCGCATGGCCGAGATTGACATAACGGACACCAATTCCATCGTCTCGTTCGGGTCGACCGCGCAGTCGGGCCTGCAAGAGATCAGCCAGTCGATGCTGCAGGACGTAAAGAACAAGGATGTGGGCCCGGCGGGCAACTCCCTGCGCGACATCGTCACCACGATCCGGGGCTTCAACATCTCCGAGATGGACATGCGCCGCGAACGGTCGTGGTGGGAAAAGCTGCTGGGCCGCGCCGCGCCCGCCGCCAATTTCATGGCCCGCTACGAAGACGTGCAAGGCCAGATCGACCGGATCACCGACAACCTGCTGAACCACGAACATGTCCTGCTGAAGGATATCAAATCGCTCGACGTGCTCTATGACCGGACGCTCGATTTCTACAACGAACTGGCGCTCTACATTACCGCCGGCGAAGAGAAACTGGCCGAGCTGGACAGCACCGACATCCCCGCCAAGGAAGCTGCGGTCGATGCGGCCCCCGAGGATCAAAAGGTGATGGCGGCCCAAGAGCTGCGCGACCTGCGCGCCGCCCGCGACGATCTGGAGCGCCGGGTGCATGACCTGAAGCTCACGCGGCAGGTAACGATGCAGTCCCTGCCCTCGATCCGGCTCGTGCAGGAAAATGACAAGTCGCTGGTCACCAAGATCAACTCGACGCTCGTGAACACCGTGCCTTTGTGGGAGACGCAGTTGGCGCAGGCCCTGACGATCCAGCGCTCGTCCGAGGCCGCCGCCGCCGTGCGTGACGCCAACGATCTGACCAACGAGCTGCTGACCGCCAATGCCGAGAACCTGCGCACCGCCAACGCCGCCGTGCGCCAAGAGATGGAACGCGGCGTGTTCGACATCGAGGCCGTGAAACGGGCCAACGCCGATCTGGTCGCCACGATCGAGGAAAGCCTGCAGATCGCCGATGAAGGCAAGCGTAAGCGGGCCGAGGCAGAAGCGGAGATGGAGAAGATGGAGAAAGAGCTGCGCACGACGCTCGCCGCCGCGTCTTCCACCAAGTCGGGCACTGGCGATAATATCGGAACCTCTGTCTAGGCGATGCTGGGGCGCTGGCATCATATCGCGGGACTTTGCGCGGCGGGAATGATCCTCGCCGCCTGCGAAGAGCCCGTGACCAGTCCGCGCCCCGAACAACGTACCGCTCCCAAGCCTGCGCCCGTGGTGCAGGTGGAGCCGTCCGAGCGGTCGAAAGAGCTGTCGAGCTACTATGCCCGCGTTCAGCAACAGTTGTTGACCCAAGGCCTGCTGCGCACCGATGGCGGCGGGATCGACACGCCCTTCTCGAAGCGCCAGCTGGTGGAAAACTTCATCCAGATCGGGGTGTTCAACGAGTTCACGCTGGTCGACGGGCTTTACACCAATGCGCGCTCCGAAGGGCGTGTGCAAAGGTGGGAAAAACCGGTCAACATCTCGATGCAGTTCGGCGATGCCGTCACGCCAGAGATACGCAAGCAGGACCGACAGACCGTAGCCAACTATGCCCGCCGCTTGGGTCGGGTGACCGGCAACCGGGTTGCCACGACCTCAGGTCGGGGAAATTTCCATGTTGCCGTGCTGACCGTGGACGAGATCGAGGCGTTCGGGCCGCAGCTGATGCGCCTGATCCCCGGGCTGGATGCGGGCATCGCGGCGCAGATCACCTCTATGCCGCGCCCGATCTACTGCGCGGTCTACGCCTTCTCGGACGCCGACAAGCCGGACAGTTTCCACTCCGCGGTGGCGATCATCCGGGCCGAACACCCGGACCTGTTGCGCCGCAGCTGCTATCACGAAGAGATCGCCCAAGGTCTGGGCCTGAGCAATGACAGCCCCGCCGCGCGGCCTTCGATCTTCAATGATGACGACGAATTTGCATTGCTGACCCGCCATGACGAGCTGCTGCTGCAAATCCTTTATGACAAGCGCCTGCCGCTTGGCGCGACCCCGCGCGAGGCGCGCCCGGTGATCGAGGTTCTGGCCTCTGAACTGCTGGGCGGCGAGAGTTAACCCCAACCTGTAAGGACACGGATTATATGGGTATTTTCGATTTTCTGACCGGCGAGTTCATCGACGTCATCCATTGGGTCGATGACAGCCGCGACACGATGGTCTGGCGGTTCGAGCGCGAAGGCCACGAGATCAAGTATGGCGCCAAGCTGACCGTACGCGAAGGTCAGGCGGCGGTATTTGTCCATGAGGGCCAGCTGGCGGATGTGTTCACGCCGGGGCTCTATATGCTCGAGACGAACAACATGCCCGTGCTGACCACGATGCAGCACTGGGATCACGGCTTCAAATCGCCCTTCAAGTCCGAGATCTACTTCGTCAACACCACGCGCTTTAATGATCTGAAATGGGGCACGAAGAACCCGATCATGCTGCGCGACCCCGAATTCGGCCCGCTGCGTCTGCGTGCCTTTGGCACTTATTCCGTCCGGGTGACCGACCCTGCGAAGTTCCTGTCTGAAATCGTCGGCACCGATGGCGAGTTCACGATGGATGAGATCAGCTACCAGATCCGCAATATCATCGTGCAAGAGTTCTCCCGGGCGATTGCCTCCTCTGGTATTCCAGCGCTTGATATGGCGGCAAACACCGCCGATCTGGGCAAGCTGATCGCCGCGGCGATCACGCCCATCGTCGCGCAATACGGCCTGTCGATCCCCGAATTCTACATTGAAAACATAAGCCTGCCCCCCGCTGTTGAAGCTGCTTTGGACAAGCGGACCTCCGTGGGCATCGCGGGCGATCTGGGCAAGTTCACGCAGTACTCCGCAGCAGAGGCGATGACCGCTGCGGCCTCCAATCCCGGTGCGGCCGGAGGTGGCATGGGCGCGGGCATAGGCGCCGGGCTGGGTATGGCGATGGCAGGTCAGATGGGCGCGGGCGGACCATGGGGCCAAGCGCCCGCTGCAGCGGCTCCGTCACCGCCACCGCCGCCGGTCGAGCATGTCTGGCATATTGCAGAAGCGGGCGAGACCAAGGGGCCGTTTTCCAAGGCCGCGTTGGGTCGCATGGCCGCCGAGGGCAGCCTGAGCCGCGAAAGCTTGGTCTGGACGCCCGGTCAGGATGGCTGGATGCGGGCCGAAGATGTGCAAGAGCTTGCGCAGCTCTTCACCATCCTGCCACCACCTCCGCCGCCCGCCTGACCGCTTGCCGAAGGCCGAGAGATCACAACACGGTGTTCCCCGCTGCGCAGCGCGGGAGGTTTCGGGTAACATGCCACCGATGACCTTTTCATTGCCCCATAGACGCACTTGGTTGAAATGGCTCCATTGGGGGATCCTGCCGTTCTTCGTGTGGTTCCTGTTCGCCGATCCAGACGCGCTGCGCCGGGCGGGCAAGTGGGTGTTCCGCTTCCACTCGGTGATGGGGTTGATTTTCGTCACGCTGGCGTTGGCCTGGACGGCGACTTATCTGCGCTCGGGGCTGGCATCGCGACCCGGCCCGAAGCTACCCTGCTGGGCGAGGCGGGTGCATCGCGCGATGCATGTCACGCTGGTCTGGGGCCTGTTTCTTGTGGCGTTCGGTGGCTTTTTGCTGGGACTGACCTCGACCGTGACGCTTTGGGCGGGGGGTATCATTCCCATAGCCCCACCGATGGGCTGGCCGAAGCTGAACGCGCTCGTCGGAGACGCGCATACCTACCAATTCTACCTGCTGGCTGGGCTCGCGGCCGCGCATGCGGGCTTCCACATTTGGCGACATTATCACTTGCGCGACAACGCGCTTCGTATCATGGCACCAAAGGCGATGCATAGGTGGCTTTGAGATGACACGGGACGGGTGGAACAAGGCGCTCCATTGGAGCCATTCGGGCCTGATGGGTCTGGTGCTGCTGGCGCCCTCGACCCTGGTTCTGGCGCTCTACGCTGCCTGCGCTCTGGCATGGGCCGGGATTTTTGCGTGGCGTGGCCCGGCGCATAGACCCGGTCCAAAACTCGAGGGCGCGGCCCGGCTGTTTCACATCTGGGGCCATCGGGCGTTGTATCTGGGCGCGGCTGTCGCGGGGATCAGCGCGGTCGCCACGATCTTTGGCATTGAGACTCCTTTACACCAACTGATCCTGGCGCTCTTCGCCGGCGGGATGCTGCACGCGATTTTCCATCTATGGCGGCATACGACCTTGATGGATGGGGCGCTGAAGCTGATCTTGCCCAAAGCGATGCACGGGATTCTGTAGCATGGCCGATACCGTCATCGAGCAGCACCGCTTCCCCTGCGACACCTGCGGCTCGGACTTGCGCTTTGATCCCAGCACAGGGCAGATGACCTGCTATCATTGCGGCAACACCGAGCCGCTGAGCAGCGGCAACGCCCGCGATATCAGCGAGCTGGATTTCAACGCGGCCATCGCCAACGCGCTCGACGCCGCGGAGATGGAAGAAACCCGCGTCTCCACCTGCCCCAACTGCGCGGCGCAGGTCGCGTTCGATCCTGACACACACGCGGCGGAATGCCCGTTCTGCGCCACGCCCGTCGTGACCGATACCGGCACCCACCGCCATATCAAGCCCCGCGCCGTTCTGCCGTTCCAGATCGAGGAGCGCGCCGCCAAATCCCGCATGACCGACTGGCTGGGCGGGCTCTGGTTCGCGCCCAATGGGCTGCAGGACTACGCCAAGAAGGGCCGCGCGCTCAGCGGTATCTACGTGCCCCACTGGACCTATGACGCGGACACCAAGACCGCATATACCGGCCAGCGCGGCACAGTGTACTACGAGACCCGCACCGTCGTGCGTGATGGCAAGCGGCGTCAGCAGAGGGTCGCCAAGACCCGGTGGACGGGGGTTCGCGGACGGGTCGCACGGGCCTTCGACGATGTGCTGGTGCTTGCCTCCTCCTCGCTGCCGCGCCGCTACACCGAACGGCTGGCCCCGTGGGACTTATCGCACCTCGTGCCTTACTCACCCGAATACCTCGCGGGGTTTCGCGCCGAAGGCTACACCGTGTCGTTGCAGGACGGCTTTAATGATGCTCGGGCCAAGATGGACGCGATGATTACCCGAGACATCCGTTTCGACATCGGTGGCGACAAGCAGCGCATCACCTCCGCCCAGACGCAGGTTCGCGATGTCACGTTCAAACATATCCTGCTGCCGGTCTGGATGGCGGCCTACAAGTATCGCGGGCGCACCTATCGCTTCGTGGTAAACGGCCAGACCGGCCATGTGCAGGGCGAGCGGCCGTATTCGCGCGCAAAAATCGCCGTGGCCGTGATCCTGGGCTTGCTCGTGGCGGGGGCGCTCGGCTACATGTTTGCGCTAACACAGTAACCCGAGGACGGTTCCATGATCCTATGCTGCGGCGAGGCCCTGATCGACATGCTGCCCCGCGAGACCACGGCGGGCGAGCCCGCCTTCGCACCCTACGCTGGCGGCGCGGTATTCAACACGGCGATTGCCTTGGGGCGATTGGGAGCCGAGCCGGGCTTCTTCTCAGGACTGTCTACGGATTTATTTGGCGAGCTCTTGGTCGAGAAACTGTCCGAAGCCGGGGCCTCGGCGGAACTCGCCCATCGCTCCGACCGCCCGACGACGCTGGCCTTCGTGCGGCTCGAGGACGGGCATGCGACCTACACGTTTTACGACGAGAACAGCGCTCTGCGGGTCATGACCGAGAACGACCTGCCGACATTACCCGCGTCTGTCAAAGCACTGTTTTTCGGGGGTATTTCCCTTGTGGGCGAGCCGTGCGGTTCCGCGTATGAGGCGTTGATGGCCCGCGAAGCCGACGCCCGTGTGAGCATGATCGACCCAAATATCCGCCCCTCCTTCGTGACCGACCGCGCGGCCTATGTCGCCCGGATCAGCGCGATGATGGCGCAGGCCGACATCGTGAAGCTCAGCGATGAGGACCTGCATTGGCTCGAAGGGGATGGCGATCTGGCGGACCTTGCCCGCAGCATCGTCGACCGTGGCGCAAAGATCGTCCTGATCACCGAAGGCGCCAAAGGCGCGAGGGCCTATACCGCCGCCCACACGGTCCTTGTCCCGGCTGAGAAGGTCGACGTCGTCGATACCGTCGGTGCGGGCGACACGTTTAACGCAGGCGTGCTTTCGGCGCTTCAAAAGGCGAAAGCTTTGGACAAGGCAACCCTCGCTGACGCGCCCGAAGCACTGCTGCGCGACGCGCTCACCATGGGCATCCGCACTGCCGCGATCACAGTCTCGCGCGCAGGGGCAAATCCGCCCTGGGCATCTGAGCTGTGAGAGCCCTGCTGCAGCGCGTGACCGAGGCCTCGGTCACGGTCGGCGGTACGGTTATCGGCGAGATTGGTCCGGGGCTTTTGATCCTGATCTGCGCGATGGACGGCGACGAGGCCACACAATCGGCCAAGCTCGCCGCGAAAATTTCGAAGCTGCGCATCTTCAAGGATGAGGCCGGCAAGATGAACCGCTCCGTGTTGGACACAGGCGGCAGTGCTTTGGTGGTCAGCCAGTTCACGCTGGCCGCCGACACGTCGCGCGGAAATCGACCCGGCTTCTCGACCGCGGCCCGCCCTACCGAGGGCGAGGCGCTCTATCTGCGCTTCGTGGAAGACCTGCGTGCCCTCGGCATGCCGACGGAGACCGGAGAATTCGGCGCGGACATGTCAGTCGCCTTAGTCAATGACGGCCCGGTGACGATCTGGATGGACGACCGAGGCTAGGTCTGGCGCGCTCAGACCAGACCGGAGGATTTCGCGAACGGATCCCAGCTTGCGTCCTTGTGCCAGGCATATTCGCAGCCCTCGGCCATCTCGTCGGCCCGTTCCATCCCGAACAGGTCAGCGGCCACCGCCAGCGCGGCATCCATCCCGGCAGACACGCCTGACGCGGTGTAGAACTTGCCGTCCTCGACCCACCGCGCCTGCTTGACCCATTCCACCCTCGGGGCCAGATGCACCGTGTCGTTGAAGTCGAGCTTGTTGGTCGTGGCCCGCCGCCCGTCCAGAACACCGGTCATCCCCAGCAGCACGGTCCCGGTGCACACGGCGAGCACCTTTTCGGCGGTTGCGCAGACCTGCGTGATCCACTCCATCAGCTCCGGGTCTTTCGCGGCCTCCAGCGCCGAGTCGCCGCCCGGGATGAACAGCAGGTCATAGGCCGTTTGGTCCGATAGGATCTTGTCGACGACGATCCGCTGCCCATGGCGGCTGATCACGGGATCGCGCGTTTGCGCCACGGTCGTGATCTCGATCTCGTCGCGAAATCCGCCAAGCAACTCAATGGGGCCGAAGAAGTCCAAGGTCTGAAACTCGGGGAAGACCAATGCGGCCATTTTCATCATGTCGGGGACCTGCTTTTGGAGTTCATCCCGAAGCTTGCACAGGTCGCGGACGCCTGCGCAAGCGGCGCATCTTTAAAAGTCCACTTCGATCGCCACACCCCGTTCCACCGCGATCTCAACCACAGATTGGGCAACGGCTAAGTCCTGCAGCCCCACCCCGGTACCATCGAACAGCGTGATCTCATCGTCGCTCGACCGCCCCTTGTGGACCCCGTTGATCACGTCTCCGATCTGATTGACCTCGGTCTCCATGATCAGCCCCGCCTTGACCGCATGTTGAGCCTCGCCGATGGAGATCGACTGCGCCACTTCGTCGGTGAACACGGTGGCCCGGGCCAGCAGCTCGGCCTCGCATTCCTGCTTGCCGATGGTGTCGGTACCCATGCACGCCACATGGGTGCCCGGCGCAATGTGATCGGGCCCAAAGATCGGCGCGAAGGACGAGGTGATCGAGATCACCACATCGGCCTCGGTCATACCCTCGAGTTGCACCTCTTCGAAGGGCAGGTCGAACTCGGCGGCGACCTCTGCCATGCCGGGCAGCATCTCGGGGTGGTAGTTCCAGCTGATCACCTTCTCGAACGCATGGGTTTGCAGGGCCGAGCGCAGCTGGAACTTGGCCTGATGGCCCGCGCCGATCATGCCCATCACGCGCGCATCCTTGCGCGCCAGATGCTTGATCGAGACAGAAGACGCCGCCGCCGTGCGCAGGGCCGTCAGCAGATTGCCGCCAACCATGGACGCGACACGGCCCGTATCGGGGTCGAATAGAAACACGGTGGATTGGTGATTGATCAGTCCGCGCTTCTCAAGATTGTGCGGCCAGTAGCCCCCGGCCTTCAGCCCCAGCGCCATGCCCTTGCCGTCAAAGCCCCCCTTGAAGCCGTAAAGCGCCTCTTCGTGGCCGATGGCCTCGCGGATCACAGGGAAGTTGTAGGCATCACCCTTGGCCATGGAGGCAAAGACCGCCTCCACCGCGTCAAAGCTCGCCTCAGCCGAGATCAGGTCCGCAATGGCGGATTCGGGCACAATATACATCGGGTCGTCCTTATCATGTGGTCTTGCACAAAGGGCGGGCCCCAAAGCGCCCGCCCCCAGTGTTTCATCTTGGCAAAAATAGTCCCCCCGAAGGGTCGCCTAGTAAGCTTTCCCGCGGGCCGAGACGGGCCACAGCGTTTCCACCTTGCCATTGCGCACGCCAACATACCAATCGTGCACGTTGCAGGTCGGGTCACAGTGGCCGGGCACCAGCTTCAGCTTGTCGTTGACCTTCAAAACCCCGTCCGGGTCGGCCACGACGCCGTGCTCGTCAGAGCATTTGACGTATTCAACATCGTCGCGCCCGTAGATCGTGGGCAGGCCACTATCCACCGACTGGGCCTTCAGCCCCGCATCTACGATGGCCTTGTCGGCCTTCGCGTGGGACATCACGGAGGTCAGGATGAACAGCGCGTTCTCCCATTCGCCCTGGTCGATGCGGTTGCCATCTTTGTCAAGAATGCGACCGTAATCCGCATCCATGAACGCGTAGGAGCCGCATTGCAGCTCGTTGAACACGCCCGACGCGCTCTCGAAGTAGTAGCTGCCCGTGCCGCCGCCGCCGACGATATCGCTCTCGATGCCTTCGGCTTTGAGCATATCAAGCGTCTCGCGCACCTGCTCAATCGCGACGGAGGTCTTTTCCTTGCGGTCCTCGTAGCTGTCCATGTGCTGCATCGCGCCTTGGTAGGCTTGGATGCCTGCATATTTCAGCCCCGGGGCGGCGTCGATGGCCTTGGCCAAATCCACAACGGGCTGGCCGTATTGCACGCCGCAGCGACCCGCACCCACGTCGATTTCGACAAGGCACTCGATCTGCGTGCCGTGCTTTTGCGCGGCCTCGGACAGCTCCGCCACGTTGTCCATGTCATCGACGCAGCAGATGGCACGCGCGCCGAGCTTGGGCAGGCGGGCAAGGCGGTCGATCTTTTCGGGCTGGCGCACCTGGTTGGAGACCAGCACGTCCTTGATGCCGCCGCGGGCGAAGACCTCGGCCTCGGACACTTTCTGGCAGCAGACGCCGACGGAGCCGCCGAGCTTTTCCTGCAAAAGCGCGACGTCGACGGATTTGTGCATCTTGCCATGCACCCGGTGGCGCATCCCATGGGACTTGGCAAAATCGCCCATCTTCTTGATGTTGCGCTCCAGCGCGTCGAGGTCCAGCACGAGGCACGGCGTGGCGATGTCCGCCTCGTCCATTCCGGGCAGCGCCGGCACGTCGTAGCCGACTTCCAGCTCTTCAAAATTCACGTTATCTTTCATCGTATCTCTCCCGTTAATTCAGCATCCATGGCAGCTTGTCGAGATCGACATTGCCGCCTGTTACGATCACGCCGACCCGCTTGCCGGCAAACTTTTCCTTGTTCTTCAAAATGGTGGCCAGCGGCACCGCGCAGCTGGGCTCCATCACGATCTTCATGCGCTGCCAGGTGAGCTTCATCGCGTCGATGATCTCCTGCTCGGACGCGGTCAGGATGTCGCTCACATAGTTGCTGACGAAATGCCATGTGCGTTCCTTCAGCGGCACTTTCAGCCCGTCCGCGATGGTTTCTGGTGCATCATCTGCAATGATGTGGCCCGCTTTGAACGAGCGGTAGGCATCGTCGGCCTGTTCCGGCTCGGACGCGATGATCTGCACCTCCGGCGCAATGTTGCTGAGCGTCAGGCAGGTGCCCGAGATCATGCCGCCGCCGCCGATGGGCGCGACCATCATGTCGACGCCGCCGGTCTGTTCCATGAACTCGCGCGAGCAGGTCCCCTGCCCGGCGATTACACGCGGATCGTTGTAGGGATGCACGAAATCGCCGCCCGTTTTGGCCTGCACCTCGGCGAACACCTCTTCGCGTGACGTGGTCGACGGTTCACATTCGGTGATGATCCCGCCATAGCCGCGCACGGCGGCCTTCTTCGCCTCGGGGGCCGTGCGGGGCATAACCACATTGCACGGGATCCCACGGCGGCCCGCCGCGTAGGACAGCGACAAGGCGTGGTTGCCCGACGAGTGCGTGCACACACCTTTGGCCGCATCCTCTTCCGACAAGCCGAACACTGCGTTAGAGGCCCCGCGCACCTTGAACGCGCCTGCCTTTTGGAAGTTCTCGCACTTGAAGAACAGCTCTGCGCCGGTCAGCTCGTTAAAGTAGGATGACGTCAGGACCGGTGTGCGGTGGATGTAGGGCGCGATACGCTCATGGGCCTCCAGCACGTCGTCATAGGTCGGGATATACATCTCGCTTACGTCTTTCATGTCAGATCACTCCGCAGCCAGCGCGAGCACATTGTCGCCGTGGCGATAGACAGACTGGGCCGCGGCGACGCCGGAGCCCAATTCGATCGGGTAGCCCAGATCGGCCATGCACATCTCAGCCACGGACAGGCCCGACAGCATCATTGCGTCGGTAAGCTGGCCCAGATGGCCGATGCGGAACACCTTGCCCGCGACCTCGCCCAGGCCGACGCCAAAGGCCATGTCATACTCCGACGCGGCGCGGGTCACGACGTCTGTGCCGTTGAAACCGTCGGGCACCTTCACGGCCGTTACCGTATCAGAAAACAGGTCCGGTGTCTTGGCGTAAGGCGTCATGCCCCAGGCCTCAATCGCGGCGCGCACGCCGGTGGCGATGCGAGTGTGGCGAGCATAGACATTGTCCAAGCCTTCGGTCAGCAGATCTTCCACCGCGACGGACAGGCCGTGGATCAGGCCAACCGGCGGTGTGTAGGGAAAGCCGCCGCCGGCCATGCTGTCGCGCATGTCGCGAAAATCGAAGAAGGTGCGGGGCAGCTTCGCCGTTTCCATCGCAGCCACGGCCTTGGGGGAGATGCCGCAAATTGCAAGGCCCGCGGGAAGCATGAAGCCCTTCTGCGAACCGGTGATGGCGACGTCGACGCCCCAGTCATCCATGTGGAACGGCATCGACGCAATGGAGGACACGCCGTCGACAAAGAACATTGCCGGATGGCCTGCGGCATCCATGGCGCCGCGCACGGCGGCGATGTCTGACTTAACACCGGTGGCTGTCTCGTTATGGGTGGCAAGAACGGCCTTGATGCGGTGCTCTTTGTCATTGGTAAGCGCCTCTTCGATGGCCGCGATGGGCGCGCCCTCGCCCCACGGGGTCTCGATGATCTGCACGTTCAGACCATGACGCTGGCACAGGTCAATCCAGCGATGGGAGAACATGCCGAAGCGCGCCGCCAGGACGGTATCGCCCGGGGAAAGCGTGTTGGACACGGCCGCTTCCCAGCCGCCGGTGCCCGTCGCTGGGAACAGGATCACCTCGCCGTCCGTCGTGCCGAGGATGGTCTTCACGCCTTCAAGCGCAGGCTTCAACATCCCTGCAAATGCGGGGCCACGGTGGTCGAGGGTCGCCATATCGGCGGCCTTGCGCAGGTGCTCGGGCATGTTGGTCGGGCCGGGGATGAAAACCGGGTTCTGGGACGTTCTCATATCAAAATCCTCCACTAATCCCTTTGGTAGATATCGGTCCAACCCCGATTCCACAATTTTTTTGAAATTATTTTCCGTAATATGAAAAATGCGTATTGCATATATTTTTCAGCTAGTTAGATTTTTTAAATCACGGTGTCGTTTTTCATAAGGTGAATTAAATGCTGGAATCTGCCCCCAAAAAACGTGCTAGAGGACGGCCCAAGGCCTTCAACGACAAGTCCGAGCAAAACACCGTGCAGTCGCTGGAGCGCGCGCTTTCCGTGCTGAAGCATCTGGCCGAACAGCGCGGGATTGCCCTGTCCGACTTGGCCAAGGAGACGGATCAAAGCCCTGCCACGCTCTACCGCATCCTGACGACCTTTCAGCTGCACCAGATGACCGAGTTCGACGAGAACGAGCAGCTCTGGCATATCGGCGCGGGGGCGTACCGGGTGGGTGCGAATTACCTGCGCCGCACCTCGGTGGTGGAACGCTCACGGCCCGTGATGCGCCAGCTCATGCAGGATACCGGTGAGACAGCGAACCTTGGGGTGGAGCAGGCCGACATGGTGCTGTTTGTCAGCCAGGTGGAAACCCATGAAAGCATCCGTGCCTTCTTCCCGCCCGGCACGCAAAGCAAGATGCACGCCTCTGGCATTGGCAAGGCGCTGCTGGCCTACTACCCGCCGGAGCGCCTGGATCAGTGGTTCCTGCAACAGCGCCTGACCCGCTACACCGACGCGACGATCACCGACCCGGATGTGCTTCGCCAAGAGCTGGCCGATATTCGCGTCACGGGCCTGAGCTTTGACAATGAAGAGAAGAATATCGGGATGCGCTGCATCGCTTCGCCCGTGTTCGACGGCTTCGGGGAGCCGGTGGCGGGCCTGTCGGTCTCTGGCCCGTCGAGCCGCATGACCGACGCGATGATCGACGCCATCGGGGCCCATGTGAAAGCCGCCGCCGCGCGCGTGACCGAAGCAGTTGGCGGCCAGCCGCCGGAACGCTAGATTTCGCGCAACGGAGGAAGAGTGATGAGCGACCGACGCCCGATTGACGGCCTGTCCCATGTGATTGGCGCGAGCACGCCGCCGCTGCTGGACCTGACGATCCCTGAGCTTTTGGCCCAGACCGCAGCGCGCCTGCCCGATCGTGAGGCTTGCGTTTTCCCGGCTCAGGACATCCGCTGGAGCTACGCCGAGTTCGCGCGTCAGGTCGACCGGCTTGCGGCAGGGCTTGCCAGTCTGGGCCTCGAGAAAGGCTACCGCGTCGGCATCTGGTCGCCCAACCGCGTCGAATGGCTGCTGACGCAGTTCGCGACTGCCCGTATCGGGGCCATTCTAGTCTGCATCAACCCGGCCTACCGCCAGTCAGAGCTGGATTACGCATTGAACAAAGTGGGCTGTGCCGCGCTGATCACGGCGCAGAGCTTCAAATCGTCCGACTACATCGCGATGATCCGCGCGCTCGACCCGCGACCATCTACCCTGCGCCACCTGATTGCGATGGGCGACCCGCCAGAGGGTTTCTTAGGCTTTGACGATATCTTGTCCAATGACGCGCCGCCCGAGGTCGCGATGGACCCGCACGAGCCGATCAATATTCAATACACCTCCGGCACAACAGGCAGTCCCAAAGGCGCCTGCCTGACCCACCACAACATCGTCAACAACGCCTATTTCACCTGCGCCACGATGGGCTTCACCGAAGCCGATCGGCTCTGCATCCCGGTGCCCTTCTACCATTGCTTCGGCATGGTTATGGGGACCTTGGGCTGCGTCGCCCATGGCGCGACGATGGTGGTGCCCGGCGAAGGGTTCGAGCCGGAGGCGACCTTGCAGGCCGTCCACGACGAGCGCTGCACGGCGCTCTACGGCGTCCCGACCATGTTCGTGGCCGAGATGGCGTTGCCAAGTTTCGACACGTTCGATCTGTCGCATCTGCGCACCGGCATCATGGCGGGGGCCCCCTGCCCCCGCGCGATCATGGAGCGCGTGCAGCGGGACATGAATATGACCGGCGTGACCATCGCCTACGGGATGACCGAGACCTCGCCCGTTTCGTTCCAATCCGGGCTCGACGATCCGCTGGACAAACGCGTGGGCACCGTCGGGCAAATTCACCCCCATGTGGAGGTCAAGATCGTGGATGAGAGCGGCGCAACTGTCCCGCCCGGAACACAAGGCGAGTTGCTGACGCGCGGCTATTCGGTGATGCAAGGTTATTGGGGCGAGAATGCCAAGACCTCCGACGCGATCAGGGACGGGTGGATGCATACCGGCGATTTGGCGACGATGGATGCGGAGGGCTATGTGCAGATCACGGGCCGCGTGAAAGACATGATCGTGCGCGGCGGCGAGAACATCTACCCGCGCGAGATCGAAGAATTTCTCTTCACCCATCCCGACGTGGCCCAAGCGCAGGTGTTCGGCATTCCCGACGATGTCTATGGCGAGATCGTCTGCGCGTGGCTGGTGCTGCGCGACGAAGCGTCCGTGTCAGAGTCGGATGTGCAGGCCTTCTGCAAGGGCCAGATCGCGCATTACAAACTGCCCGCCCACGTGCGGTTCAAAGACGAGCTGCCGATGACGGTGACCGGCAAGCCGCAAAAGTTCATCATGCGCGACGCGATGGTGGCGGAGCTTGCGAACGCCCGGGATAAAGCGCAAGAGAGCTTAGCGAAATGAAGTGAGACCGCCATGGCCCGCGCGCCTTTCAAGATCAACGGCACCGAGATCGCGCCCGGAGCGCGGGCGACCGTAAACCTCCCTGTCTCGACCCTGTCTGACCACACACCCGTGACGATGGCGGTGCATGTGATCCATGGAAAACGCGCAGGCCCAACGATGTTCGCATCTGCAGGCATTCATGGCGACGAAGTCATCGGGGTCGAAATCCTGCGCCGCCTGATGCACACGCCTGCGCTTGCGACCCTGCGCGGCACGTTGCTGGTCGTGCCGATTGTCAATGCGTTCGGGTTTCACAACCATTCGCGCTACTTGCCGGACCGCCGCGATCTGAACCGCTCGTTCCCCGGGTCCGAGCGCGGCTCGCTGGCCTCCAGGCTGGCGCATATCTTCATGGAACAGGTGGTCGAGCAGTGCGATTTCGGGATCGATCTACACTCGGCGGCGATCCACCGGACAAATCTGCCGCAGATCAGGGTCTCGGGCTCAGACACTTCGAAAATGCCGATGGCGCGGGCGTTTGGCGCACCGGTGATCCTGACCTCGGCCTTGCGGGAAGGCTCCCTGCGCGCCGCGGCACGCGACAAGGGGATCGACGTGCTGCTCTATGAGGCGGGCGAAGGCCTGCGCTTTGACGAGATGTACGTGCGCGCGGGCGTCGCAGGTATTCTGCGCGTCATGGTCCACCGCGAGATGCTGGCGCGCAAGGCCGTGGCGAAAGCCAAGGTGGCGCCGGTCTTGGCGAAGTCGTCGAAATGGCTGCGCGCGCCGGCAGGCGGGCTTTTGCGCAGCTACAAGAGCGAAGGCGAGATGGTGCGCGAAGGCGAGCTGCTGGCAATGGTGTCAGACCCGTTTGGCGAGGCCGAGCGGGAGCTGGTGGCAAGCTTTGATGGCGTAATCATTGGTCGAGCCGTGATGCCGGTCGTGAACGAAGGCGATGCGGTATACCACATCGCTGAAGTGGTCTCTTACGCGAAGGCCGAAAGTGCCGTGGAAGACCTGACGAGCCAGCTGGAAGAAGACCCGCTGTTCGACGAAGACGAAATCATCTGAGCGGGAGCGAAACTGCGTCGACGCAGTTTTCGAAATCCGTCTTGGAAGACGGTTTCCGACGCGAATTCCAATTCGCGTGACAAAGGCCGTTCGAACGGCCTTTCCCGGCTCACTGGATCGGCCTAAGTCCCAGCAGCTCTCGCGCCTGCGCGGGCGTCGCAATCGGCCGCTCGTACTTTTCACAAAGCTCTGCTGCCCGGGCGATTAGCGCGGCATTCGATGGCGCAAGCGTTTCGCGGTCGAGGCGCACGTTGTCCTCTAACCCTGCGCGGGTGTGACCGCCCGCGGCGATCGCCCATTCATTGACCACTATCTGGTTCTGACCGATGCCCGCGGCACACCACGGCGCCTCCGGCGCACGGGTTCGCATCGTGTGGACATAGAAGTCGAACACCTCGCGATCAGCAGGCATGGCATTCTTCACGCCCATAACGAACTGCACGTAGAGCTTTCCATAGAGCGTCCCCGCCTCATGCATACGGATCGCGTGCAGGATGTGGGACAGATCGAAGGCCTCGACCTCCGCCACGACCTTGTGGGTCCGCATCTCAGCTGCGAGCCAGGCCACAAGATCAGGCGGGTTCTCATAGACGCGGCTTGGAAAATTGTTCGACCCGACCGAAAGCGAGGCCATATCGGGCCTCAAGGACAGCATCGCGCCGCGCTCCTGTCCCGCACCTGACCGCCCTCCGGTCGAGAATTGGATGATCACGCCGGGGCAGTGTTTCTCGAGGCCCTCTTTCAGCCGCGCGAACCGCTCGGGGTCCGAGGTCGGCGTCTCGTCTTCCTTGCGCACGTGGGCGTGGATGATCGACGCTCCGGCCTCCACCGCCGCGTGGCTGCTTTCGACCTGCTCGCTGACGCTGATCGGCACCGCCGGGTTGTCGGCTTTGCGCGGCACCGACCCTGTGATCGCGCAGCACAGGATGCAGGGTTTTCCCGCGACGGATTGAGCTTCAGACATTGAGAAATACCGTTTCATTTTCGCCTTGCAGACGAATGGTATGCGCGTAGCGCGCACCATCC
The DNA here is from genome assembly GCF_003054285.1 of Litoreibacter ponti. Taxonomy (NCBI): domain Bacteria; kingdom Pseudomonadati; phylum Pseudomonadota; class Alphaproteobacteria; order Rhodobacterales; family Roseobacteraceae; genus Litoreibacter; species Litoreibacter ponti. Next base: position 158,643 of record NZ_QBKS01000002.1, read on the forward strand.
CGCGCTGCGATCATCGTGTGCGCCCGGTCGCCGGCTGCGGCGAGCACCGTGTCCTTTGAATTATCGAGATCCCCGAAATATATCCGCGTATGCAGGCCCAGGTTGATGCCCCGCGCCACGATCCAGAGCATCAGATGGGGCGCCTGCCCCGGCAGCGCGCCCGGGCAGATCGTATCGATATGGATCGCGCCGGTCTCTGCATCCGCGGGCAATCGCGTCCAGCCGTGCGCGCCGCCGGTGTCGAACCGGCCGTCCGCATCCGGCTGCCAGACTTCCACCATCGCATCGCCCACCGGCGTGCCCGCCCCGTCCAGAAGAACGCAATCCACCTGTACTCGCTCGCCCTCACCGGCCATCGGGTGGGCGCCCAAATCCTGTCCCTCGTACATCCCGGAAAGGCCCGCGAAGCTGGGAACGCATCCGATATGAACATACGGCCCGGCTGTCTGGGACGGGCTTTGCTTCAGTGCCATCAGTTCCCCTCCGGTCGGTTCTCAAACGGGGTCGAGCCACGTCCGCGCAGCACGATGTCGAAGCGGTAGGCGCGAATGTCCATGGGCACCGTATGCTCCATATCAAGCTTGGCCACGAGAGACTCTACCGCATCGGGGTCCGGGATGGTCTGCACGATCGGGCAGAGCGGGATATGCGGATCACCTTCGAAATACATCTGGGTGATCAGGCGTTGGGCGAAGCTCTCGCCAAAGCAGCTGAAATGGATATGCGCGGGCCGCCAGTCATTGCCGCCGTTGGGCCACGGGTAGGGCCCGGGCCGGATTGTGCGGAAGGAATAGGCGCCATCCTCGCCCGTAATCATCCGCCCACAGCCGCCGAAATTCGGGTCAAGCGGAGCGAGATAGCCATCCTTCTTGTGGCGATAGCGCCCGCCCGCATTGGCCTGCCACACCTCGATCAACGCGCCGCCCACCGGACGGGCCTGCTCGTCGAGAAGCCGCCCATGCACGATGATGCGCTCGCCAATAGGCTGCTGGCCGGGTTGCGCGTAGTTCTGGATCAGATCGTGGTCCAGCGGGCCAAGGAGGTCATGGCCAAAGGTCGGCCCGGACAGCTCACCGGGCCCTTGCTCGATCTCGAGCAATTTGTGGGACGGCGCGCGCAGCCGGGTGCTGCGGTAGTCCGGCGTCAGCGCCGGAGGGTGTCGATCAAGATCCTGCGGCGCAACCTTGTTCATTTGGCCAAAAGGCCCCAAGCCTCGTAGTCGGACACAAGCAGATGGGTGGGATCGACATCCTCCTCCACCTGCGCGAAACGCCCGATTGGCTGGGTGAAGACATTGTCAGTCAGATCGTCATTGACCGCAGAGACTTCACCGATCAGCACGTCGCCGCCCGCGCCCCAGAACTTGTGCCAGTTGCCCGGGCGCAATGTCACGCTTTCGCCGGGCGAAAGCTCCAGGACATCGCCCGCCTTCAATATGCGCGGGATGCCGTCGCAGGCCACGGGCACGTCCGCGTGCGGGTCGAGGTTTCCCTCCGCATCGCTTTCGAACATTTCGATCGCCAAAGTGGCGCCACCACGATTGATGATGTCCTCAGTCTTGAAGATGTGGCGGTGCATGGGCGAGATCTGATTTTCGCGCGAGATCATGATCTTCTCGGCATAGCACATGCCGCCGCCCTTCTTCTCGAGCTCCGACAGCACGCCGTTTCGGGTCGTGAACAGGAACAGGCCCATCTTCTCGAAGTCGCCATCCCCGTAATCTGTGATGTCCCAACCCAACCGGGCGGAAGTGATGCCGCCGATCTCCCCCTTGCGCGCCTGCATCTCAGCCGGGCTCCAATAGGCGAACGGCGGCAGTCGGAACCCGAACGAGGCGATAAAGTCATCAGCCTGCGCGATAATGGTGTTGATTTCGGAGCGTTTCACCGGTCGCCTCCCGTTCCAGCGTCAGAGGAATTCCTATCAGGCAAGCGGGCGCGATGAAAAGAGATTTCCGTCGTGAGAGCAGGACGGCGATTTGGGTAAATGGATGGTGCCCGGGGGCGGAATCGAACCACCGACACGAGGATTTTCAATCCACTGCTCTACCCCTGAGCTACCCGGGCACCGGGTGTTCGCATAGAGGCCTTACCTGCGAACGTGGGCCTCTTTAGGCCAGTGGTTTCATGCTGTCCAGAGGGGATTGGCGAAATTTTCGGACCGAGGCATTGCCCCCCGTCAAGCGAGCTTTCAATGGGTCTTGCGCGGGGTGTTGGAGGCGATCTCGCCCAACGCCTTTTCAAGCTCTTCCATCAGTTCGTCCTCGTCATCAGGGTCCTGGCTTGGGACCGCGTAGGCGCCCGTCATCCAGCGACCCAAATCCACATCCGCACAGCGTTTGGAACAAAACGGGCGGAATTTGGCATCCGTCTCCTTGGAGCAGATCGGGCAGCTCATTGGATCAGTCCTTTGGGCAGTGGCAAGCGCTCGCGCTTTCGTTGCAACTCAAAATGCCCCAGCGGGGTCCAGCCGACAAGGGAGGTCTCGATGCTGTCTGCGCGGAAAGCCTGCCGCAACGCGACCTCGAACTGCTTGCGGTCCTTTTTGGGCATCGGCGCGAGATCAAGCGTGATCTGACCGCCAAGCCCGCGCAGGCGCAATGCGCGGGGCAAGACCTTGGCCATGGCCAGGTTCGCCTTCAGGCCCGCAGCGGGCGAGAAATCCCCACCTGTGTTGACATCGACCGCCACCAGCGCGCGCGTCGGCTCTATGAAGATCGAGCCTTGGGCAATCGGCACCTGCGGATCATCAAGGGCGGCCAGCGCATCGAGAACGCCGTGCGCCTCGAACCCCTCCACGTTCTCGTCTCCATAGGGCCAATCACGCCACGCCAGATCATGCGGCCCGGGCGCATCGACCAGAAGCTCGGGCGGGCCTTCCGTGTCCGCGAGCACCGCATCGGCCAGATCGAGCAGGCTATCTGCTTCCTCGGCGATATCGTCAGGATCAAGGCCGACCGCGCCGGTGCGCAGGATCACGCCATGCCCGGCCTCAGGCGCGCGGGAGCGGTGCAGCGCCTCGAGCAGGGTCTCACGCACGTCCTCATCGCGGATCTGGCGGGAGACGTTTAGACCCTTCGCCCCAGGCGTCACGATCACGGCGCGGCCCTTGAAGATCAGCCGATCCGTGACCGGAACGGCCTTGTGCGGCTCAGCGTAGGAGGTCACCTGCACGAGCATCGTCGCGCCGGGCTTGAGCCCCTGCGCGCCGCGCAAAAGCGCGGTGTCACCGTCCGGGAGCTTGATGATCATGCCGCCCTGTCCCTTCACGGGGCGGTCTGCGGTGGCGCGGAAAATGGCGCCGGGCGCGGGTGGTGCATCATCTGCGGGGGCAAGCAACAGATCGTCGAGTTGTCCATCCACCAGCCGGGCCGCGGCCTCGCGCCCGTCAAGCTGGCCCAATACGATCCGCGCGCCCTTCATCGCCGCGCCTCGAAGCCCGCGGCGCGCAACAGGACCGCGGCTTCGGCCACTGGCAGGCCGACCACGGCCGTGTAGGAGCCCTCGATCCACGGGATGAACGCGCCTGCGGGGCCTTGGATCGCGTAGCCGCCCGTCTTGCCCTGCCAATCGTCGGTTGCCAGGTAGCCGTTCAATTCTTCGTCCGAGAGCGATTTCATCTTCACAGTTGTGACCACGTCTCGCTCCCAGATCTGCGCGTCACGCTTCACAGCGACCGCAGTGATGACCTTGTGGCGGCGCCCGGACAACGACAGCAGAAACTGCGCCGCCTCGGCCGCATCGGCGGGCTTGCCCAGAATGCGCCGTCCCACGGCGACCGTCGTATCCGCGCACAGCGCGACCTCATCCGGGGCAAGCTCCAACGCCTCCGCCTTGCTGCGCGCGATGCGCTGACAATAAGCGCGAGGCAGCTCACCCGGCTGCGGGGTCTCGTCAATGTCGGGGGGGCGCACGTCGTCGGGTGTGATCCCCAGCTGCGCCAAAAGCTCCAGCCGCCGCGGCGAGCCAGAACCCAAAACCAGCCGCAACCCGGGGTCCCGGGCCAGCGTGGTCACTTGAAGCGGTAGTTGATCCGACCCTTGGTCAGATCATAGGGGGTCATCTCGACCTGCACCTTGTCGCCTGCCAGAACACGGATGCGGTTCTTGCGCATCTTGCCTGCCGTATGTGCGATGATCTCATGGCCGTTTTCCAGCTCGACCCGAAATGTCGCGTTCGGCAGGAGTTCCTTCACGACGCCGGGGAATTCGAGCAGTTCTTCCTTGGCCATGTTCACTCCGTTGTTGCGCCCACCAAGCTGCGGGCGTGGCACTAAATGCGCCGGGTCTTGGGGGTTTTCAAGGGTTAACTCGCCCCAAGTGCGGCGCGGCGCGCTATTTTAAGGCCGTTGGCGGGCCAAATCGCTTGAGGATGCGCTCTTTGATCTGGTCGCGGGCCATGCGGTACGAGTTCAGCTTTTCCTCACGCCCCTCGCCAAGCCCCGTGGGATCAAGGATCGGCCAGTATTCGACATCTAGATGGTAGAGACGGGTCATCTCCAACGCCTGGCGCTGCGAGGCAGGGCTGAGCGCCACAATCAAATCGAAGCCCGACAGATCGTCCCCCCATTCCTGCATCTCCTCAAAGCTGCGGGTGCGGTGGCGCGACAGCTCGACCCCCAGCTCGGCGCAGACTGCGACCGAGAAGCCGTCGATGTCGAGATCGTTCTTCACCCCCGCCGACTGGATATAGATGTCGGTGCCGTAGAACTTCTTCATCAAGCCCTCGGCCATCGGAGAGCGCACTGCGTTGTGGTCACAGCAGAACAGCACCGATTGGGGATGATCCGCCGACATCCGCTCAGCCCCCGAAATGAAGAACGCAGATCAGGGTGAAAAGGCGCCGTGCGGTGTCACTATCGACCTCGGCCTTGCCCTCGAGACGCTCCATCAAAACCTGGGCGCCCTCATTGTGAATGCCCCGGCGGGCCATGTCGATCGTCTCGATCTGTGCCGGGGAGAGCTTCTTGACCGCGTCGAAATAGCTTTCGCAGATCTGGAAGTAGTCCTTCACGACCTGTCGAAACGGGCCGAGGGACAGGTGAAATTCCACCGCCTTCTCATCCGCTTCGGTCTGTACATCGAACACCAGCCGACGCTCTCGGATCGCAAGCTCAAGCTTGTAGGGCCCCTCCGGCGCGCCGTCCTGCGGCAGGGCGAAGCTGTTCTGCTCCAGCAGATCAAAGATGGCGACCTTGCGTTCCTGCTCGATCTCGGGCGTGGGGGTCGGAAGGCCGCTATCGTCGATGCGGACCGCGCATAGCTTACTCATCGTTTAACCTTTCCAATCGTGCCCTGACCGACAGGCCATGCGCCTCTAGCCCTTCGGCTTTTGCCAGCGTTTCTGCCGCGGGACCAATGGCCTTGAGCGCCTCGGGCGTCATGCGCGCCAATGTGGTGCGTTTAACAAAATCCATCACAGACAGGCCCGACGAGAACCGAGCCGAACGCGCAGTCGGCAGCACATGGTTCGGCCCACCGATGTAGTCACCAATCGCCTCGGGCGTGTACGCCCCAATGAAAATCGCGCCCGCGTGGCGAATGCGCGCCGCAATGTCGTCGGCATTTTCACACGCGATTTCAAGATGTTCCGGCGCAATCCGGTCGGACAGGGTGACCGCCTCATCCATGTCCTGGACGACCACCACCGCCCCGTAATCCTGCCAGGACGGCCCCGCGATCGCGCGGCGCTCCAGCGTCTTCAGGCGGCGCTCCACCGCATCGGCGACCGCTTGCCCGAATTCTGCATCATCGGTGATCAGGATGCTTTGCGCGCTCTCGTCATGTTCGGCCTGGCTCAGCAGATCGACCGCGACCCAGTCGGGGTCGTTGTGCTTGTCGGCGATCACAAGGATTTCCGACGGACCGGCGATCATGTCGATGCCGACACGGCCAAAGACACGGCGCTTGGCGGCGGCCACGAAGGCATTGCCGGGACCTGTGATCTTGTCGACCGGGTCAATGGTCTGCGTGCCAAACGCCAGCGCCGCGATCGCCTGCGCGCCGCCGATCCGGTAGATCGTCTCGACCCCGGAGAGCTTTGCCGCCAGCAACACCAGCGGGTTCGCAACGCCGTCCGGCGTCGGCGCACAGATCACCAGACGCTCAACGCCTGCGACCTGAGCCGGGATCGCATTCATCAGAACCGAGGACGGATAGCTTGCCAGCCCGCCCGGAACGTAGAGCCCCGCGGCCTCGACCGCCGTCCAGCGCCAGCCAAGCATTTCGCCGTGCGGGCCGTCCCAGGATGCGTCGCTCGGCATTTGCCGGTCGTGATAAGCGCGGATGCGGTCGGCGGCGAGCTCAAGTGCCGCGCGTTCCTCTGGCGACACCTTGGCGATTTCGGTCTCGATCTCGTCTGCGCTGAAGGCGAGCGTTTCGGGTGTCAGCTGCATCCGGTCGAACGTCGCGGTCAGCTCGATCACCGCCGCGTCGCCGCGGGCGCGCACGTCCGCAATAATGTCGGCCACGGTGGCGTCCACATCCGGGCTGTCCTCGCGCTTCATCGTCAGAAGGCGCGCGAAAGCGGCATCAAAATCGGCATCTTTGCTGTTCAAAAACATCGGCATGAGCGTGTCATATAGCGCGCGCGGGCGGGGCTCAACGACCCAAAGCGCGCACCATGAATAAATCGTCTACGCCCACGCCGTCGCGCATCACCGCATTGGGGAGCTTGCCGTACTGGACATAGCCCAGTTTTTCATAAAACCGGATCGCCACTGCATTCTGCCCTTCGACATAAAGCTCAAGCTGGGTGACCCCTTCAAATATCGCATGCGCCTCAAGCTGCTGCATCAGCCGCGCCGCAAGACCCAAGCCACGCGCAGCAGGGCGCACGTAGACCGCGCCAAGCTCGGCCCGGTGGCTGGTCAAGTCCTTCCCGGACTTTCGGCCGTAGGCCACGACCGCCATCAACGCACCGTCGACAAAGCCGCCAAGGACCTGGCCCTTCGCAAGCTTCGCCGCCACGCTCGCATCACTTTCCGCAAGAAATTCGTCCAGCGTCGTCAGAAAGGCGCTTGGGCAAAGGCGCAGTCCCTCCGCGCGGATATCGCGCCACGCGGCGAGATCCTCCGCCCCGAGCCAGCGGATCATTCCGGGTGCTCTGGCGCCTGACCGGAGGGGGCGACATAGGGGCGTGTGACGTCTTGCAAAGTCACGTTGATGCACTCGACATCCAACGCGAGAGCACCGTCGCCCGCCAGGGTCAGCTCGAACCGCCCTGCCCCGTCCTCGCCAGGCAACCATGCTACTGAAAGCAGCGACAGGACCAAGCCCGCATCGGAGCGATCAAGCCCGCTGGACGCAACCTTTTTCACGTCATCAAACGCGAGAACCGAGCGTACACGCTCAAATTCGCGCCCCAATCGTCTGGCCTTTGGCGCGTCCTCCCAGCGGAAGCGATTGAGCAACAGGGCGAAGCGCCGCTTCGACGGGGTCCACGACATCTCACCCACGGGAAACACGGCGTCCTGGATCAGGGAGGATACGACTTTCAGGTCCTCCGCATCCTCAGCCCGCAGCCGCAAGCCGCGCTCCGCACCATCCTCGAACCGGGCGTCATCGCTCATTCGGGCACCCTTTTGATCAAGGCCCCGACCCCGCTCAATTTCTCTTCGATCCGCTCGTAGCCACGGTCGAGGTGATAGACCCGGCCCACCGTCGTCTCCCCCTCTGCCGCGAGACCCGCAAGGATCAGCGAGACCGAGGCGCGCAGATCCGTCGCCATCACCTGAGCGCCTTTCATTTTTTCAACGCCGGTCACTTTCGCATGCCCGCCCTGCACGTCGATCTGAGCGCCCATCCGGATCAGCTCTGGTGCGTGCATGAAGCGGTTCTCGAAAATCGTCTCATGCAGCTCGGAGGTGCCATCTGCCAGGCACAGCGCCGCCATCATCTGCGCCTGCAAATCCGTCGGAAATCCCGGGAACGGCTCGGTTTCGACATCGACGGGGCGCAGACGATCGCCATTATGCGACACCTTAAGCCCGCGATCCGTTTGAGAAATCTCGACGCCTGTGGCCTCCAGTTTATTGCAGAAAGCATCAACGAGATCACGACGCCCGCCGATCAGTTCCACCTCGCCGCCGGCAATCGCCGGCGCGATCATGAAGGTGCCAAGCTCAATCCGGTCTGGGATCACCTCGTGGGTGGCGCCATGCAGACGGTCCACGCCCTCGATTGTGATCTCGGACGTTCCGGCACCGCTGATCTTGGCGCCCATCGCGCTCAAACACTTGCACAAATCAACCGTATCCGGCTCGCGCGCCGCATTCTTGATCACGGTCGTCCCCTTCGCGAGCGTCGCCGCCGTGATCGCGTTCTCGGTCCCGCCCACGGTCACGAACGGGAATTCGATCACCGCTCCGGCCAGCCCATTGGGCGCGCTGCAATGCACGTAGCCTTCGTCCAGCGTAATCGTCGCCCCCAGCTTTTCCAAAGCCATCAGGTGCAGGTCGACCTTGCGCGCGCCGATAGCGCAACCGCCGGGCAGCGACACCGTCGCCTCGTGCTCGCGCGCGACCAAGGGACCCAGAACATTGAACGAGGCGCGCAGCTTGCGCACCATCTCGTAGTCCGCCTTGCGATTAGTGATCTGCCCCGCGGACAGCACCATCACGTTGCCGCCGTTCAGCAAGGCCACCTCGCAACCAAGGCTTTCCAGCAGGGCCGACAAGGTCCCGATATCCGACAGGCGCGGCACATTGGTCAGGGTCAGCGGCTCGTCGCTGAGAAGTGCCGCCGTCATCAGTTTGAGACAGGTATTCTTCGCGCCCGAGATGGGGATTTGCCCCCGCAAGGGGCCATTGCCCGTCACGATGATCTTGTCCATATTTCACTGCCCTTTTTGCTCGTTATTGCCCGCGTCCGCGGGGGATTTTCTGGCCCGTGCCTGCTGCTTGCGCCGCCCCATATTGGCCTTCAGCGCAGCCTTCAGCCGGGCCTTCCGCGCATCCGCCGCGCTGGAAGGTCCCGATTGTGGCTTGGCGGGCCGCTTCGGGGGCGTCTTTTCGCTCATGCGACGGTGTTACCGCAAGCCGCCAAAAGGGTCCAGATAAGGGTTGCACCCAGCCAGATTTGGTCTTATCCAGCCGCTCACACGCAGGTGGAGATGCTGTGGTAGCTCAGTGGCAGAGCACACCCTTGGTAAGGGTGAGGTCGAGAGTTCAATCCTCTCTCACAGCACCATCTCGACCCTCCAATCCTCGAAAATTCTGAGAACTCGCCTGGCTGGCTAAGTTATTGCATTAGCTTAACTCGCCATTAAGAGCCCGGTCGCTATGGGTGTCTGACTGATAGCGACAAATCAAGCGTTTCCATGACCTCCGAGCGTTCCGCACATATGAGCCTCAGGCGCATTTTTCTCATGTACCTCGCGGCCCTGGCCGTTTTGTTTACGAGTGTGACGGCCTCGCTGTTTCTGACCGACAGGGTGACGAAACAAGTCGAGGTCGACGCGTCCGAGATCAATATCAGTGGGCGCCAGAGGATGCTCAGTCAGCGAATTATCTATCTGTCTCAGGACCTTCTGACCTCTGATGGGGCCGATACGGAAAACACGCGCATGGCTTTGCGCACCGCCATCGAAGAGCTGGAGGCAGCCATAGACCTGTTCGAAGCCTCGCATATTGCTCTGAGCACCCGAAGCGATCTGGATGCAGCCCGGGTCGAGCTGTATTTCGCCAGCATCGACGGGGCCACACCTCTGAATGCCCGCGTGAAAGACTACCTCGTGCAGGCGCGCAAGATCGTCGACGGAAACGACACCGCGCAGAGCCTGCAACGCCTCAAAGAGATTGAGCGCGGTGGGCTTTTGGCGGATCTTGATAAGGTTGTCGCGGCAACCGAGGCCGCGTCGCTGCAACGTCTCAACACGATGCGGGACTTGGGGTGGTATTCGCTGATCATTGCGCTTGCGATCATTGTGGTGGAGATACTTTTGGTGTTCCTGCCCGGTCACCGATTGATCCAGGCGACTCTGGACACGTTGCGGGCGCGCAACGTGCAGCTCTCTGACGCTCACAAGAGCCTTCAGGCCAAGACCCAGTCCCTTCTCGCTAAGAACGAGCAAATCGCATCGGATCGAAAGCGTCTCGAGGACGCCTGGCAGGAAAGCGAGGCGCTTCGCCGGGAGCAGTCCGATTTCACGTATGCGGTCTCACACGACCTGAAATCACCCGCAAATACGATGCATCTTTTGCTCAACGAGATGTCGCTCGAACACGCACCGAAGATGGATGAGGACGGAAACCAACTCCTCGAGATGGCGCTCGGCACGGTGAAGCGCATGGAGATGCAAATCGAAGACCTGCTGCAATACTGCTGGGCCACCAATCCACAAAGCGAGCCGGAAACCCTTGACCTGAACGAGTGCGTTTCTGATGTGCTGGTCGAGTTCAACGACGAAATTTCTCAAAGGGATGCCCGCATCGATGTGGAACCCCTACCGCAATTCTTTGGACATCCGATGCAAATCAAGGTCCTGCTGAAAAACCTTGTTCAGAACGCGCTTAAATTCCAACTCGATGGTGCCCAGCCGCAGATCACGATCGGCGTAAATGACCTTGGCCCGAGCGGAGTGATCGAGCTTTGGGTCCGTGACAACGGTATCGGGATTTCGCCAGAGAACCATTCAAAGATATTCGGCTTGTTCCAAAGACTGCACGTTCGCGAGAGTTATCCGGGAACCGGCCTTGGGCTGACGACATGCCACCGCATCGCAAGAAATCACGGAGGCAACATCATGGTCGAGTCGGAAGAAGGCGCCGGAAGCTGTTTCATTGCGACCCTGCGTCCGGCCGCCCTTCGCCCGAGTACGATCGAACTTGACGACGAGCTATCCATAACAAGGAGCGCTGCATGAACTCCAAAAGCGATCCGGGCCTGGGACGGGTGATGCTGGTCGATGACGAAAGCTTCGATCAGATGATGTACAAACGCATTCTCGGGCGCTCGAAAATGGCGCAGGAAATCCTGTCATTCACCTACGCAGACGAGGCTTTGGAGTACTTGTCGGATCCGGCCAACCCACCAGTTGATTTGATATTGCTGGATATCAACATGCCACGCATGTCCGGCTTCGAGTTTCTCGAGGCAGCAGAACTCCAACTAGGTCCCAGGTTTCGCGCGGCTGTTGTCATCATGTTGACGACATCGCTTAGTGTCGCCGATCAGGCACGAGCCGCGCAGTTCAACGCCGTGAAAGCCTATTTCAACAAGCCACTGGAGCCGTCCGATTTGGAGGTCGCCGCGAAACTCGTGCAGGGGGCGATGCCCGCTGCTTGATCGACAAATATTGTGCCTGCGCGCAAATCCAAGGGTCCGGAAAACCGGCCAAGGGGCTGATCAAAGAAAAATGGCCGCGGATCAACGCGGCCATCTCAATTCATTTTTAAATCAGGCAGCCCATTCCCATGGACGGGTGAAGGATCCCAAGACTTCTTTCACCTGATCCTCGGACGCGTCGCCTTTCTTGGCCACTTGTGCGACCAGACCGCGCTTCTTGTCCTCGAGAACTGCGATGACCTCGGCTTCGACATTCGCCTCGTCGAGCGCCGCATTGTAGATCCTCGTGATCGCCCGCTTGCGCAGATCAGGCTTGAAGATTTTGCCCACAGCGGTTTTCGGCAGCTCGTCCATCAATTCGATATACTTCGGATGCGCGGCGCGCTCGTGGACCTTATCCTTCGCGTATGCCATCAGATCATCAATCGACGCTTTTCCGCCGGACACCAGCTCGACATAGACGCACGGAATTTCGCCGGCATGCGCATCGGGTTGTCCAATGGCACCGGCGAAGGCGACGTCGGGGTGGCCGGCAAGGGCCTCTTCGATCTCGGCCGGGTCGATATTGTGACCGCCGCGGATAATCAGATCCTTCGCGCGACCCGTGATCCAGAGGTATCCGTCCCCGTCCAGGCGACCAAGATCGCCGGTGCGCAGGAAGGTCTCGTCATAGTAAAGGTCCGCGTTTTTGTCGGCCTCGGTATATGTGTTCCCTGCGAACACACCCGGGTTGCTCACACAAATCTCGCCGATCTCGTCGACACCGCAGACGGATCCATCGGCGACATTGCGGATCGAGACATCACAATACGGGAATGGGATCCCGATCGAGCCCACCTTCTTCTCCCCCGACGGCGGGTTGATCGAGACAAGGCAGGTAGCTTCGGTCAGCCCGTAGCCCTCGACGATCGTGACCCCGCAGGCTTTCTCGAAGCGGTTGTACAGCTCGACCGGCAGCGGTGAAGAGCCCGAGAATGCGATCTGAAGCGACGAGATATCCGCATCAACCGGCCGCTGCATCAGCGCGGAAATCGCTGTTGGCACCGTGATCATGAACGTCACCTTGTAGCGTTCGATAAGCTTCCAGAAGTTGTCGAACACCCCCTCGCCGCGATAACCTTGCGGGGTCGGGAAGACCACATGCGCGCCCGACGCAATCACCGACATCAGCACCACGTGTGATGCGAAAACGTGGAAGAGCGGCAACGGGCACATCAGCACATCCTGCTCGGTGAAGAGCAGTTTGCGCCCGAGCCAGCCATTATAAATCACCCCGGAATACTTGTGCTGGGCAACTTTGGGCATGCCCGTGGTGCCGCCCGTGTGAAAGTAGAAGGCGACGCGATCCGTTCCGCTGTCCTCGAACATCAGGTCGGTCGATTTCTTCGACGCCTCGGCCACGAAATCGAGCACTTTCGCGTGGTGCGTCGTAGTGGTTTTAGGGCGCAGGAACGGAACGATGAATTTCTTCAGACCACCCAGGTAGCGCAGCAGATCAACCTCCAGAATGTGCTTCACATTCGGGGCGTGGGCGACCGCTTGGGCCACCTTTTGTGCGAGATCGGTTTTGGGAAATGGCTTCAGGGTCACGACGACCTTTGCGCCGGTTTCGCGCAGGATCGCGCTGATCTGCTCTGGCTCGAGCAGCGGATTGATCGGATTCACGATGCCCGCGATTGAGCCACCAAGAAGCGTGTAGGCGGTCTCGGATGCGTTGGGCAGCACGTAGGCCACTACATCGTTCTCGCCGATCCCGAGATCGCGAAACAGGTTGGCGGCCTGCATGCATTTGCCGTGAAACTGCGTCCAGGTCAGCGTCTCGTTCTTGTCGGTGGCGCCCGATGTCAGCTGATAGGAGAACGCGTTGCGCGTCGGAAACTTGTCGCGCGTCGCGGACAAGAATTCGTACATTGTGCGCGGCAGATCCCGCTCCTCCCAGGCACTTTCGGCCTGAATCGCATCACGGTCCGCCTTATTCGCGAAATTTCCCATAGAGTCCTCCCTTGGTGGGCCTTTGTGACCGGCCCTTTTCCTCCGCCCAAAGGTGGGAGGAATTGTCGCGTCGCGCAAGTCTGACGCCACGCCAAAACTCAAAAAAAAGGGGCCAGACCGGCCCCTTTTCGTTGAGATGGTGTCCCGATCAGCCTTGCGGGATGCGCAAAACCTGGCCGGGGTAGATTTTGTCAGGGTGGGTCAGCATCGGCTTGTTGGCCTCAAAGATTTCTTCGTAGCGCGCGCCATTGCCTAGCGTTTTGGCTGAGATCCCCCAGAGCGTGTCGCCCTTCTTGACCGTGTGGAAGACCGGATCGCCGCCCGAGACCTCGTCCTCTACCGCGGCGACGCCTTCGACATTGCCTACTGCGAGAATGATCTTTTCCTTCACCTCTTGGCTGACCGCATCGCCTACGACCTTCACCTTGTCCCCCTCGACCGAGATATCGAGGCCGGTGGCGTCCAGTCCCAGGTCACTGATCTCTTTTTGCAAGGTCTCCGCGTCCGGCTCCGCGGCTTCGGCTGCGCCGAACAGCGATTTTCCGGCGTCTTTCACAAAGCTCCATAGTCCCATGATCTTCTCCCCTTCCTTGTTTTGTTGGCACGGCTATTCCGCGGCCAATCCTTCGGTAAACTGCAATCGGGCCAGCCGCGCGTAAAGCCCGCCCTCGGCGACAAGTGCATCATGCGTGCCGGTGGCGACGATGCGCCCGGCCTCGAAGACCACGATACGGTCGGCCTTTTTCACGGTCGCAAGCCTGTGCGCCACGACCAGCGTGGTGCGGTCCTTCGACAGACGCTCGACCGCCATCTGCACCGCCGCCTCGCTTTCCGCATCAAGCGCCGATGTCGCCTCGTCGAGCAACAGGATCGGCGCATCGCGCAAGATCGCCCGGGCCAGCGCGATGCGCTGCTTCTGCCCGCCCGACAGCATCACGCCGCGCTCGCCCACATAACTGTCATAGCCATCCGGCAGGCCCACCAGGAACTCGTGAGCCGCGGCGGCCTTGGCGGCCTCTTCCACGTCTGCATCGCTGGCGTCAGGCCGCCCGAAGCGGATGTTTTCGCGAGCAGACGCCGCAAAAATCACCGGGTCTTGCGGGACAAGCGCCACGGAGCGGCGGAAATCGGCGCGGTCGATCTCGCGCAGGTCGTGCCCATCCAGCCGGATGGATCCCGCATCGGGGTCATAAAACCGCAAGATCAGCTGGATGATCGTCGACTTGCCCGCGCCCGAAGGCCCGACCAAGGCGACAGTCTCCCCCGGTTTGACCTCCAGCGACACACCATCAAGCGCCGCGACCGTCGGGCGCGCGGGGTAGTGAAAGACGACGTCCTCGAACGTCACACGGCCTTCCAAGCGGCCCAGTTCCGGCGCGTCCTGCGGATCCTGTACCGTGTCTTCGGCCGACAGCAATTCGACCAGCCGTTCGGTCGCGCCTGCGGCCCGTTGCAGCTCGCCCCAGATTTCCGACAGCGCGGCGACGCCGCCCGCGACCATGATGGCGTAGATCAGGAACTGCACCAACTCGCCCGGCGTCATCGCCTCCGACTGCACATCGCGCGCCCCGATCCACAGGACACCGACAATCCCGGCGAAAACCAGAAAGATCACGATCACCGTCATCACCGCGCGCGTCGCGATACGTTTGCGCGCGGCGTCAAATGCAGCCTCGGTGAAGCCTGCGAAATGTGCGCGAGACGGTGCCTCATGGGTAAAAGCCTGAACCGTCTGCACGGATAACAGCGCCTCGGACGCATTGCCCGATGAGGCCGCGATCTGGTCCTGATTCTCCCGCGAGAGCACCCGCAGACGGCGCCCCAGCACGATAATCGGCACGATCACCGCAGGGACGATCAGCAAAACCAACGAGCTTAACTTGGCCGAGGTCAGCAGCATCAGCACCAAACCACCGATGAAAATCAATATGTTACGCAAAGCGATGGAGACAGAAGAGCCAATCACCGACAAGATCAGCGTGGTATCGGTCGTGATGCGCGACAGCACCTCGCCGGTCATCACCTTCTCGAAGAACGCAGGGCTCATCCCGATGGTCTTGTCGAACACCGCGCGGCGGATATCGGCGACGACCCGCTCGCCGAGCCGGGTCACGAGGTAGTAGCGCAGGCCGGTTCCGACGGCCAAGATCGCCGCAATGCCCAGAGCAGCCCCGAAATATTGATTGAGCAGCGTCGCCTCGCGCGCGTCGAAGCTGTCGACGACCCGGCGCACCGCCATGGGCAACACCAAGGACACACAAGCGGTGACCGTCAGCGCCACGAGCGCCGCGATCATCAGGCCCAGATACGGCTTCATGAACGGCCAAAGCGCCTTCAACGCGCCGATGCGCTTGGACTTCGCGCGCTCGGCCTCGCCGCCCGCGGCAGGGCCCATCGCCGGGCCGGATGCGTCTGACATGGTCTCTCCCTTGGTCGTCCTACCGGATTAAAGGAGCGTGGCGACCTCGGCAAGCGCCCTCTGGACGCCACTGGCGCGATGGCGCAGGGTCTGTGCACGAGACGTCCGCCGGAGCCCCCCATGTCTGCACTTTCCCTCGGCCTGATCGCCGCCCTGTGCTGGGGGCTGCACGACGTTCTGGTGCGCCGCGTCAGCCAGTCGGTCGCGATCCTGCCAGCCCTGCTGATGGTCCTGACCGCAGGCACCGTATTGCAGGTCGCGCTCCTGCCCGTCGCACCGGAGCACGGCGCGGTGACAGGACCCGCGCTTGCCGGTGCTTTGCTCGCCGGGGTTTTCTATCTGCTGGCCTCGGTCGGGCTTTACGCTGCCTTTCAACGAGGACCGGTGCGGCTCGTAGCGCCGCTCATTGCCAGCTACCCGATCCTTTCAGTTGGCTACGCGGCGCTATCCGGCGCGCCGGTCTCGGCGCTACAGTGGATGGCCGTCTTCGCGATCATCATCGGCGTGTCGATCGTCGCGGCCATGTCCGATGACGGCGCCATGGATGTGCCATCAAAACCGCGCACGATCGTCTATGCCCTGCTGGCCGCCGTGGGCTTTGCCGGCACATTCGCTCTGGGACAGGCCGCGGGCGAGGTTGCGGGCCACCTGACGGCATCCTTGATCACCCGGGTGACCTCGATTGCCCTGCTGGCGGCCTATCTGACATCCCGACGCCTGCCCTTGTTGCCGCCATCGTCGGCTTGGCCGGTTCTGATCGTGATGGGCCTGCTCGACGGTGTCGCGCTTTACGCGGTGCTGTCGGCGGGCGGTCTGCCCGACGCGCAATATGCTGCGGTGGCGGCGTCTACTTTCGGGCTGCTTACGATCGTCCTGGCATGGGTTTTCCTCAAAGAGCGCATGACTTCACCGCAATGGGCGGGCTGCGCGGTGGCGTTCGGCGGAATCGGCTATCTGGCGCTCTGATCGTTGGTCGCGGCGTCGTCCTCCTCGAACGCGAGAAGCTTGATCTTGCGGCGTGAGCGCATTTTCGACGGCGTCATGCCATATTCGTCCTTCACCGCTTTCGACAGCGTCGCGACCGAGCCAAAGCCCGTCGCCACCGCGATTTCGACCATCGGCATCAGGGTCTGCTCGATCATCGAGCGCGCGCGTTTTGCCCGCACCCGCTTGTAGAACCGCGCGGGGCTGTCGTTGAACACCTGTCGAAACACCCGTTCCAAATGACGCGACGATAGACCTACCTGTGCGCAGAGCTCGGCCATGGACAGCGGCTCGGCAATCGTGTCCTCCATCAGCCGGATCGCCTCGGTCACGCGGTGATCAAAGAGGCTTTTGTCGTCAGCGATGCGCTTGGGCTGCTCGGCATCGCTCTTGCGGATCGACTGCAACAACAGGCGATTGCCAAGCTCTGCGACCTGCGCCGATTTCAGCTGCGGGGCGATCAGGCCGATCACAAGCTCCGGGGTCGCCGCGGCCCCTGCGGCCGTGATGATGCCGTTCGACACCTCCGAGAAATGCGAGGTCAGGTTCGGGTAATAACCGGTCTCTTCCAGTGCGGCGAGATCGCGCCAGTGGGTCGTCACATAGCCTTTGGGCGCCGTCGTGGCCTTGATGTAGGCGGTCGCCGCGTCGGACAAGAGTACCACCGCCCGACCCTGACGCTGCATGGCGCGGGCGCGGCTCAGCCATGCGGGCTTGTCTCCCATCGGGCCGCCGATCACGATCATCACGTCTGAAAATCCGTGATCTGCAATCGCAGGCTCCGCGCGTACCAGCATGCCGGAAATACCCGTGACGAGGCCCGGTGTGTCCGACACGAAGCGCCACGAAAACCGATCTTCCGCCAGCATCAGGTTTGCGGCGATCAGCGTGTGTGTGACGGCGGACAGCTCCATCTCCGTGAAGCGGCGCGACACGTATAGCTCGAAGCTGCGGCGCACCGGCCCCGGCTCTGAACGGTCAAAATCGGCGTCAGGGCGTCCCATCGCGCGCGCATCTCTCCTGAAAATTTCGCAGTCGCAGAAGTTTAGGCCATCCGCGACCGCGATGCCACCACATGCCGCCGCGCGCTGGTCCTGCGCACCCGCGCTAGATCGCCCGACCTTCGCGCACCCGCGCAGCAACCTCGTCGACCTCTGACTGGCTCAGCCCGTAGGTCTGCATGGCCGTCTCGGCTGATATGTAGCCAAGCGCAAGATCGCGCATCACTGCGTCGCGGGGGCGCTCTGACGGGTCGCCGTAGCCCGCCCCGCCCGGGAAAGCCATCATCACTTTGCGGCCATGTGGCACGAACTGCTTTCCCTTGACCTGCATCTTGGCCCCATCGTCCCGCGCGATGGTTGTCCGCGCGCCCGGAAGACCGCCGCGCCTGCCCCTGGCCGGATAGGTGCCGCGGTCGAACATGGCTTGGATGTCGAATTCGTGGCCTTCTTGCGCACCGACCTCCATGTATTGCCCCAAACCGCCGCGCGTCTTGCCCGCGCCGCCGCTATCAGGCCGCAGCTCTTTGCGCCAGATTATGACCGGGCCTGCGTGCTCGGTCGCCTCGATGGGCATGGTCATCACACCGGACGGGAAGGCGGTGGCGTTGAGCCCGTCCACCTCGGGCCGCGCGCCGGAGCCGCCGGAGTTGAACGTCAGCACCTCGGAGCGGCGCGCTGTCGCGGGCGCTGGCGCATCGGTGCGCGGGCGCAGCGAGACCTGGAAGTTGCAAAGGCACCCTGCCCCCTCTGCGGGCACCAGCCCGGGCACGATCTTGTCGAACGCGTCAAACACCGCGTCGGGGACGAAGTGGCCCACGATATGACGCAGGGCTACCGGTGCCGGGTGCAACGCGTTGACAATCGTGTTCTCGGGCGCGGTCACCTCGAACGGGGCGAGCGAGGCTGCGTTGTTGGGGATTTCGGGCGCAATCGCCACTTTGAGCGCGTAGCAGGCATAGGCCTTGGTGTAGACCAGCGGGCAGTTGATGCCTTTCTTGTCGACGGCGGATGTCCCGGTGAAGTCGGTCACGATCCTGTCGCCCTCGACGCTGATATTGACCTTCAACGTGATCGGCACGTCGAAGCCGTCCATAGTCATCTCGCCCGCGGCAGAGGTCTGCGGCAGGGCCGCGATCCGCTCGAGTGTCGCGCGGCGAGAATTGTCGAGGATGAAGGCGGCGATGCCGCTCAAGTCTTCCAGCGCGAACTCGTCCATCATCTCGATAAGACGGCGATGACCGATCTCGTTGCAGGTCGCCAATGCATAGATGTCGCCGATCAATTGATCCGGCTCACGCACATTGCCGCGAATAATGCGGGTCAGTGTCTCGTCGACGCGGCCCCGCGCCGCGAACTTCATGATCGGGATGTAGAGCCCTTCCTCGTAGACAGACTGCGCATCCGCCCCGAAGCCGCGCCCGCCGATATCGACGATATGGGCGGTGCAGGCAAAAAAGCCGACATGCTGGCCCTTGTGGAAGGACGGCGTGACCATGGTGATGTCATGCAGGTGGCCGGTGCCCTCCCACGGGTCGTTGGTGATGTAGATGTCGCCGTCGAGGATATTGTCGCGCCCGATGCGACGGATGAAATGCGCAACCGCGTCGGCCATCGCGTTGACGTGGCCCGGCGTGCCGGTGACGGCTTGGGCCAGCATGCGGCCTTGGGTGTCGTAGACACCCGCCGACAGATCCCCTGCCTCCCGCACGGAGGTCGAAAAAGCGGTCCGCACCAACGCCTGCGCCTGCTCTTCCACAACCGAGATCAGGCGGTTCCACATGACCTGAAACGCAACGGTGGAATGGCTGGTCATGGCGCGACCTCCTTGCGGGTCAGATCGATGCATCCGTCGGGCTGGATCACCGCTCGTCGGCTTGAGGGGATAACGATGGTGGTCTCGGACTCGGTGATCTTGCCGGGGTAGTCGACATGGCAGCCAGGCTCTAGCCCGTCACGATCGTAGCGGTAGCCCGAAACGAAGCGCCCCTCAGCCGGGTCAAAGACCGTGCATTTGCCGCCGATCACGGCTGTTTTCAGCTCAGTGACCTCGTCGATACGTGCAACCGGCGCAGGCGGCGTGCTGGCATTTACCGCCCAGACCGTGATCTCGATGTCCATACCCTCGACGGTGCGGGAGAAGAGCTTGGCGTATTCTTCTTCGAACCGCGCTTTGAAGGTCGCGGCATCGGGGGTCAAAGCCTGCTCTTCGGACAGGGTGATGGGGATTTCCCAGCCTTGCCCCGTGTAGCGCATGTAGACCTTGAAATCGGCCAGGATCGGACTTTCCGCGTCGCAGGTCCGCACGAAGCCAGTGGCCTCGTCACGCAACTCGCGCAGCAGCGTGCTGATGGCCGCGCCATCGAAATCGGACAGGGCCATGTAGACAGAGCGATTGGCCTCGAACGAGAACGGCGCGCGCAGGAACCCGATGGCACTGCCCACTCCGGCGCCGGGCGGGATCAGCAGGCGGTCGATGCCCAACTTTTCGCACAGCCGCGCGGCGTGCAACGGAGCCGCGCCGCCGAAGGCAATCATGGTGTAGTCCGACAGGTCCTCGCCGTTTTCGACCGCGTGTACCCGCGCGGCGTTGGCCATGTTCTCGTCGACCACTTCTGACAGACCGTGCGCGGCCTGCTGGTGATCCATGTCGAGTGCGCCACCGATATGCGCGTTCAGCGCGGCCTCTGACGCGCCGCGGTCCAGCGTCATGGTCCCGCCCGCAAAATCCTCTGCCTCGAGTCGCCCGAGGATCAGGTCCGCATCGGTCACCGCGGGCCGCGCACCGCCACGCCCGTAGCAGGCAGGCCCGGGCTCGGAGCCCGCACTCTCCGGCCCAACCCGGATCTGGCGCATGCTGTCTACATGGGCCAGCGAGCCACCGCCCGCCCCGATCTCGACCATGTCGATCACGGGGATCGAAATGGGCATGCCGGATCCCTTCTTGAACCGGTAGGTGCGAGCCACCTCGAAGACGCGACTGGTCTTGGGGCTCTGGTTCTTGATCAAGCAAATCTTGGCGGTGGTGCCGCCCATATCGAAGCTCAACACCTTGTCGAGCCCGTATCGCGCCGCGATATGGGCGGCAAAGACCGCGCCACCTGCGGGGCCGCTTTCGACCAGCCTGACAGGGAAATCGGCGGCGTTCTGGATCGAAATGATCCCGCCGCCCGAATGCATAAGGAAGATGCGACAGGTCACGCCTTCGGCCTTCAGGCGGTCCTCGAGACGACCGAGATAGGAGGCCATCAGCGGCTTGATATACGCATTGGCCACGACCGTGTTGAAGCGTTCGTATTCGCGCATCTGCGGGCTGACCTCGGACGAGATCGAGACAGCGACATCTGGCAGTTTTTCGGTCAGCACGTCGCGCACCAGCTCTTCGTGGGCCGGGTTGAGGTACGAGTGGATCAGCCCAACCGCGACGCTTTCGAACCCCGCTTCGGCGATCCGGTCCACGACCGCCTCGACCTCGGCTCGGTCGATATCAACCAGAACGGCGCCATTGGCATCTATGCGGCCTTGCACAGTGAAGCGCATATGGCGCGGCAGTAGCGGCTCGGGCAGTTGCAGGTTCAGGTCATATTGCTCGAAGCGCGACTCGGTGCGCATCTCGATCACGTCGCGGAAGCCTTCGGTCGTGATCAGCGCGGTCTTGGCCCCGCGCCGCTCGATCAGCGCGTTGGTGGCCAGCGTCGTGCCGTGGATGATCTGGTCAATGTCGCCCGGCGTGATCCCGGCCTTCGCGCAGACCTGATACATTCCGTCGATGATTGCGGTTTCCGGAGCCGCATAGGTCGTCAGCACTTTGGTTGAATAAGATGCCCCGCCTGTTTCCAGCACCACATCGGTGAACGTCCCGCCGATATCGACGCCCAGACGGGTGGTTGCGGCTGTCATGGAGGCTCCTGTTTCCGAGTGCGCGGTCAGGAAGCCGAACTCCGCGCCGGAAAGCAAACGGATTTATGCGAGCGGTCAGTTTTCGCGCTTAAAGACGATCGACAAATACGTATCATGGGAGCATCGAAAACGATGACGCTGGACCTGCTGGATGCTTTGGAGCGGGTAGCGGGAATCGAACCCGCACCTTAAGCTTGGAAGGCTCTTATGATACCATTTCACCATACCCGCTCAGAGTGGTCCGGTCGTATTTTATAGCTCGGCAGGCGTCAAGGCCGCGCGCACGGCTTGACCGGAAAATCGCCGCTGGCGTCAATGCGCTTCAGCCGACAGAACTCCGTGCAGGATCATGTCGATATGCGCATCGAAATAGCTCTCGTAGGCCAAGGGCTGCGCCTCGCGGAACATCATGTTGTGGATCGAATAGTACACCGCAGGCGCGATGATGACATGGGGGGTCGCTAGCACGGCGCTATCGCGCACCTCGCCCCGCTCAAGCCCGCGGGACAGGATCGCCGAAAGCAAGGTCGATCCGCGGCGGATCGTCATTGCGTGGTAGCTGGCAAGCACGTCGGGGATGCGGTCCCCTTCAGTGATCAGGATGCGGAACAGGGCCTGCGCACGGCCCTCGGCGAAGCGGGCATACATGTTGCGCAGCAGCTTGGTCAGAAGCTCTCGCGTCGTTCCGGCCTCGGTGGCCAGATCGGCCTCGGCCTCGCCCATGACGGCTGCGACATGCTCTTCGATGGCCGCCAGAAAAAGTGCCTCCTTGGACGGAAAATATAGATAAATCGTGCCTTTGGAGATACCCGCCGCCTTGGCGATGCGATTGAGATTTGCGCCAAGGAAGCCGTGCGCCTCGAATTCCTCGATCCCGGCGGCCACGATTTCGCTCGGGCGCGCCTCTTTGCGCCGCCTCGGCCTCGCCCGCTTGTTTTTGCCGCCCGCGTCCGTTTCCATGTCTGACACTTTCCTGAAGGCGCTTTGTGCACTGAGCGACCTATATCATGCGCCGGCCCGGTAAAATCAAATCGATGCCTTGAATTCAGGGGTGAACAACACAGTTTACTTCGTACTGACCAGCTGGTCATTAGCGCGTCACGGAGTACGTGAAATGAAGAAGCTTCTGGGATACATGACGACCGCCTTGCGCGAACTGTTCTGGATCGTTGTGGCCATCGCGATCATCGGCGGCGGTTATGCCGGGTTCCAGTATCTTGGCGCAAATAAGGAGGTGGTCGAGGCAGAGCCCGCCCCCCGCCAGCCCACGCTGGTCGAGACCGCGGATTTCACGCCCGTCTCACGGCCATTGCCCATACGTGGCGAAGGTTTCGTCGAGCCATTTCGCACTGTTGCGGTCTCTGCGCCGACCGGAGGACGCATCGTGATGCTGCATCCCGCGATCACAGACCGCGGACCCTTCGACGAGGGTGACATCCTCGTCGAGATCGACGCGAGCGCCGAGCGCGCGCAGATTGAACAGGCCCGCGCCTCGATCGCCGCAACAGAGGCCCGGTTGGACCTCGTGACGACCCAGCTTGATCGCGCGCAAAGCCTACGGGACCGCAATGCCGTGTCGCAGGCAACCGTGGACGATTTGCTTGGCCAGCAAAACGAAATCCGCGCCAATCTGGAAGGCCAGCGCGCGCAGCTCTCTTCCGCCGAGATTGCGCTGGAGAACAAAATCGTGCGGGCGCCATTTGATGGCTCGGTCCAATCCAAAGAGGCCGAAATCGGCAACGTGGTCGCGGGCGGTACACCGATCGCGCAAATCTACACCGACGACCGCATGGAGGTCAGTATCGCGATCCGCGAACTTGACGCGACCCTGATCCCGGGGCTTTTCGAAGGGAACGCGGCGCCCGCGTCGGTCTCTATCGAATTCGCGGGCGAACAGAAGCGCTGGAACGCGCAGGTCGTGCGGGTCGACCCGGCGCTTGATCCGCAAACTCGCACGCTCACCGTTACCGTCGCCCTGCGCGACCGCATTGAAAGTACAGCGGAATTCGCCGCCGGTGCTCCGCCCGCGCTGATCAACGCATTCGCCAAGGTTGTCATCGACGGGATCGAGCCGGACAACACCTACGCAATCCCCTCAACAGCCCTGCGCGGCGGCGACCGGGTGTGGCTGTTGCGGGATGGCGCGCTGGCCTTTCATCCCGCCGAGCGGATCCATGTGGATGGTGAGACGTCCTATGTGCGGATGACGGGCCTTGAGCCCGAGGACCGCCTGATCCTGACGACCCTCTCCGCGCCGCAACCGGGCGTGGCGTTGCAGGACGTGGCCTCACCCGAGGTCCAGACCACCCTTGTGGTCGACTAGCGGGAGTATGGGGTAATGAACGCAGCAATCAAATGGATGACCGAGCATCCCGTCGCCGCGTGGCTGGCAATGATGTTGATGGTCGGGGCCGGTGCGCTAACGGCGATGAACCTGCCGCAAAAGACCTTTCCGGAATTTGCGCTCGACTCCGTGTCGATCTCGGTCAGCTATCCCGGCGCGTCACCCACGGAAATTCAGGCCAGCATCGTGCGGCCGATAGAGGACGAGCTGAGCGGCGTAGATGGCATCGACGACATCACGGCCAACATCTCCGAAGGGCGCGGCGGTATCACGGTCACCTTCCTTGATGGCGAGGATATCGAAGCCAAGCTCGATGAAGTGAAAACAGAAGTCGAAGGCATCACCGTTTTCCCGGACGACGCGGATGACCCGGTCGTCGTGCGCTCTGACAACTCTACCCGGGTGCTCGAAATCGCAGTCCACGGCGACGCGTCCGAACAGGTGCTCAAGGAAGAGGCCCGCCGCCTCAAGAACGAGTTGATCGCCATCGACGGCATCTCGTTTGCGGAAGTCAGCAATGTCCGCGACTACGAGATCAGCATCGAAATCGACCGCGACACGCTGCGTGCCTACGGCATGACCCTGGGCGAAGTGGCCCAGATCGTCGGGCTGAATTCACTGGAATTGCCCGGTGGTTCGATTGAGACGCAAAGCGTGGCAATCCCGATCCGCACCGTGGGGCGCAACTACACGCAGGCCGATTTCGAAAATATCGTGATCCGCGCCAATGACACCGGGGCGCAGGTTCTGCTGCGCGACGTGGCTACCGTGCGCGACGGGTTCGAGGACAGCGACCTGTCCTCGACCTTCAACGGCGACCCGTCTGTTTCGGTCAATGTCTACCGCGTCGGCGACGAGCAAGTGTTGGAAATCGTGGCCTTGGCAGAGGCCCATCTGGCCCAGGACTTCCGCCCCTCTCTCGAGCAAGGGATCGAAGCGACCATCTGGCAGAACGAGGCCACACAGCTGCAATCGCGCATAGACCTGCTCACCGAAAACGCGGCCATCGGCCTGTCGTTGGTGATCTTGTGTCTTGCGCTCTTTCTCGACATCCGGCTGGCTTTTTGGTCGGCCGTCGGCATCGGTATCAGCTTCGCGGCGACCTTCATCGTGATGGGCATTTTGGGCATGTCGATCAACATGATCTCGCTTTTTGGGTTCATCCTCGCTATCGGGATCGTGGTCGATAACGCCATCGTGGTGTCCGAGAACATCTACAAGAACGGCGAAGACGGCGCGGCCCCGCTGGAGGCGGCGGTGAAGGGCACTCAGCGGATCGCAGTCCCGGTGGTATTTTCCACCCTGACCACGCTCGTTGCCTTTTGGCCGCTTTTGCAGATGCCTGCGCCGCTTGGCTCGTTTCTGGGCGACATCCCGACCGTGGTGATGATCGTCCTGACGCTGTCGATGCTGCAGGCCCTCCTGATCCTTCCGCGCAACCTGTCGAACCTTGATATCGGACCAGACTACCGGCCTAACATCGTCTTTCGCATGATCGGGGCCGTGCGCCGCGTCATCGACCGTGGCTTGCAATGGTTCATTCGCAATCCTCTCGATGCAATCCTTCGCTTCTGCGTCACCCGCTTTCTCGTGCCGATTGCGGGTGTCATCGCGCTGATGACCATCACCATCGGGCTGATCACCCACGGTTACGTGCGGTTCAGCTTTTTCCCAGAGATCCAAGGCGAATTCGTCACCGCCGCGGTCGAGATGAACGATGGCACCACTTTTGACCGCACCGAAAACGTGGCCGAGACTTTGCGTCTCGCCGCGATCCGGGCGGGCGACCGCCTGCAGGAAACACTGCCCGACGACGCGCCAGATGTTGTGATTGGTCAGTATGTCGTGGTCGGCATCGGCGCCGGCGGCGGCGGGCCCACGGGCGATGCCGCCCCCACCGCACCAACGCTCGCGCAAGTCGTTGTCGAAGTCACCAAAGCCTCCGCCCGCGATTGGGAGACCGCCGCCTATGAGGCGCTGTGGCGCGAGGAAGTGGGCCAGATCGCCGGGGTCAACACTTTGACAATCTCGTCCTCGCTCGTCGATGCGGGCGATGCGATTGCGGTGGAGCTGTCCCTGCCGGGCGAGCAGGACATCTCTCCCATCGTCTCCGAGCTGCGCGAGGGGCTGTCCTCGGTCCCGGGCATATTTCAGATCCTCGATGACAACTCGTCGGGCAAGCTTGAATACAAACTGGAGCTTAAGCCCGAAGCGCGCCTTTACGGGTTGACCTTGCAAGACCTCGCCACCCAGACCCGCAACGGCTTTTTCGGGGTCGAGGCCACAACAGTTCAGCGCGGACAGGATAGCGTCGAGGTCGTGGTGCGTTTCCCGTCAGACGACCGCGACAGCCTGTCGGACCTCCTCGACACGCGTATCGCGACCGCGTCAGGCGATCTCATTCCACTTTCCACCGTCGCGCGGCTTGTCGAGGGGCTGTCCCCATCCGAAATTCTGCGCCAGAACGGGCGGCGCGTGACGACCGTCACGGCGGATGTGGATGAAAGCGTCATCACCAATGGCGAGGCCAATCGCATCATCCGCGAAGATCTGCTGCCCCCTCTGCTCGAGGCGAACCCGGGCCTGAACGCCAGCTTCGGCGGCGAGCAGGAAACGCAAGGCGACGCGCAAGCGGCGCTTGGACAGGCACTAGGCATCGCGCTTTTCGTGATCTTTGCGCTGCTGGCAATGATCTTCCGCAGCTTTGTGCAGCCACTCGTGGTGATGATCGCGATCCCGCTGGGCCTGATCGGCGCGGTGACGGGGCATGTGATCCTTGGCATCCCCCTGGGCCTGCTGAGCTTCTTCGGTATCATCGGATTGGCCGGGGTGGTGATCAACAACAGCCTGGTGATGATCGATCTCTACAACGAGTATCTCGACCGCGGCTACGCGGTGAAGGATGCGGTGGTCGAGGGAACGAAGGACCGCTTCCGCCCGATCCTGCTGACGTCGATCACCACTTTCCTCGGGGTCTACCCGTTGATCATGGAAACCTCTTTGCAGGCCCAGTTCCTGATCCCGCTCGCCGTATCCATCGGCTACGGCGTACTGATCGGGACCGGCGTGATCATCCTTGCGATCCCCGCGGTGTTCATCCTCGTGCACCACATCTCCACCGGGGTGGCGTCTGTCTTGGGCGGCCTGACCGGCACGTCGAGGACGCCGCGCAAAGAAAAGGCCCAAGCCGCCGAGTAGGCGAGATACGACGCGCGCCGTGTCGTCGGGTTTCGCGTCACGCGCGTTGATTTCCAACGGCGAATATGTTGCGCTCCCCGCAGTCTAGAGGCCGCAGGAGGGCACATCATGGACATACTGGTCACCGTCGTCCTGCCTCTGTCCCTGGCGGTGATCATGTTCAGCCTCGGCGTCGGGCTGGTGCCCGCAGACTTCCGACGCGTGGCCGAGCGCGGCTGGGTCTTCGCCATCGGGGCGCTGTGCCAATTGGCGCTGATCCCGCTGGTGGCCTATCTCGTCATCATGATCTTCGGGCTGAGCGGCGCAATTGCGGCGGGTGTCATGCTGCTGGCGCTCTGCCCGGGCGGGGTCACCTCCAACGTGGTCTCAAGGCTTGCGGGCGGCGATGTGGCCTTGTCGGTCTCGCTCACCGCGCTGATTTCACTGATATCGATCGTCACCGTGCCGCTGCTGGTCGGCTGGTCGGTGCGCCATTTCATGGGCGAAAGCGCGCCGGACTTCTCGGTCACGTCGCTGGCCCTCGCGATGGTCCTGATCACCGCCCTGCCCGTCGCGATTGGCATGGGCGTACGCGCGCTGGCGCCCGATTTCGCCAACCGGGCCGAGCCTGGGCTTCTGAAGCTCGCAAGCGCGCTCTTCGTGCTGATCATTCTGGCGGCGATCGCGTCCAACTGGGACCTGTTCGTCGAGAATTTCGCCTCTCTCGGTCCGGCCCTGGCAACCTTGAACATCGTCACGATGCTCGGTGGTCTCATGATCGCCGCCGCGCTCGGGCTGACCCGGGCCGAACAGAAGACGATCTCCATCGAGGTCGGCATCCAGAACGGCACGCTCGGCATCACGCTGGCGCCGATCATCGCCGGGGTCGCAAGCGGCATTCCGACCATCGGCCTGCCCTCGGCAATCTACGGCGTGGTCATGTACCTGACGGCAACCCCCTTCGTTTTATGGCTGAGGAGACGCGCGTCATGAAGGCCGATGTCGTCATTATCGGCGCGGGCCTCGCAGGGCTGGCCGCCGCGGCCGAACTGGGCGATCGCGGCAAGTCCGTGGTGATCGTCGACCAAGAGGGTCCGCAGAACCTTGGCGGTCAGGCCTTCTGGTCGCTGGGTGGCCTGTTCATGATCGACACGCCGGAGCAGCGGCGCATGGGCATCAAGGACAGTCATGCGCTGGCTTTAAACGACTGGATGGGATCGGCCGGGTTCGACCGACCCGAAGACGCTTATCCGCGCAAATGGGCAGAGGCCTATCTGGATTTCGCGGCAGGCGAGATGCGCCCATGGCTTCACAAGATGGGCCTGCGCTGGTTCCCTGTTGTCGGGTGGGCGGAGCGCGGCGGAGGCTTTGCTGATGGCCATGGCAACTCTGTCCCGCGCTTCCACATCACATGGGGCACCGGGCCGGGGGTGTTGGAGCATTTCATCCGGCGTTGCAAAGCCCATGAGGATGCAGGCCGGATCACCATGCTCTACCGCCACCGTGTCGACCGCATCGAGATGCAGGGCGGTGCGGCGAAGGGGATAAGCGGTGCGACCTTGGCCCCCGACGACGCCGTGCAGGGCGCGCGTACCAACCGCGAGGCGGTGGGCGATTTTCGGGTCGACGCCTCCAGCGTGATCGTCGCCTCCGGCGGGATTGGCGGCAATTTTGAGCTGATCCGCGAGATCTGGCCGAAAGAGCGTCTGGGCCGCGCACCCGAGACCATGCTCTCCGGCGTGCCAGCCCATGTGGACGGTCGCATGATCGCAATTTCCGAGCAGGCGGGCGGCCAGGCGATCAACAAGGATAGGTTGTGGTTTTACACCGAGGGCGTAAAGAACTGGGACCCCATCTGGCCGGAGCACGGCATTCGCATTCTGCCGGGGCCGTCGGCGATGTGGTTTGACGCGACGGGCCAGCGGTTCGCGCCGCCCGCCTTGCCCGGTTTCGACACCAATGGCACGTTCAAGGCGATCCTCGACAGCGGCTATGATTACAGTTGGTTCGTGCTGACACAGAAGGTGATCAAGAAGGAATTCGCGCTCTCCGGATCGGAGCAGAACCCCGATTTCACCTCCGCCAAATGGCGGGAGGTCATCAAGCAGCGCATCCTGTCCGGCACACGGGCGACCGGCCCGGTCGAGGCGTTCAAGGAGCATGGCGAGGATTTCGTCGTGGCCGACACGCTCGACGAGCTGGTCGCGGGTATGAACGGGCTGGCGGGCGCGCCCCTGATCGACGCGGCGCATCTGCGGGCCCAGATCACGGCACGCGACGCGCAGGTCGACAATCCGTTCAGCAAGGATGCACAGATCACCGCAATCCAAGCGGCCCGTCACTACCGCGGCGACAAGCTGATCCGCACCGCCAAGCCGCACAAGTTTCTCGACCCTGCCAACGGCCCGCTGATCGCCGTCCGGCTCAATCTGATCACCCGAAAGACGCTCGGCGGCTTGCAGACGAACCTCGACAGCCAGATGGTCGGAGCGGATGGCGCCGTGATCCCGGGGCTCTTCGCGGCAGGTGAGGTCGCGGGCTTCGGCGGAGGTGGCTACCACGGCTACAACGCGCTTGAGGGTACATTCCTGGGCGGTTGCATCTTCTCCGGCCGAGCCGCCGGGCGCAGCGAGGCAATCGGCTAGTCGGACGTACGCAAAGTAAGAACCGACCAAACTTCAAAACTCAATGGGCCCGATTCATCAGCGAAGCAACTCGTTTCACCGCCAGACACTCTTGGTCGAACCTAATCCACGAGTGCTTTTGGGTTCCGCAGGATGCAACCGCAGACTTTGCCGCGTTTCGCATTTGGGTGACGTCGCACATTGGCGAGGGCCTCGTCCCACCGGCCTCCTCACGGCGCGCACCTATGCCAAAATCCGTGTGAAACGGCCCACGCCTTGTAGGTCACGCGGCACGGTGTCGGGGTCGGCATAAGCGCGCGCGGTGGGCCACGTAGCGCTCTTGCGTCCGGCGCGGACGGGGCCAAGCTCCGGGAACCGCGCGATGAGGTCCAACGCCGCCTCCTCGCTGAGGGCTTTCAGCGCCTCGGGGCCGGGATACAGGCTCTCGGTTGCGCGGCCATTGGCGAAAATCACCTGATGCGCATCGAAGAGCAGGTGCACGTAGGTCACCTCCCGGCAGCCGCGCATGCGGCGGACCTTGTGGCCAGATCCGCGGGCCAGATGCACCGCACGCACCAGCTCTTCCCGCCCGCCATGGCGCAGCAAGACGGCATGCTGGGGCGAGACGACGAGTTCGCGCGCCTGCCCAAACGCGCCCGCGCCCAGCAGCACTGGCTTGAGTTTAGGATGTGCCGTCAGCTCTGCCCGCCCCAGACGGCGCGACGCGACCCACACAAGCGGTTGCGGTCCGTGATCGAGCGTCTCCACCAGATCGCCCGGGCGCAAACGCTCGACCGATACCTCGCCTTGCGGCGTCGCGATCAGGGTGCCCGCAGCAAAGCAGGCCACGCCGGTATTGTCGCTCGAAAAGCTCTCCCGGCTTGCGCCCTGGAACGTCACACCATCGCCGGAGGCGAATTCAGCATTGTCGGAATAGTCGACCGCATTGCCATTTTCGTCGGTCGTGTTCGACTGGTTCAGTACGCCATCATCGTCGAAATCCGCGCGCAGCTCGCGCATGTTATCGTAGAAGCCCGACAGGTCGATGAAGTCGTTATTGGTCGTATCCCCGTCGCGCAACGCGCCGGTGTTGCCAAAGTTGAAGTCGGTAATCGTATCGGCGCCGTCGCCCACGGCATAGGTGAACACATCGTCGCCGTCGCCACCGGTCAGCGCGTCATCGCCGGTCCCGCCCGACAGCGTATCCGCCTCGACACCGCCATCCAGGCTGTCAGCGCCGGCACCCCCCTGCAACGTATCGTTGCCCGTACTGCCGATCAGCGTGTCCTGACCGTCCCCGCCATCGACGAAGTCGTCACCATAATCGGCATCGATGCTGTCATCGCCCGCACCGCCCGCGATCGTGTCGGCACCCCAGCCGCTTTGAACGGTGTCATTGCCGCCGCCCGCATCAAGATTGATCCCCGGGTGATCCCCGAAATTTCCATTTTCGACGGCGGTGGCATCGACGCTGTCATTCTGGTCACCCAAGACCACGCGCTCGATCTGGGAGAAGGTGACCGTGTCGGTGCCGTCGGTCACCGTGCCCGCTTCCGCGCCGGAATAGGTGACCGTGACAGGGTTGGTCAGGGCGGACAGGTCAAGCACGTCGTCATCGGTGCCCCCTTCGCCGCCGGTGATCGTGTCATTGCCCCCCAGCGTCGTGACCACCTGGGTGTCACCCGACATGGTCATGGTGTGATTGCCGGTCAGATCACGGAGGCCGCCCGTGTCTGCATCGGGAATCCAGCCCGCGACCAAATTGGGGTTGGAGGTGTCCGCCTCGTGGTCGCCAGCGTCCGAGACGACCTCCGCCGGGGTGCGGACATCATCGAAGATCGAGACGTTGTGGATGTCGCCGACGAACACCTGACCCGGATTGAAGCCGCCGCCAAGGCTGTCCTGCTCCTGACCCAGAACGAACGTGCCGCCTTGGTCAATCGTGTCCCCAGCCGCGAGCGTTCCCGAATAGATCGAGGCGCCATCAGCATAGATCTCAAGCGCGCCAGTGGTGCTGTCCCATGTCAGCGCAAGCGTGTGGGGCGCGCCATCATAAAGCGCCGCGACATTGACACCGGTGTTCAGCGACGAGCCCCCGATGACCACCACCAACTCGTCGGAACTGTTCGAGTTGAAGCGGAACTCGTCGGGCTCCGTCGCCGTCGCGTAGGAGGCGAAGGGCGTGGAGGTGCCACTGTCGGTGGAACTGAACTCGATCTCGAAGCTCAGCGCATCCGTCGGAAAATCCGAGAACCCGGTCGTGGTCGCCAGCCCGTCCGTGCCGGTCTGGTTGAACCGGATGCTCTCCGCGCCATGCACATGGAACGTGTCCGCGCCATCGCCACCGTCGGCCACGTCATCACCGAGACCGGTGTAGATCACATCATCCCCGGCCCCGCCGTCGATCAGGTCGTTCTCCGAGCCGCCATCAAGCGTGTCCGCACCGTCGCCGCCCTCCAGCGTGTCGTTGCCCGCGGTGGCAATGATAAGGTCGTCGCCGCTGCCGCCCACAAGGCTGTCATCGCCCGCCGAGTTCATCAGCGTGTCGTTGCCCTCGCCGCCGACCAGCGTGTCGTTGCCAAGGCCGGTGGTCAGGTAGTCGTCCCCCGCACCGCCATCAATGTAGTCAGAGCCGTCGCCGCCCGAGATGACATCGGCACCGTCCCCGCCCGTCAGCGTATCGTCGCCGCTGCCCCCCATAAGCGTGTCGTTGCCAGCGCCTGCATCGATCTCCTGTCCGAGGCTCGTCGCACGGGCATCGACGCTGTCGCCCTGCGCGGTCAGGGTCAGCGCCTCGATCTGCGCAAAATTCAGCGTGTCGGTCCCGTCAGTGGCCGTGCCGGTCTTGTTGGCGGAATAGGTGACATTTATCGCGGTCGTCATGCCCGCGAAATTGACGCGGTCGGTGTCGATGCCACTCTCGCCACCGGCGATCGTATCCGTGCCGAACCCATCTTCGACCAGGAACGTGTCCGCGCCGTCGCCGCCCAGCAGGCTGTCATCGCCGCTGCCGCCCGAAAGGCTGTCATCACCCTCGCCCGCGTCAATCGTGTCGTTGCCCGCGCCGCCGCTCAGCTGGTTCTGGAAATCGCCCGTCGCCGTGATCTCGTTGTTGCCCGCATCGCCGATGGCCCCGGCGGAGCTTTCGATGATTTCAACATTTTCGAACCCCGATAGCTCGTCGCGCACGCTGCCGGAAAAGGTCAAAGCACCGGAGGACAGATCCACGACATGGTCGGACGTAAACACCCCGCCGCTTGAGGCGTCGAGTGCGAAAGTGTCGACACCATCGCCGCCCTCGACCGTGGTTCGTCCGTCGGACCGGGTCCCTTGTGTGTTGGCGATCCAATCGTCGCCCGTGCCGCCCTCCACCCGGTCGGCGTCTATATTGTAGCCGATCGTGTCCTGGCCCGCGCCGCCAAGCACGGTGTCGTCGCCATTGCCGGACACCAGAAGGTCATCGCCATCGCCGCCATCGATACTGTCGGTGCCGTCGCCACCGGTGATTACGTCCTGTCCTGCGCCCGCGAGGATCGTGTCACCGTCGTCGCCGCCCAGCACCGTGTCGTCGCCACCACCGGCGTCGATATAGATGCCAAGCGTGTCGCCATCCGCCGCGGAGCTTACGAAATTGGCCTGATCGTTGAGCACCAGTTCCTCGATCTCCGAGAAGGAAATGACATCGATACCGTCGGTGATCAGTCCCGCCTTGTCACCGCTGAGGCTCACGGTCACCGCGTCAGAGACCTCCGACAGATCAATCCGGTCGATATCCGTGCCGCCCGCGCCGCCCTGCACAAGGTCATTGCCGAACCCGTCATTCACAAAGACCGTGTCCGCCCCGTCGCCGCCGAGGATCGTGTCATCGCCCCCGCCGCCGTAAAGCCGGTCCGCACCCGCGCCGCCATCAAGCGTGTCGGCCCCGCCGCTCCACGCAAGGGCCGTATCGCCCGACAGGGTCATCGGGTGGCTTCCGGTGGAGTCTTCGATGGTCCCCGTGGCGGGGTCGGGCAGCCAGTTGGCCACAAGGTTCAAGTCAGTGCTGTCGGCCACCGGACCTAAAGCCGATGTCGCCATCTCGCCGGGTGTGCGAACGTCATCGTAAAGCCTGACGCCATAGATATCTCCGTGCAGCACCTGGTTGCTGTCGAATTGACCGTTCGAATCCTGCTCTTGGCCCAGCACGAAGGTTCCGCCCGCCTCCAGCGGGCTACCTGCGGCCACCGTCGTCGAATAGACGCTGGTGCCGTCGACATAAAGCTGCAGGCCACCATCGGCGCTGTTCCATGTGACGCCCAGCGTATGAACCCCGCCGTCCAGAATGCCCGAGCCCGCGACCCCGGTATCAAACTCGATGCCCTGGAACTTGATCTGGATGGTGCCACCGGTCTCGAACAAGGCGAATTCGTCGCTCTCGCCCGGGCTGGCGTAGGAGGCGAACATGTTCTCCACAGCCCCGCCGGTGGTCGAGAAGGTGACCTCGATGCTCAGCGCCGTCGTCGGGAAATCGGTGATCCCGGACGCCTGCGCCAGACCGTCGGTGCCGGTCTGGTTGAACGCGATGCCCACCAGATCGCCGCGAAGGTCATCATCGCCATCCCCGCCCAACAGGCTGTCATCGTCGGTGCCGCCGATCAGCGTATCCGCGCCGGTGCCGCCCTCCAGCGTGTCATTCCCCGCAGTCGCCACAATCACGTCATCGCCCGTGCCCCCCACAAGGCTGTCATCGCCCGCGGAGTTCATCAGGGTGTCGGCCCCCTCCCCACCCAGCAGCGTGTCGTCCCCAAAGCCAGTCATCAGCAGGTCGTCGCCGTCGCCGCCTTCGATAAAGTCGGAGCCATCGCCGCCCGAAATCGTGTCGCCGCCGGTGCCGCCCAGCAAGGTGTCCGCCCCCGCGCCCGCCTCGATCGCCACGCCAGAGCCCGAGGCGGACGCATCGACGCTGTCGTCGCCCCCGGTGAGGATCAGCTCCTCGACCTCCGAGAAGGACAACATGTCGGTCCCGTCCGACAGGGCGCCCCGTTCGTCTGCGTCGAAGGTGACAGTCACCGCCGCCGACAGTCCCGCCGCGTTGATCCGGTCGCCGTCGGAGCCGCCCTCGCCCCCCACAACCGTGTCGCTGCCAAAACGATCCTCCAACTCGAACTCGTCAGAGCCGTCGCCGCCCAGCAGCCTGTCATTATCCGTCAGGGAAAGGTCCGGCATCGTCGTCGTGAAGAAGGTCGCCGGATTGAAGATCCCGGAGTGGTAGATCTCGAAGTCCTGCTGGTTGCCGTTGGCGTAGGTCAGCGTGACATCGGTGTAGCCAACCCCCGACGCGAAGGTGATGCCCACATAGGGTTCCTGAAGGATGATGCTGTCCTTGCCCGCCTCGAAATCACCCACCACAAGGTAGGTGTTGTCCGCGGTCGTCTGCATCAGGATGTAATCCGCCTCCCCATCGCCTGCGGCGGCGGACTCGGGGCTGTAATTCAGCCGTATGACCGCGAAGGCCCCCTCCTCCGCCGTAAAAGCGAAAAGGTCCTGCTCTGTCGTGCCATGGATATTTGAGCCATGGCCGATGATCGTCCAATCGGCCTGCCCATCAGTTGATCCGCTCAGGATCGTGTCATCGCCATCGTCGCCGTAAATCGTGTCATCGCCCGCGCCACCCACGACATAATCATTCCCGGCCAAGGCGTGCACCACGTCATTGCCGCTGGAAATGGCCGCATTCGCAAGGCCATTGCCACCGGGCCGCATGTCGTCATCCGCCTCGCTCCCGGTGACGTTGAAGACCTCCGGCAGCCCGTCGATGACGTCGAACGACCACGTCCCGCTGCCGTCTCCGTCGCCGAAATCAAGGCTCTCGTATCCTGCCAAGGCGCCTTCGTCGTTCGAACCGTCCAGCTCATACGTCGCCTTCTTGCCATCGGTGACCCCGACAAAGGCCGGGTTCTGTCCGCTCTCCCCCCACTGGATAT
The DNA here is from genome assembly GCF_003054285.1 of Litoreibacter ponti. Classification (NCBI taxonomy): domain Bacteria; kingdom Pseudomonadati; phylum Pseudomonadota; class Alphaproteobacteria; order Rhodobacterales; family Roseobacteraceae; genus Litoreibacter; species Litoreibacter ponti. Next base: position 194,328 of record NZ_QBKS01000002.1, read on the forward strand.
CGCCGTAGATATACTCGACCGACATGTTGCCGCCGCCGGTATCGGTCAGGAGAACCTGAAACGAGTTCTCCCCCGTGCCACTGTAGGGTGCGACGCTGTCCCAGGTGATCGTGATCTGCCCGGCATCAGGGTCCAGATCCCAATAAATATCGCCGCCCTTGTTGAGGTTGACGTCGGAATAGAACGGCAAAAGCGCGGGAACGTTGAAATCGCCATCGCCGCTGATGTCGTAATCCGTGCTGCCCCTGCCGAAAGTGATCGCGCCATTAGAATTGATGAACAGCTCAGAGTAGGTCTTGCCGAACAGGCTCAGCCCGTCTGCTCCGAAGACGGACGTCACATCCACCTCGACACAGCCATCAACAAGCGAGCCGGTCGTCAAAGATGCGCCCGAAAAGACGTTCTCGCCAAAGCCCGCAGGACCGCCCAACCCTGTTTTCATCTCCGCCATGGATCGTCCATCCCGAATGCGATCGCTGCCAGCACGGCGCAATCTCCCAAGGGGCACCCTGTCGAGCGAGCGCTAAGGGCGAATTAACCCTTCCGCTTCAAACGCTTAAAATTTCTGATAATTTCTGATTATCGAGCGCGGGCCGAATGGGCGCCACGGCCCGCACCCGGTCTTCGACGCGTATACGGAGAAAAGAGTGGCGCAAGCCTTCCAATGCTACGACGAACGCGCCACGGTGGTTCTCCGTATCTGAGCCTGATCAAGCAATACGACGACCCGCTGGGCGCTCAGTTGGATTACCCCGAAAAGAGCGACCCGATGGCGGAGTCAATGATCGTGCTTACGTCTGATCATGGGAACTAGCTCTGCGATCGTTGGCTGGTGAGAGAGAACTGTTCCGGGCCTCCTTAAGCCGCGCAACCGGGGCTGTCGCCGTAGGATAGCCGCCTCTTCATGGTCTTTGGCGGGCGCTACAAACTAATCCGTGGCGAAGGCGGCATGCGGCCGATGCCGTTCGATCTTGGAACGGACCCAGAGAAGTTTCGCGGCCTCGCAATGACCAAGACACACCAGACCGAGATCTATTGCCTCTACGGCCATCTCTCCCAGTGGGCGCGCCGCATGATCCAACGTTTGACGCGCTTCGATGCGGACGTTTCCGCTGCGCGCCGCCGATCTTCGCGGCGCGGGATCCTCCATCTCTTGCACGATGGGCAGGAAGTGCTAGAGGAGCTGTTCAAGACATGCCGCGGTCTCGCTCCGGAAAGATTCCTCCCCATTCGCGACGATATCGCTCTTGATTAGCGACGTCCCTCACCCCTAGCCCCTCTCCCATTGGGAGAGGGGAACTGCCAGCTGATCGACAAAACGGCATTGAAAGGCATCCATGCGCATTTCTCTGAGGCCGATGCCCCCTTCTCCCTCGGGGAGAGGGGGTTGGGGGTGAGGGCGAGAGATTTCTTCCCAGGGCTCTTCAGTTGTTATTAGGACTTGCATGGCAACCTGAGCCACATGGCGAGACTAACGACACGCAAAGCCCGCACGCTTCGACGATGGATGACCGAACCAGAAGATCAACTCTGGCAGTTGCTCCGGAACCGTAAACTCGACAATCTGAAATTCAGACGAAAGGCTCCGCTTGGCAACTTAGTGGTCGATTTTCTATGTGTTGAGGCAGGTCTGGTCGTCGAGATCACCGGAAAAGGTCAGTTCACGACCCGGCTAGAGAAACGCGATGCGCGTTTGATAGGCATGGGGTTCGGGGTGCTGCGTTTGCCCCGCGAACAATTGGACGCGCGACCAGAGCAAGCCCTGCGGCAGATCGCGCGGGCGGCGCGGCGCAGATGCCATGCCCCAGTGACATAGGCAATCTCGTTCTGGTTCGCACCACCCAGAACCTATACACTCGCGGAGATGTTCAAGCCCACCTCTCTCCCGGACCTTCTCTCAGCCGACGTAGATGCCGTTATCGATGTGCGCAGTCCCGCGGAGTTTGCCGAGGACCACGTCCCCGGCGCGATCAATTTGCCCGTTCTGGACAATGAAGAGCGGGCGCGGGTCGGCACGATCTACACCCAGATCGCCTCGTTCGAGGCGCGCAAAATCGGCGCGGCGCTGGTCTTTCGAAACGCCGCCAATCACATAGAGACCACGCTAGCGGGCTACCCCGGCGGGTGGCGACCCCTGGTCTATTGCTGGCGCGGCGGGCAGCGGTCCGGGTCCTTCACTTGGATGCTGCGCGAAATCGGCTGGCGGGCCGAGGTGATCGAGGGCGGCTACAGAAGCTTCCGCCGCCTTGTGGTCGCCGACCTCTATGACAAGGACCTCGCTCAACCCATGATCCGGCTCGGCGGCTACACCGGAACCGCCAAGACCGAGCTGTTGGCCAAGCTGCGCGCGCGCGGTGTTCAGGTGCTCGATCTCGAGGGGTTGGCGCGTCACCGCGGATCGCTCCTTGGTGCGCGAACAGAGCCTCAGCCAAGCCAGAAGGCCTTCGAGACGGCGCTTGCCGTCGCGCTCAGCGGGTTTGACCCTGCCCGCCCGGTGATCGTCGAGGCCGAAAGCAGCAAGATCGGCGTCCTGAACCTCCCGCCGTCGCTTTGGTCGGCCATGCAGCGCGCGCCCCTCATCGAAGTTCGGGCGCCTCTCGACGCGCGGGCAAAATACCTCGCCGAGGCCTATGCGGACATCCTGTCGGACGGCCCTGCGTTGCGCGAAAAGCTCGAGCCTCTTCGCAAGTATCGCGGTCATGCCACCGTCGATCGCTGGGACGCGCTGATCGCAGCGGGCGACCAAGTCGCGCTCTGCCATGCGCTGGCGGTTGACCATTACGACCCGGCCTACGCCAAATCCGCAGGCCACCTGCAGGCGCATATCGCGGCGCGGCTTGAGACCGACGCGCTCACGTCGGAAGCGCTCGACACACTGGCTGCGCGGATTGAGCAGACGGTTCAGACGATCTCGATCTGACCGGGCGCGTCTGTAACCTCACCGATCACGGCAGCCTCGAAGCCTGCCTGTCGCAGATCGCGGCAGATCGCGTCCGCGTCACCCCCGATGGCCGCCAGCAATCCGCCAGCGGTTTGCGGGTCAAACAGCAAGGCCGCGGGGCCGTCATCCGCCAGATCTTCAAAGCCCGCACGGTTCTGCGCATAAAGGCTGGAGCGGACGCCTTTCTCTGACAGGTCCAGCGCGCCTTTCAGCAATGGAATGTCGCGCAACATGATCCGCGCGCCCACGCCGGAGGCCTCGCAGATATTGCGAAGATGACCGGCCAGCCCGAACCCGGTCACATCGGTCATCGCCGACGCGCCGCGCAACAGCTCGCTCGCCGCCCCCTGCGGTTGCGCCATCCGCGCGAGGCAAGCGGCGATGTCTGCGCCGGGGCCCGCGTGACGCATATGAGCGGCCATCAGCACACCGCTGCCCAGCGGCTTGGTCAGGATCAAACGATCCCCGGGACGCGCTCCCGCCAACGTGATTGGCGCGCGTTCGCACAGGCCGGTCACAGTGAACCCCACGATCAATTCTGCGCCCATCGTGCTGTGACCGCCGACGATCTCGGCCCCTGCCTCACCCATCACCGCCCGGGCGGTTTCCATGATCTCGGCCATATGCCGTTCGGCCAGTTCCGGCGTCTGGCGCGGCAGCGTGATCTGGGCCAGCGCCGCCTGTGGTGCTGCCCCCATGGCCCAGATGTCGCCCAATGCATGCACCGCCGCGATCCGGGTCATCGCCAGCGGATCCGCCAGAAACCCGCGCAGATGGTCCGTGCTGATCACTTGTTGCGCGCCTCCGGTATCGAGCACCGCGCTGTCATCGCCAATCGTCTCTCCCAACGCACTTTGCAACACGGCCCGCCCCAGTTTCGAGCCGCAGCCACCGCAAAGCGGCTTGTCCTCAGACGCCGCGCCCGCCGCGCGTGGCCAAGGCAAGTCAGGAGCCTCTGGCGCAGGCAGATCATCAAATTGCGCCATGAACTTGCGATCAATCCGGTCCTTCCAGCGCCACAAAGCGGGCCCGGCCAGCGCAATCCCGAACTTCTCGGCCTGCGCGGATTTCTCGCCGAGCGAGATCAGCTTGAGGTAATCCTTTTGCGGCACGTAGGGCCGCAGACCGCCCGCGCCCGAGAGCGTCGCGCGCAGGTTGTTGAGCAGCACCGGAGCCTGGCGCACCGCGTAGACCCCGGCCTTGGCGCGCGGCGTCTCTACCATCTCCGCGCAGTCGCCCACGGCGAAGATCGACCCATCGCGCGTGCGCAGCCGTGCGTCGACCTCGACGAACCCGGCCTCGTCCGTGAGGCCGGATTGGGCGAGCCACGGATAGGGATGCGCCCCTGCCGCGCCTGTCACGAAGCCTGCTGTCAACTCGCTGCCATCCTCCAGCTCGACCGCTCCCGAATGAAGTCGCACGGGCGCGCAGTTCTCGCGCAGTGTCACGCCCGCCGCGCGCATCGCCGCCCGCAGCTTCACCGCCGCAGAGCCGCCGACCGCGGTCAAAGCGGTGTCGCGTTCCAGGATCGTGACCTCCGGTGCGCGGCCCACCGCGCGCAGCCCGTGGGCCATCGCCATCGCAAGCTCCACACCAGCCACGCCGCCGCCGAGAATCACGACCTGCGCCGGACCCGAGCCATCGCGGAAGGCCGCCCAGCGCTGCGCGAAGGGGCCCAAAGGCTTGGCGGGCACGCCATATTCTGCAAAGCCCGGCAAATCCGGCATCCGGCTGGTGATGCCCACATCCAATGACAGAACGTCGTAGCCGATATCGGGCAGACCCTCGACCTGGACGACACCGCGTCCGCGATCCACCGCACAAGCGCGCCCCTGCACAAAGCGCGCGCCTGCGAATTGCGACAGCCGCACCAGGTCGATGTCCAGCTCGGCGCGGGTGTAGTGGCCCGCCACATGGCCCGGCAGCATGCCCGAATAGGCGGCAGTGGCGTTGGGATCGATGATGGTCACGCGAGCGCCGGGTAGCGGGTCCATCGCCCATTTGCGCAGCACCAGCGCGTGGGTGTGACCGCCGCCCACAAGGACCAGATCGCGGCTGAAAGGAAGGCTCGTAGATTGCATCTTCGCGCGGTAGCATGACCGCGCGCGCGCGCCTAGCCCGCTCACGCAACTCTGATCACCGCGTCATCCCGGAGCGCCCATGTCCGATTTCACCACCCGCCCCGAGATTGCCGGCACGTTCGGGGTCGTCACCTCGACCCATTGGATCGCCTCGCAGGTCGGCATGGCCATGTTGGAGCGCGGCGGAAACGCCTTTGACGCGGCGGTCGCGTGCGGGTTGGTGCTGCAAGTCGTCGAGCCGCATCTGAACGGCCCCGCAGGCGACATGCCCGCGATTTTCCACGTGGCCGAGACGGGCGAGACGCAGGTGCTCTGCGCCCAGGGCGTCGCACCTGAGGCCGCCACGATCGAACACTACCGCGCCCAAGGGCTGACACTGGTGCCGGGCTCCGGCCTGCTGGCGACGGTGGTGCCGGGGGCCTTTGACGGCTGGATGCTGATGCTGCGCGATCACGGCACGATGTCGCTGGAAGAGGTCATGCAACCCGCCATCGACTACGCCCGCGACGGCCATCCCGTGCTGCCGCGGGTCTCGAATATCATCGCGGGGCTGGTCGACTATTTCGCCGAAGAGTGGCCCAGCTCGGCCGCCGTCTGGACGCCGGATGGGCAGGCCCCTGCCCCGCACTCACTGTTCAAAAACCCAGATCTGGCAGAGACTTACGCAAGGCTTGCCGCCTCTGAAGGCGCGACGCGCGAGGCCCGGATCGACGCCGCCCGCGCCGCGTGGCGCGAGGGGTTCGTGGCGGACGCGATCTTCTCGTATCTGGCGGACGCCACAACGCGGGACACTTCCGGCGCGCATCACAAAGCGGTGCTGGCCCCCGCGGACATGGCCGATTGGCGCGCCACCTATGAGCCCCCGGTCAGCATCGAGTATCACGGCTGGACCCTGCACAAGACCGGCCCGTGGGGCCAGGGCCCGGTGCTCTTGCAGGCGCTGATGATCCTCAAGGGGGTCGACTTGGCCGCGATGGACCCGATAGGCGCGGAGTTCACCCACACGGTGATCGAAGCGATCAAGCTCGCCTATGCCGACCGGGAGGCCTATTACGGCGACCCCGACCATAGTGAGGTGCCGCTCGAACACCTGCTCTCGGAGGACTACGCCGCCACGCGGCGGGCCGTGATTACCCGGGACGCCTCGATCGAGCAGCGCCCGGGCATGGTCCCGGGTTTCGAGCATCTCGCCCACGCCTACAAAGAGCGCAGCGCGCGGGATTTCGGCATGGGAGACGTCGCAGCACAGGAGCCCACCATGGCGCATCTGACCGAGAAGCGCGGCGACACCGTTCATCTCGACGTGATCGACCGCTGGGGCAACATGGTCTCGGCCACGCCCTCGGGCGGCTGGCTGCAAAGTAGCCCGGTGATCCCGGGCCTTGGCTTTCCGCTGAACTCCCGCGCCCAGATGTTCTGGCTCGACGAGGGATTGCCAACCTCGCTTGCGCCCGGTCGCAGGCCGCGCACGACCCTGACGCCGAGCCTCGCCGAGAAGGATGGAATGCGGCTCGCTTTCGGCACACCCGGCGGCGATCAGCAGGACCAATGGCAGCTCATCTGGTTCCTGCGCTTCGTCCATCACGGGCTTGGGATGCAAGAGGGTATGGACGCGCCGCTGTTCCACTCGATGCACTTCCAAGGCTCGTTCTTCCCACGCGACGCGCACCCCGGCGAGATGATGATCGAGCCCGGTGTGGGCGAGGCCACGATTGCCGAGCTGCGACGGCGCGGCCACATCGTGCACGTGGCCGAGCCGTGGTCCGTCGGACGCCTCACCGCCGCCCTGCGCCTGCCCGACGGCCGCCTCCGCGCCGCCGCCACGCCCCGATTGATGCAGGCCTACGCGGTGGGGCGGTGAGTTAATCTTCGCCAAAAAAAATCGAGTTGGACCTGCTTCGCAGAACGAAGTGGCGTGCTTGTAGACGAATTACTTGATCGCACAGCGCCCCAGTAGATGCGCCATCGTGCTTTCAGGTCCGCGCAGTGACGCAGACACTTTGCAAGAATTTTCTTTGCACTCGGCTGACGGAGCCTTAGCGGAAATTACGCCAAATGCGCGCGCATCATCCACGCGAATTTCTCGTGGGTCTGGCCGCGGGCGATGCACAGGTCTTCGGTCAGGCTGTCCTCATGCTCCGCCGCCAAGGCACCCGCGCTGGCGAGCGTGCCGGCAAGCGTTTCCTGCGCCTCCAGCATCGCGGCGAGCATTTCCTTGTCGGTCGCAGTGCCTTCGTGCTCTTGCACCTTCGAGCGCTTCAGCATGCCCGCCAAAGTCGCCTCCGCATGGCCGTTCAATGCCTTGATCCGCTCGGCCAGATCGTCCTGTGCGGTGAAGTGATCCTCGTAGACCTCCTGGAACAATGCGTGCAGCGGGCCGAAGGACATGCCTTTGACATTCCAGTGGAAATTCTGCGCAAGCATCGTCGTCACGGTGGTCTCAGCCACCGATTGGTTCAGCGCATCAACGATTGCGGCGCGGGAGTTGCTGTCGAGCGCGGCTGCGGTCTGGGTCATGGGAGCTCTCCTTCTCAAATGCGCGCCCCGGCGGCGCGTGTCCTCAAAAGACATAACCATGCCGGTCGTGAATCCAAGCCCTAATTTAGAATAATTCTAAAAAGAGTTCAGCCGCGCTGCAGAGTGTTCCCCGGATCGTAGGGGCTGGGCGGTATTACGGTCACTGCCACCCTATCGCCCAACAAATCTGCCTCCAACTTGGAGCCGAGGGCGGCATGTTCCGGCGCGACAAAGGCATAGGCCAGGTTCATGCCAACGCGGTGGCCGAACGCACCGGAGGTCACCGTGCCGACCACGTCGCCGCCCACCATGATCGATGCACCGGGGTGAGCGGGGCGGTCTTGTGCGTCGACCTCCAAGGTCACCAATTTCCGCGCCACCTGCCGCGCGGCCAGCGCATCGCGGCCGACGAAATCGCCCTTATCCATCTTCACGAACCGGTCCAGCCCCGTCTCGAACGGATCGAACTCGGTCAGCAGATCCGCCTTCCAGTGCAGGTAGCCCTTCTCCATCCGCATCGCTTCCACCGCCCGCGCGCCGAACAGGCGTAGGCCATTAGCCTCGCCCGCCTGTCGCAGTGCCAGATAGGCCGCGTAGAGCGACGCATTCGGCACGTGGATCTCATAGGCCAGCTCGCCCGAGAAGCTGACCGCCATCACGGTCGCGGGTGCGATCCCGATGAAGGCCTCGCGCACCGAAAGCCACGGGAACGCCTCTTTCGACCAGTCGGCGCGGGAGACCGCCGACAGCACGTCGCGGGACTTCGGCCCGGCCAGCACAAGGATGTTCTGATCATTGGTCAGGGAGCGCAGTTGCACATCCTCGCCGTCCCACACGTGCGCCTGTAGCCAATCCATATCATGGCTTTCCGAAGCCGCGGCCGAGCCGTACCAGACCCGCCCATCGGGCAGGTTGGCGACCGTCGCTTCCGCCTTCACCATGCCGTGGTGGTTGAGCAGGTAAGCCAGCCCGACGCGCCCCGGCTTGCGCGGGATGCGCGAGCACGACATGCGGTCGAGGAAATCATGCACATCCGTCCCGGTCATCTCGATCCGGTTGAAACCGTTGACCTCTGCCAGCCCGACGCCGTTCTGCACCGCGCGGACCTCGTCCGCGATCACCTGTTCGACATCCGAGAAGCGGAAGGAATGCGGCTCCTCGAAATCCTCCGACGGGCGGATGTAATCCACCCGCTCCCAGCCGTTCACCACGGTGAATTCAGCGCCTTCCGCCGCCAAAACAGGGGTCAAAGGCGTGGTCTTCGCAGGGCGGCCCGCGGGGCGATGCTCGTGTGGGAAGTGGAAGCGGAATTCGTTTTGGTAATCCTCAATTGCCTTCAGCGCGCAAAGCTCCACATTCGTATGGCCCGCAAAGCGACGCGGGTCGAGCACCCAGGTGTCATAGCACGCCTCGCCATGAACGATCTGCTGGGCCAGAAGCCAGCCATGCCCACCACCCTCGCCCAGGCCCGCGCGCAGGCCAATGATGCAAAACGCGTTGCGCTTGCCCGGGATCGGCCCCACCAGCGGCGCGCCGTCAATCGTGTAGGTGATCGGGCCGTTCACCACGTTCTTGATCCCCGCCTCCATCAGCGCGGGCATCCGGGCGAACGCGCCCTCCAGCACATCCGTTACCCGGTCCAGATCATCGGGGCACAGATCGTTGGAGAAATGCGGGTCGATGCCGTCCATCCCCCAGGTCCGGCAGTCCTGCTCGTAGAAGCCCAGCAGCAGCCCGTTCTTTTCCTGACGGCAATAGTAGTCGCTGATCGGGCAGCGCAGCAGCGGCATCCGGTGGTCGGCCGCGGCGATCTCCGGCATCTCGTCCGTGACGAAATACTGGTGCTCCATCGACATGACCGGGTGATGCACCCCCATCATCGCGCCCACCTCGTTGACGCGGTAGCCGCAGGCATTCACCACGATATCCGCCGCGATCTCGCCCTTGGGCGTGCTGACGATCCAGGTGTCGTCCTCCAGCTGCCGCAAGGCGGTCACGGGCGTGTTGCGATGCACCTCGGCCCCCGCCCTGCGCGCGCGCCGCGCCAGCGCCTGGCACAGGCTCGCCGGGTCAATGTCGCCATCATTGCCATCCCACAGCCCGCCCACCAGATTATCGGTCGAGATCAGCGGGTGGCGGCGGGCACATTCCTGCGCATCGACCACCTCGAACTCCACGCCCATGCCGCGCGCCATCGACGCGAAATGGCGGTAGCCGTCCATCTGGGCTTCGGTGTTGGCCAGCCGAATGCCGCCATCGCCGTGGTTGTAGCTGACCGGGTAGTCCGGGTCGTCCCGCAATTCCTGATACAGCGCAATCGAGTGGCTCTTCAGCCCCACCATCGTCTGGTTCATCCCGAAATTGGTGACCTGTGCCGCCGAGTGCCATGTCGTGCCAGAGGTCAGCTCGTCGCGCTCCAGCAGCATCACATCGCTCCACCCTTCCTGGGTCAGATGGTACAGCGTCGAGCACCCGGCGATCCCGCCCCCGATCACCACAACTTTGGTCCGCGTCTTCATGGCACTCTCCGATGCAAATTCGCGCCACCTTCAGCCCAGCGCGGCGCGCAAATCAAGCGCGCAAACGCGGCTTTGGGAAATCTTAATCTGAGTTTTCATCTTGCCGAGCGGCCACATTTTCGGTTGCTTTTCCGGTCCTTGCGCGCCTTGCTCACCCCATGGCATCTCGCAGACGCAGTGGACGGCAAGACAAGCTGGCGCAACGCAGCGCGCCGCCCGCAAACCCGTGTCCGCCGGGCCAGATTGGCGGGCAGTACCTGCCACTGACTCCGTCCGAGCTGCGCGCGATCTATGACACCGCCCTGCGCCTTCTGGCCGAGCTGGGATTGGGCGAGGTGCCCGCCCGACTGGCCGAGGATTTGACCCGCGTGGGCGCACAAATGCAGGGCGGCCGGGCGTATTTCCCCAACGCTTTGGTCGAGGATGCAATCGACAAGGCCGCAAAGCGCTTCCCGCTCCATGGCCGCGACCCCGCCCGCACGATCGAGGTCGGTGGCGACGCCGTGCATTTCGGCACCGGCGGCGCGGCAGTGCAAACCCTTGACCTCGACAGCGGGCTCTACCGCCCCTCGACGCTGAAGGACCTGCACGACTTCACAAGGCTGCAAGACACGCTGACCAACGTCTCGTGGTTCACCCGCTGCTGCGTCGCGACAGATGTGCCAGACACGTTCCAGCTGGACGTCAACACCGCCTACGCGCTGATCCGCAACACGACCAAGCCGGTGGCGACCTCCTTCACATTGGCCGAAAACGTCGCCCCCATCGTTCAGATGCTCGACATCGCCGCGGGTGGCAGCTTCGCCGCGCGGCCGTTCCTGAAGGCCCATATCAGCCCGATCATCTCGCCTATGCGCTTTGGCGAGGACGCGGTCGATGTGCTTTACGAATGCGCCGCCCACAACATCCCCGTCTCCTGCATCACCGCCGCGCAATCCGGCGCGACCGCGCCCGCGACGCTCGCAGGGTTCCTCGCGCAATCTCTGGCGGAAACCCTCGCAAGCCTCGTGATGGTCCACGCGATCAAGCCCGGCCACCCGATGATCTTTTCCAATTGGCCGCTGGTCATCGACCTGCGCACCGGTGCCTTCGCGGGTGGCGGCGGCGAGATCGCGGTGATGAACGCGGCCTCCGCCCAGATCAGCAACTGGCTGGGCCTGCCATCGGGTGTCGCCGCGTCCATGACCGACGCCAAGGCCATCGACGCGCAATACGGGGTCGAGAAAGGCCTGACTGCGCTCGCCGCAGGCCTCGCGGGCGGCAATCTGATCTATGAGAGCTCCGGCATGACCGCGTCCCTGCTCGGCGCCAGTTTCGAGGCGTTCATCCTTGATGACGAGATGCATTCCGCCATCTACCGCACCCTGCGCGGCGTCGAGGTGAGCGAGGAGACCCTGGGCTTTGACAACATCTGCGAGGCGGTGCTGGGCGAGGGCCATTTCCTTGGCACCGCCCAGACCTACGCCGCGATGGAACGGGACTATCACTACCCGACGCTCGCCGACCGCGAGCAGCCCCGCACCTGGGCCGAGAACGGCGCGAAGGATATCTGGGAGATCGCCCGCGACAAGGCCCGCGCTGTGCTCGACAGCCACCACCCGGACTACCTGACCCCCGAACAGGACGCCGAAATCCGCGCGGCCTTCCCTATTCTATAGGCTTCGTTTTGGCAGAAATACTCAAACCCTAGCTCACAGCCAGGCCCGCACTGTCGAACCCATGGGTGCGCGTGGTGTTAAAGATCAGCCCGACCGCATCCCCCGGCTTCAGCTCGGTATCGCCCGCAACCCGCACCGTCAGCTTGCCCGCCTCGCCGCAATCGACCACAACGAACGTGTCCGCGCCCAGATATTCCAGAATATCGACCACCCCGTCTACATGCGCGCCGTCCATGCCAAGCGTGATGTGCTCGGGCCGGATGCCGACATCCACCGTGCCGTCCGCCAGCGTAAGCCCGCGCACATGGGCGGCAGGCAGGATGTTCATCTTGGGCGAGCCGATGAACTGCGCCACGAACAGGTTCGCAGGCCGCTCATAAAGCTCGCGCGGTGTGCCTACTTGCGCGATGCGCCCAAATTCCAGCACCACGATCCGGTCGGCCAGCGTCATCGCTTCGACCTGATCATGGGTCACGTAGATCATCGTCGCCGCCAGCGTCTGGTGCAGCTTGGCGATCTCGTAGCGCATCTCGACCCTGAGCGCCGCGTCGAGGTTCGACAAAGGCTCGTCGAACAGAAACGCCGTTGGGTCTCGCACGATGGATCGCCCGATGGCCACCCGCTGGCGCTGCCCGCCTGACAGATCCTTCGGGCGGCGGTCCATATAAGCGTCGAGCTTCAGAACCCGGGCGGCCTCGTCGACCTTCTCCTTGATCTCGGCGGGTGGCAGGCCTGCGGATTTTAGCGGGAAGCCCACATTGTCGCGCACCGACATATGCGGGTAGAGCGCGTAGCTTTGAAACACCATCGCCAGCCCCCGGCGCGAGGGCGGCTCCGCAGTCGCATCACGATCCCCGATCAGGATTTGGCCGCGCGACGTCTCTTCCAGCCCCGCGATCATGCGCAGCAGCGTGGACTTGCCGCAGCCCGATGGGCCTACGAAGATGACGAACTCGCCCTCCTCGATCTCAAGGTCCACGCCCTTGATGACCTGCACCTCGCCGAACCACTTTTCGACGGCTTTCAATGTGAGCGAGGGCATCAGGCGGCTCCTTGCTGGTGTTGCGGCGCGTGACCAGCCCAACCCAGCCAGACGGCGGCGGTCCAGGTGAAGCTGCCGCCCCCCGCAGGCGCGCTCGTGTGGGGGTCGTAGTATTCGGCGAAGCCGTGCGCCTCCATCAGCCGGGCGGTGTCGCGGCGGATGCGGGCCGCGGGCCCGTCGAGCCCCTGCTCTTCCAGACCGGACCCCACGAGGTAGTTCATGATCGGCCAGGTCGGCCCACGCCAATAGCGCAGGCTCTCGAACCCTTCGGCCTCCGGGTCATAGCTGGCGAGACCATACTCCGCCGCCGCCAGCATCCGCTCCAACGCGGGCAGCGCGCGCGCGTCGTTGATCCCGGCATACCAGCACAGCATCGACGCATTCGACAGCACGCCATTGAACCGCCCCGCTCGCACGTCACGGCTGTCATAGCCACCGATCTCCGGGTTCCAAAGCGTCTCGGCCCCGTCCTCCAGCACGGCGATCCACTCTTCGATCTCGCTGACATCCTCGCCAAAGCGGCGGCCCATCGCGGCCAGATCCCGCTGGGCGCGCAGCAGCGTAAAGGTCATTGTCGGGTCCGCCACCCGGAACGGATTGATCTCGCGCAGCTTCTCGTGATCCCAGCCGACCGAGACCCCGATCTGCACCAGCTTCAAATAGCGATCGTAATCGTATTTCGTGGGCCGCATCGCCGGGTCCACATGGCTGGTGTCGCGGCGGGTGTATTCGCCCACATCATCGGCATCGATGGCGCGCATCGCGCCGTCCCAGTCGGGCGCATTGTCCCGGCCCGCCTCCCACGGATGGGTGACGCAGACCGCGCCGCGGTCCAGCCGCCAGTCCATGAACCAGCGGTGCCAGCGCTTCAACGCGGGCCACATCGCCCGCGCGCGCGCCTCGCCCGTGGGGTCCATCGCCAGCATCTTGGCCATGAAGCTCGCCGCCACCGGCGGCTGGCTGATGCCAGAGGACGGGATCGGCCCGCGCCCCTGCCACACATCGGGCCCCGGGAAGTAACCCGGATCGGGGCGATGGAACAGGATATGGGGGATCATGCCGTCCTCCCACTGGCCCGACATCAGCGTCTCCAGCTCTTGCCAGCCGCGATCCGCATCGAAGGTGGCAAATCCCCAGGCGGCAAAGGCGCTGTCCCAGTTCCACTGGTAGGGGTAGAGCCCCTTGGTGGGCAGCGTGTAGCCGCCGCGATCATTGCCCCGCAGGATGCCTTGGGCCTTTTCGGTCAAATCCATACTCATCCCTTCACCGACCCGGCGGTCAGCCCTTTCGTCATGAAGCGCTCGAGCCCCAAAAAGAGCGCCATGATCGGCACGGTGGCGATCACGGAGCCCGCCATCAGGTGCTGGCGCGGTATCTCGGAGGAATTGAGCGAGGCGATGCCCCGCGTCAGGGTGAACTTGCTGGGGTCATCCAGCAGCATGAAGGCCAGCAGGAACTCGTTCCAGGCGATCATGAACACGTAAAGCGACACGCTGGCAATCGCGGGCAGCGACAGCGGCAAGGTGATCTTCCAGATCACCATCAGGCGCGACAGCCCGTCCATCAGGCCCGCTTCTTCGACCTCGGCGGGCAGTCCGCGGAAGTAGCCCTGCAGCATGTAAAGCGCCACGGGGATCGTGGTGACCGGGTAGATCAGGATGATCCCCAGCAGCGAGTTGCGCAGGCCCGTCATCGAAAAGGCGATGTAGATCGGCAGTGCCAGCACGATCATTGGCACCATGTAGATCAGCAGGATCGAGCGCGAAAACGCCGCCCGCCCCTGGAACCGCAACCGCGCCACGGCATAGGCCCCCGGCACCGCAAACAGCAGCGTGATCAGCACCGTCAGCACCGAGATGCCAAACGAGTTCAGCAGGTAGGTGCCGAAGTTGAACTGGGTGAACAGCTCGTCATAGGACCGGAACAGCTCCGCGCCCTTGGACAGCTCGATGGAGAAGTCGAGCGGGTTCTGGATCAGCTCCGACTGGTTTTTCAGCGAGGTCAGCACCATAACGTAGAACGGGATCAACACGATGGCGGTAAAGAAGATGTAGCCAAAGCCCGTCAGGAACTTGATCACCGCCGCTTCGAACTCGTGGCGGGTCAAAAGCTTGGCGGGCATGTCATCGAGGATCAGATGCATCGACCAGGAGAAGGCGACCGATAGCGCCACAGCCGCGAAAACCCGCGCGAAACTGCTGGCATCTTCGCCCACGACCAGCGGCCCCATCCCAAGCAGGATCAGGATCACCAGCGACGCGGTGCCCATGACCTCGCCCCAGAAATCGCCCAAGCGCTGCGAGATCGTGTAGCCGATAATCGCGCCCCAAAGCAGCGACAGCAGGATATGCGGGCGGAACGCCTCGCCTGTGGCAAAGCTCATCGCGACCGCGACCGTGGTCGACAGCACCACCATCCACAATGCCCCCAGGACAGGGCCGGTGACGAAGCCATAGCGTAGCTTGCTCATGTTGCGCTCCACTGAAACGGGTGCGGCCACATTTGGCTGCGCCAAACGTTTTCCCGCACGCGGTGAAACTTCGTTTCCCCGGTCATAGCCCTTCCTCTTGGCTGATGAACTTGAAGAAGAAGGCCGAGAAGAGCAGCAGGCAGCCGAAGATCACCACCGCCACCGCCGCCCCCGCGCCGATGTTGGAGACCGCGAAGGCCTGCTCGTAGACATTGACCGTCAGGGTCCGGGTGCCCGCGTTGCCGCCCGTTAGCAGGAAGATGTCGTCGAACTTGTTGAAGGTCCAAATGAAGCGCAGCAGGAACAGCACAGACAGGATGCCCAAAAGCTGCGGCACCGACAGGGCCCAGAACTGCTGGAAGGGCGACGCGCCGTCCATATCCGCCGCCTCGTACATATCCGTGTCGATGCTTTGCATCCGCGCGAGGATGAACAGGAAGGACAGCGGGAAGTAGCGCCAGATCTCGAAGATCGTCACCATGATCAGCGCCAGCGGGCGCTCACCGAAGAAGTTGATCGCCTCGCTTGTCACCCCCATCTGGATCAGCAGCGCATTGGCCGAGCCTGAGAACGGGTCAAACAGGATGATCCACGCGAAGGCCACGGCGATGATGGGCGAGACATAAGGAAACAGGTAAAGCCCGCGCAGTATGCCCTGCCCCTTGAAGCTTTTGTTCAAAAGCAGCGCCGCGAACAGCCCGAACAGCAGCGCGCCGACGGTGCCGAAGACGGTGTAGAACAGCGTGACCCACAGCACCTCCCAGAACTCGTCGCCGTCGAAGACGCGGGCGAAGTTGTCCCACGTAAAGGTGGTGTTGGTCAGTACGTTCGACGCGCTTCCGGTGACCTTTGCTTCGCTGTCCTGCGGTCGCAACGCATTGTCGAGGAAGGCTTGCCCGACTGTCACCGGGAAGGTCAGCGTCTCCCGCGCGCCGCCCTCCCAATCGCCCAGATCGCAGGATAGATCGCGACCCTCAAGCGTGCAGCGCGGATCGACCTCCAGCACCTCCAGGCCCTCGGGCACCTCGTCGGTAAAGGTCACACCGATGATCGGCTGATCCTGCGAGGAATTGCGCAAGCGGTAGCGGATCGTGGCCTCGTCGCCCGCCGCCGCCGGGCTGCCGCGCAGGTCCTCGCGCAGTACCACCTCGGGCGCGCGCAGATCGGCCAGCGACACCGGCTTGATTGAGATCCAGAAAATCGCGAGCAGCGGAAGGATCACCACCAGCGACACGGCGGTGATCGTGGGCAGCAGCAGGCCCCAGGCCAGCCGTGCCTCCAGCCGCGCCAGCGGGCCGGTTCCTTTGGGTGGGACAGCGTCAGACATCGCCGAGACCTTCCGCGTTAAAATTCATGCAGTGGTAGGAGGGGCGGCCCCATGCGCACGGGGCCACCCCTGGGAGTGCAGCCGCCGGTTACTCGACGCCTGCAATCGCGCTGTTCAGCTCGGCTACGGTGGCCGCCGCATCACGCTCGCCATCGATGAACTCGCGCACCAGACGGTTGATCACCTGGCTGTTGATGATCTTTGACGCCACAGCCAACTGGCCTTCCTTGACGCCCCAGCGTTGGGCCACGTCCAGGCCGCCTACGATCTCGTCGATCATCTCTTGTGCATAGAGATCACCCAAAGGCGCTTTCCGGTCCACGCCCACATCCAGCGTCGCCCACAGATCGGCAAACTGCGTCGGGTTGTCGGCGGTGCCGCGGCGTACGGGGAACTTGCCCTCGGGCGCGATGGCCAGTGTCTGGCCGTAGCCATCGTTCATCGAGAACTCGACGAACTCCATCGCCGCGTCGGTGGACGCGTCAGACGTGATGCCGAAGTAGCGGATGTCGCCCCAGGCAGCACCATCGGGGTTCGACGGACCAGAGAAGTTGGTCACGATGCCGGTCGCCGCCGCCAGATCCTTGGAGGTCGGATCGTCGTTGATCGTGGGTGGGGCGCTGTCGCGCAGGCCGGCCAGCTCGTCGAGGATGAAGGGCGACCAGATGATCATCGCCGCATTGCCCGAGAAATACAGCGTACGGGACTGATCCCAGTACAAATCACCCGGAGGCGAGGCTTCCGCGATGGCCTTGTAGAACTCCAGCACCTCGATCGTCGCGGCCTCATCCAGCTCTTGGATGCCATCCGCGCCCACGGGCGAGACGCCATTGGCGAGGAACACATGCTCCAGCACCTGAGACATGAAGTTCTCGTCGATCTTGGTGGCGGCCACGAAGCCGTACATCTCTGGCGGGTTGTGCAGCTTCTCGACCGCGGCCAGAACATTTGCGTAGGACGTGGGCGGCTCCAGCCCCGCCTCTTCGAACTTGTCGGCGCGGTAGACCAGCATCTGGGTCCAGCCATCCACCGGGACGGAAGCATAGCCGCCCTCGATCGCCGCCATACCAAGCGCGCCAGAGGCAAAGGTGCCCGCGCCCAGGTTCTCGACCACATCCGTCGCTGCGTCGGTATCAAGGATCCCGGCCTCGGCCCATGGCAGGGCGTATTGCAGCGGGTGGTAGATTACGTCCGGCAGGTCGCCTGCGGCAAAGGCCGCGGTGGCGCGGGTGCCAAGGTCGCTTTCCGTGACCGGGATCACCTCGACCGTGTGACCGGACGCGGCGGCGAAGTCAGCAGCCATCTGCTCTTGGCGGGCGAGACGCTCGGGCTGCTCTTCGGTGGTCCAGAAACGCAGCGTCTCGGCGCTGGCCGCACTGGTTAGCGCCAAGGCGCAGGCCGCGCTCATCAGCAGTTTCGTGTTCAAAGTCAAAGTCATGTGGTTCCTCCCATTGGACTTTCTCGTATTGGTTATCTCGGTGGTCCGACCGACCCGCGATCCATCAGGATCGGTAATGCGGTCTCGCGCAGCTCTTCGGGGGCCGCGCCCTTGATGCGGCGGATCAGCAGCGCGCTCAGGCGCTGGCCTGCGGTCTTGTAGTCGACCGCGTAAGTGGACAATGGCGGCGTCGCATGCGCCCCGTCGGGCGAACCGTCATAGGCCATCACCGACAGGTCCGCGCCGACCGCCAAGCCCCGCTCTTCCGCCGCGCGGTAGACGCCAAGCGCCGCCATATCCACGGCGCAAACGATGGCCGTCGGCGGATCCGTCAAGTCGAGCATCTCGCGCGCCGCCTGCGCACCTGCCGCCCGCGTCACCGCATCCGCGCGCATCAGCGCCGGATCAATTTCTAGCCCGGCATCTGCCATCCCGCGCCGGAACCCCGCCTCGCGCAGGGGCGCGTAGTTGTACTGCATCCCGCCATTGATGAAGCCGATGCGGCGGTGCCCAAGTGCCGCCAGCCGGGTCACCGCATCCGCCATCGCGTCCTCGCCCAGAATGTCGAACCACGCGCAGCCCGCATCCTTGCCCGTGCGCCCGAACATCACGAAGGGCACGCCCGCCGCGCGCAGCAACGCCACACGCGGATCGCGGGTCAATGTCCGGGGCAGCACGAAGCCGTCGACCTTCTGGTCGCGGATCATTTGGCGGAACGTCTCTTCTGTCTGCGCGGGGCTTTCCGTCGCGGCCAGGGTCAGGGTCCAGCCTTCGGCGCTCGCGCCACTGGACAGCCCGGCCAGAAATTCCGCCAAGAATGGGCGTTGCGCGTCGTGGTCGCCAAGCTGGATCACAAGGCCCAGCGACTTGGTCAGCCCGGTGCGGATCGCCTGCGCCTGTGACAGCGGGCGGTAGCCCATTTTGTCGGCCATGCGACGCACCCGCAGGCGCGTGCTGTCAGAGATATCGGGGTAGTCGTTGAGCGCGCGCGACACGGTCGACTTGGTCAGGCCCAGCGCATCGGACACGTCCGAAATCGTGACCCGCCTCGGCGCCTGGCGCAGCTTTTCGGTCCCCGCAAGTGACATGCAGCAACATCCTCCCGGGAATCATGCTGCGCTCCGAAACCGGTTTCGGCAAGGGGTTTTGAAAAAAGAGCTTCTCAGGCGGTCTTCAGGTAAGCCGCAATCGTGGCCTCGACGCCGTCGTCATAGATGGCCGTCAGCCAATGAACAAAGGCGTCCGCAAAGCGCGCGTGGTCAGCCAAATCGCCGTAGAACTGCCGCATGGCAAGCCAGCTCGACGGGGTCTTCTGCGCGGCCTTCGCGGTGCCATTGAGCAGCTCCCAATTGGGATCATTGGCCTCAATCACGCTGCCATCCTCGCGCGTGCCTGCGCAGTAGCGCGCCCACAGGGCAGAGACCAATGCCAGCCCCTCGACGGGCGTCTCCGCGGCCAGACCGTTGCGGATCGACGGCGCGATGAAGCCCGGCTGACGGCTGGAGCCGTCAAAGGCCACGCGCCGTGTCGTGTCGCGGATTTCCGGATTGCCAAAGCGCCGCTCGATCAGGTCCAGATAGGCCTCGGGCGTCATGCCCGGCACCGGGTCCACGTGCGGCGCGATCTCGTCCAGGACCACCTTGCGCAGCAGCCCGCGGATGCCGTCATGGGCCATGGTTTGCGCAATGGTCTCCAACCCCAGAAGATCGCCCGCGCCCGCGATGACCTGATGGCCCCCGTTGAGGATGCGGATCTTCATCATCTCGAAATCATGCACCCTGTCCGAGAAGGTCGCGCCGACGCGGTCCCAATCCGGACGTCCCGCGCAAAAATCATCTTCGATGACCCATTGGCGGAAATTCTCGTGGGTCACCGGGGCCGCATCATCGATGCCGAAGCCGCGCGCCAGCGCAATCTCGGCGGGACCGGTGGCGGGAACGATGCAATCGACCATGGAGTTCGGAAAGCTCGCTTCGGCCTCGATCCAGGCGGCGAGCTCCGGGTCCGACAGGGCGGCAAGCGAGATTATGGTCTGGCGCAGCACCGCGCCATTGCCTTGCAGGTTGTCGCAGCTTTGGCAGGTGAAGGCGCCGTGGCCTGCCGCGCGGCGCCGGGCGAGGGCCGCGATCATCGCGCCAAAGGCGGTGCGCGGCGCATCAGGATTGGCCGCGTCATGCACGATGTCGGCGTGTTGCGCGTCGAAGCCGCCGGTGGCGGGATCGATGAAATAGCCGCCCTCGGTCACGGTCAGCGACACGATGCGGACGTCCGGCTCGGCCATGCGCGCGATCAGCGCGGCGTTATCCGGCTCCACGGGCAGGAAGTCGATCATCGCGCCGCAGATCTCGGCGGAGCGGCCCGACGGGTCCAGCTCGATCAGCGTCGTCAGGCAGTCTTGCGCCAGCAAGCGCTCCCGCTGGGCCGCGTCACCCGCGCGCACGCCCGCGCCGATGATCGCCCAATCGTGGCACAGCCCCTCTTGCATCAGCCGGTGCAGATACCACGCCTGATGGGCGCGGTGGAAGTTGCCAAGCCCGATATGCACAATGCCGGGCGTCAGGCCCGCGCGGTCGTAGCGCGGCACGTCCACGCCCTTGAGCTCGCTCAGCGTTGCCTGCGACAGGGCTACGGGGTTTTCCTTCAGCTCATCCATTGCCCGCCATCCACATTGTAGGTTTGCGCCACGATATAATCCGCATCCGAGGAGGCAAGGAAGACCGCCATGCCGGTCAGATCCTCGGCCACGCCCATCCGTCCGTAGGGCACGACCTCGCCGACCTCGCGCTTCTTCTGGCCCGGGGACTTGCCTTCGTATTTGGCGAAGAAGGCGTCAACCCCGTCCCAGTGCTCGCCGTCGACGACGCCGGGGGCAATGGCATTGACGTTGATGCCGTGCCTGATCAGGTCCAGCCCGGCGGATTGCGTCAGCGAGATGACGGCAGCCTTGGTCGCGCAATAGACCGCGACCAAGGCCTCCCCCCGCCGTCCGGCCTGGCTCGCCATGTTGATGATCTTGCCGCCTTCCCCACGGTCGATCATGCGGCGGGCCACGGCCTGCAGTGTGAACAAGGTGCCGCCCACATTGATGTCAAAGACGCGCGCATAATCCTCGCGCGTGATCTCGACGATGGGGGCGGCGGTGAAAACTGCGGCGTTGTTGATCAGGATGTCGATCCCGCCAAAGGTCTCGACGCAAGCGGCGACGCCCGCCTCGATGCTCTCTTGGCGGGTCACGTCCATCTCGACCGCATCCGCCCCGATTTCGGCGGCGGTTTCGCGGGCGCGGACGATGTCGATATCGGCGATCATCACCCGCGCGCCTTCAGCGATATACGCTTCGGCAAAAGCGCGCCCGATGCCGCGGGCGGCCCCGGTAATCAGCGCGGTCTTGCCGTCCAGTCTCATGCGATGCGCAGCCCGTCTGCTCCGAACTTGTGGAATTGGTCCGCGCGCGGGGTCAGCTGGATCGTGTCGCCATGGGTGAAGCTCACCTCGCCCGGCGCGCGCACGGTCAACATGTCGGCCAGCCCGGTGTCGTGGATGTGGAAGAACGTGTCGGAGCCCAGATGCTCGGCCACGCCCACACGACCCGACCAGGTGCCGGTGCCGCCTTCGGCGACGTCAATATGCTCGGGTCGGATGCCGATGGTGTGGGCGCCGTGCTTGGCAGCCTCTTCGCCCTCGATGAAGTTCATCGTGGGCGAGCCGATGAAGCCTGCCACAAACTTGTTGCGCGGCGCGCGATACAGCTCCAGCGGCGAGCCGACCTGCTCGATATGGCCCGCGCGCAGCACCACGATTTTGTCGGCCATGGTCATGGCTTCGACCTGGTCGTGGGTCACGTAGATCATGGTCGTCGCCAGCTTCTTGTGCAGCTCTGAGATTTCCATGCGCATGCCGACCCGCAGGGCGGCGTCCAGATTGGACAGCGGCTCGTCAAACAGGAACGCTGCGGGCTCGCGTACAATCGCGCGGCCAATGGCCACCCGCTGGCGCTGGCCACCGGACAGCTGCCCGGGGCGGCGCTCAAGGTAGTCGGTCAGGTTCAGCGCGGCGGCGGCCTGCTCGATCCGTCGGTCTTGTTCCGCCTGATCCACACCCGCCATCTTCATCGGGAAGGCGATGTTCTTGCGCACCGACATATGCGGATAAAGCGCGTAGCTTTGGAACACCATCGCCAGGCCGCGCTTGGCGGGGGGCACTTCGGTGGCGTCCTGTCCGTCAATGACGATCTGCCCCGAGGTGGTATCCTCCAGCCCCGCGATCAGGCGCAGCAGCGTGGACTTGCCGCAGCCCGAGGGGCCGACGAACACGGCGAACTCGCCATCTTCTATGGTCAGGTCCAAGGGCGGGATCACTTGGGTCTCGCCGAAGGATTTGGTGACCTGCTGTAGCGTAATCTGTCCCATGAGTTACGTTCCCTATTTCACGGCGCCGAAGGTCAGGCCCCGGACGAGTTGCTTTTGGCTGAACCAGCCAAGGATGAGGATTGGCGCGATGGCCATGGTCGAGGCCGCGGAGAGCTTGGCGTAGAACAGGCCCTCGGGGCTGGAGTAGCTGGCGATGAACGCGGTCAGCGGTGCGGCCTTCGCGGCGGTCAGGTTGAGCGTCCAGAACGCCTCGTTCCACGCCAGGATGAAGTTCAGCAGGATCGTCGAGGCGATCCCCGGCACCGCCATCGGCGTCAGTACATAGAGGATCTCGGACTTCAGCGACGCCCCGTCCATCCGCGCGGCCTCAAGGATCTCGCCCGGGATCTCGCGGAAGTAGGTGTAGAGCATCCAGACGATGATCGGCAGGTTGATCAGCATCAGCACGATGGTCAGGCCGAGGATCGAGTCGAGCAGGCCGAACTGGATGAACAGCAGGTAGATCGGGTAAAGCACGCCCACCGCAGGAAGCATCTTGGTCGACAGCATCCACAGCAGGATGTCCTTGGTCCGGCGCGAGGGCACGAAGGCCATCGACCAGGCCGCAGGGACCGCGATCAGGATGCCCAGCAGCGTCGAGCCGCCGGCGATGAAGATCGAGTTCCACAGGAAGCGCCCGTAGTTGGACCGCTCCTGGACCACCGCGTAGTTCTCCAGCGTCCAGTCGAAGAACAGGAAGATCGGCGGATCGGCGATGGCCTGCGCTTCGGTCTTGAAGCTGGTCAGGATCGTCCAGAGGATCGGGAAGAAGATCAGCAGGCCGATGGACCAGGAGGCCACCGTGTTGATGATCTTGCGGTTGTTGGTGACAGCACGAGCCATGTCTCGGGTCCCTCCTCAGGCGTCCAGGTTCTTGCCGACAATGCGCATCAGGAAGATGGCAATGATGTTGGCGAGAATGACGGCGTAAATACCCCCGGCCGATCCGAGGCCAATGTTTTGGCTCTCCAGCACACGCTGGAAGATCAGGTAGGTCAGGGTCCGTGTGCCGAAGGCGCCGCCGGTGGTGACGAAGATTTCGGCGAAGATCGACAGCAGGAAGATGGTCTGGATCAGCACCACAATGGTGATGGCCCGGGCCAGGTGCGGCAGAATGATGAAGCCGAAACGCTGCACTGGTTTGGCGCCATCCATCTCGGCGGCCTCCAGCTGCTCGCTGTCGAGCGACTGCACCGCGGTCAGCAGGATGAGCGTCGCGAAGGGCAGCCACTGCCAGCTGACGATCATCACGATCGAGGGCAGCGAGGCTTGGCTGAGCCATTCCACCGGCGTCGCCCCGAAGAACTTCCACAGGTGGGCGAACAGGCCGTTGTTGGGATCCATGAACATGTTCTTCCACACCAGCGCCGACACGGTCGGCATGACGAAGAAGGGCGCGATCACCAGGATGCGCACGATGCCCTGGCCCCACATGGGCTGGTCGAGCAGCAGCGCCAGAAGCACGCCGAAGACCACCGTGATCAGCAGCACGCCGCCCACGATGATGAGCGTGGTCTGCACAGAGGGCCAGAAGGACGAGGACGAGACGAAGCGGACGTAGTTCTCAAATCCCACCCAACCCTGGTCGCCGCCACGCAGCGGCAGGTACTTGCGGAACGAGAACCACAGGGTCATCGTGAGGGGCACCAGCATCCAGCCCAAAAGCAGGATCACCGCCGGGGCCATCATGAGCCGCGCTGCAGATCGTGAGTGCTGGGTCGCCATGACAAAGCTCCTCCGGGGGCGGGCCATAGGGCTCCGCCGGATAAGTGGTTCGAAAATGCGAAGATCGTGCGGGGGTCGTCAAGGGTCCGGGGGGCGGCGCAAGGGCGCCCCCCGGTATCTGGTGCGCTTAGCGGTAGCCAGCGGCTTCCATTGCGTCGTTGGTCAGGGCTTGCGCCTTGGCCAGTGCCTCGTCGATGCTCTGCTGACCGGCATAGGCGGCCGAGAACTCCTGGCTCACTTCGGTGGCGATACCTGCGAACTCGGGGATGGCGACAAACTGGATGCCGACATAGGGCACCGGCTTGACGGTCGGGTCCGTCGGATCAGCCGCCAGGATCGAGTCCAGCGTCATCTTGGCGAAGGGCACGTCCTTGTAGTTGTCGTTCTCATAGAGCGACGTACGCGCGCCCGGAGGCACGTTGGCCCAGCCTTCGTTCGCGGCAACCAACTCGATATAGTCGGTGGAGGTCGCCCATTCGATGAACTCCTTGGCGGCAGCCTCTTTCTGGGTACCGGCAGGGATGCCGAGCGCCCAGGCCCACAGCCAGTTCGACTTCTTCTCAACGCCTTCGCTGTTCGGCGCCAGCGCAAAGCCGACCTTGTCAGCCACAGTCGAGTCGTTGGGGTTGGTCACGAAGCTTGCGGCCACGGTTGCGTCGATCCACATGCCGCACTTGCCCTGCTGGAACAGTGACAGGTTCTCGTTGAAGCCGTTGGTCGCGTAGCCCGGAGGGCCCGATTCTTCCATCATGCCGACGTAAAACTCGAGAGCCTCTTTCCACTCGGGCTGGTCGAACTGGGCGTTCCAGTCTTCGTCGAACCAGCGTGCGCCAAACGAGTTTGCGGTCACGGTGATGAAGGCGCCGCCCTCACCCCAGCCGGCCTTGCCGCGCAGGCAGATGCCGTTGATCTCGTTGTCGCGGTCAGTCATGGCCGCAGCCGCTTCGCGGATGAACTGCCAGGTCGGGGCGTCCGGCATTTCCATGCCAGCCTTTTCCATCAGGTCGGTGCGGTACATGATCATTGAGCTTTCGCCGTAGAACGGGGCCGCATAGAGCGTACCTTCGTAGCTCAGGCCTGCGCGCATGGCGGGCAGCAGGTCGTCGACGTTGTACTCTGCCGACAGGTCGTCCAGCGGAACGAGCCAGCCATTGGCACCCCAGATCGGGGTCTCGTACATGCCAATGGTCATGATGTCGAAAGCACCGCCTTTGGTGGTGATATCGGTGGTGACGCGCTGACGCAGCACGTTCTCTTCGAGGGTCACCCACTCGACCTTGTGGCCGGTTTTCTCGGTGAAGTCGTCGGTCAGGCCCTGCATGCGGATCATGTCGCCGTTGTTCACGGTTGCGATGGTCAGCGTGGTGGCGTGGCCGTCTGCCCAGGCGGAAGTGCCTGCGGCAATAGCGAGCGCGCTCGCCAAAAATAGTGGCGTTTTGATAGACATTGTAGTCCTCCCTTGGTGCATCAGATGCTGAATACAAGCCTAGTAAGAATCACGACGCGGCGTCAACCTAAATTTTACGCGCGTAAATTTTGCAGCGCAGCGAAGACGTTGATCAGGCCGACTCGCGCATGATCAGCCGCGCTGGAAAGCGAATCTCGTCGCGGCGCTCGAACCGCCCTCCGCTCTCGATCAGCTTGAACAAAGTCTCCACCGCATGGTCCGACACCGCGGCGTAATCATGAGCTGCCGTGGTCAGTGGCGGGCAGGTGAACCGCGCAAACGGATGATCGTCGTGGGACGCCACGCGGAGCGTGCAGTCCGGTCCGCGCCCGACCTTCACCCCGCGCTCGAAGCAGGCCGACAGGAACCCGATGGCCAGACGGTCATTGCTGCACAGCACCGTGTCGGTGGCCAGCGTGTCCTCATCCAGCAGCCTCAGGGCGCCGTTGTAGCCGATCTCCTCGAATTCCCAGCCGATGCCCTCGATCTGGATCACCTGCGCGCTCAGACCGAGCCGCTGCATCATCTCCAGATAGGCGTGGCGGCGCTTGTTGGCGTTCGGGTTGGCTGGGAATTTCATCTCGAAAAAGCACGGCGGGGTGCCGGATCGGCTGAGATATTCCACCGTCTGCGAGACAAAGCTGTAATTGTCCGAGCCCACGAAAGCCTCGCCCATCCCGTTGATATTACTGTCAAACAGGACCGTTGGCACGTCGCGGCAGAAGCGCTCAATCGCACCCTTGTCCGACAGGCGGCCCAAGGGTGCGAACAGCACGCCTGCAGGCTTCATCGCGCGCAGATTGTCGAGGATGGCGACCTCCTGCTCCGGCTCGCCATGGGCCCCGAAGATCGACGGCGAGAAGCCCGCATCCATACAGCGCCGTTCGATCACACGAACGATCTCGGCAAAGAACGGGTCGGCCAGATACGGCACCACGATGCCGATATTCTTGGTCAGCCGTCGGTTCTGGTTCACCGCGTAGATGTTGGGACGGTAGTCGTAGCGCTCTAGCGCCTCCTCGATGCGCGCGCGGGTGGAGCGGCGCACGCTGGACGGATCGTTGAAATACTTGGAGACCGTTGGACGCGAGACCCCGCACTTGGCGGCGAACTCCTCCATATTTCTGATCTTGCTCTCGTCCATGGTGCTGGCCTGTCTCGGCGTTTGACCTGAACTTTCCGCAAACTTCCCGCACACGAGGTCAAACTTGACGCGCGCAAAACATGCTTCCACCATAGAAAGCCGATTGCCGCCGGGTCAAGGGCTTGGCTCGGATTAAGGCCGCCACCCACCATAAAGCGCGTGATCTTTTGGCAAAGGCAGCGATTCTGGCGCTCCGCCCGCCCGGGCGGAGGCGTAAAGCGCCGTCACCAACTCAACTGACGCGCGGCCCTCGGCCAGCGTCACCGCCCCACTGCCCGACGCAATCGCCGCCAGAAAACCGGTAAAGCCCAAGGGCGGCGCGGTGACCTCTGCCAGCGCCGCGTCGATCTCTGCCGCGCTGCGCGCCCTTGGCGTGATCGTCCACGCGGCGGAGGCCGGCGCGTAGGGCGCAAGCCCGCTTTCGGCCGTGAACCCTTCGAACACCAGCCGCAACCGGGACGTGTTGTCCGCCGCGCCCAACGTGGCCGACGACGTCACCAACGCGCCGCTTTCCATCTGGAATGTGATCGCCGCGCAATCCTCGGTCTCGATCGCGTTCACGCGGGTGTCGAGCATGGCCGTCACCCGCGCCACCGGCCCCATCAGCAGGCAGACCAAATCATGGACATGGATCGCGTGGCCCAGGATCACGCCCCCCTGCTCCCCCGCCCAAGAGCCCCGCCAATCGGGCGCGTAATACTCTGCATCCCGCCGCCAATGGGTCTCGACCGACGCGGCAAAGGCCCGACCGGCCAGCCCGGTCTCGATCAGGTGCAACACCTGCGCGACGCCGACGCCGAAACGGTACTGGAAGACCGGGAAGACGGTGCAGCCGGTCGCGCGGGACACATCCTCCAGCCGGTCCACATCCGCCAGCGAGGTCGCCAGCGGCTTCTCGCAGATCACGTGTTTGCCCGCCTCCAACGCCGCGATCGCGGTCGCGACATGCAGGTGCGGCGGCAGGCAGATGTCGATGAGGTCGACGTCCGAGGCCAAGGCGTCGCCCAACTGCGTGACCACCGGCACATTCCCCGCGATCTCTTCGGCCCGCGCCCGGTCGAGATCGCAGATCAGCGCAACGTCGAAGGCCTCGGGCAAGCGGCGGTAGGCCGCCAGATGTTCCCGCCCGATCCCTGCGCCGATGATGGCGACCTTAAGCACCCGCATCCGCCATCGCCTGCGCCCGCAACGCCAGTTCCATCACCTTGAACGCATGGGCCTGCGGCATCGCCGTCTCGGTCCGGTC
Source organism: Litoreibacter ponti (assembly GCF_003054285.1). NCBI lineage: Bacteria > Pseudomonadati > Pseudomonadota > Alphaproteobacteria > Rhodobacterales > Roseobacteraceae > Litoreibacter > Litoreibacter ponti. The sequence goes on from NZ_QBKS01000002.1 coordinate 222,292, forward strand.
GCGGATATCCGCCGCCAGCCGCGCGAAATAGGGCAGGCCCGCGTCCGAGGCATCGATCTTCTCGCAGCGCGTGCCGTTGACCAACGTCAGGGTGTCCGATCCACCTGCGCCGATATCAACGTATTTGCGCAGCTCAATCGTGCCCTCGGTGCCAAGGATCGTCAGCCGTCCGTCGCCCCATGTGGGCAACGCATCGGGGGTGAACCAGTCGACGCGGATATAGCCGTGGCCGCCGCCCTGATCCTCTGGCGCGCGCAGGGCGATCTCGCCGAAATCCTGGAAGTCGTGATGCATGGCTCGCGCGCTGGCCAGCGTAATCTCGGCATCGGTCGCGCCGGTGAAGAACAGGAACTGGTCGATCTGGTGCGAGGCTATATCCGTCAGGATGCCGCCATTTCGTGAAGGGTCAAAGAACCAGTCGGGCCGCGTCGCGCGGTTCAGCCGGTGCGGGCCCAGACCCACAGTCTGGATCACCCGGCCCACTGCGCCTTCGGCGACCAGCTCTGCCGCGCGGGTCACGCAAGGCACCTCGAACCGTTCCGAGAAATCCACCGACCAGATGCGCCCCGTAGCGGCCACGCAAGTCTTGATCGCGTCGAGCTGCGCCATCGTGGTGCAGCCGGGCTTGTCGGACATCACGTCCGCCCCCGCCTCCATCGCGCGGATCGCCAGCGACGCCCGGTCCGACGGGATCGCGGAAATGATCACCAGATCGGGCTGTGCGTCCAGCACCGCCTCGACCGACGGCAGGCGCGGCGCGTCGGGGAAGCGTTTCTCGAAACCCGCCAGCGTCTCGGGCGTGCCGTGGGTCCACCAGCCAACGCACTCCGCGTCCTGATCCAGCATATTTCCGAGCATCCCGTAGGCGTGGCGGTGGTCGATCCCCAAGACGCCGATTTTCAGCCTAGACATGTGGCACTTTCATCCGGCGCCCCTCGAGCGAGCTTTCCATCAGCGCCTCGATCAACGCGTGCACCTTGAGAGCCTCGCGGCCTGTGAGCCGCGGCGGGCGGTCTTCGTCCAGACTTGCGGCGAAATCCTCGATCACGCCCTGATGCCAGGCATGGGTGAAGGCCATCGGGTTGGCCCCGCCCCCGGTCGAGGCCAGGGCGCCGTGGGTCTCCCGCCCGCCATCGCGCCAGTGGATGTCGAGCTGTGCCCGCGCCAACTGGGCCGAGCCCTTGGTGCCGTGCAGCGTGATGCTTTCCGCGCCGCCCGGAAAGCTTGCGGTCGACGCTGTCAGCGTGCCGACCGCGCCGGAGGCAAAGTCGAGCCCCGCAGCCACGACATCTTCCGCCTCCATTTCGTGGAGCTTTGACGTGCGCGCCATGGCCTGCACCTGCGTCACCGGCCCCGTGACCGACAGGGCCAGATCGAGCGTATGGATCGCCTGAGTGATCAGAACACCGCCACCATCCTGCGCAATCGTGCCGCGGCCCGGTTGGTCGTAATATTCCTGCCCGCGCCACCAGGGCACGGTGATCTCGACATGGCCGATCTCGCCCAAAGCGCCGTCGGCGACCAGCGCCGTCAATCGTTCTGACACATCACGGAAGCGGTGCTGGAAGACCAGCCCAAGCGGCACGGACGCCCCTTCGCATTGCGCGACGATGGCACGCGCGGCAGCGAGGCTACGCTCGATCGGTTTTTCCATCAGGATCGGTTTGCGCGCCTGCACAAGCGCCGTGACGATCTCGGTCCGGGCGTTGGGTGGCGTGGCGAGGATGACGAAGTCGATCTCCGGGTCGGCGGCGATCTCTGGCAGGGTCGCGGCGCTCAGCCCGTGGGCCGACGCGTATTCGGTCGCGCGTTCGGGCCGTCGTGCGCAGATCGTCGTCAGTTCGACCGTTTCCGATGCCGCCAGCGCAAGGCGGTGCGTGTCCGCCACCATGCCAACCCCGATCAATGCCGCGCGTTTCATCCGCAAATCCCCCCGCAGCTACAGTTGCGGCAAGCGGGGACACGGGTCAACGCCAGAAGGCCCCGGCCCCGCATGAAATGCGGTCGAAACATGGGCTGAGGTCTCGATCTGGGATCAGGTCAGGGATGGCGGCGCCGCCAAGACGTGGCGTGTCGCTGGCACAGGGTTTTACCCCCGCATCCTGTGGACCCGGGCTCGCGCCCCGGCCGCTTCATCGCGCGATCAGATCGGATGCCCCGCATGTGCAGGATCCAGTCGTAACCACTGATTTGAGCTCAGGCGGCGTTTTACCCCGGAGCCGCTAACAGCGCGTTAACCCTGCGTGCGGTGCTCCGCCGCGCGGGTGCGCGCCCAGATCAACAGGCCAGAGCCGATGATAATCGCGGCCCCCAGCAGCGTCATCGCATCGGGGATGTGGCCCCAGATCGCGTAGCTCCAGAGCGTCAGGAAGATCAGGAAGGAATAGGTGTAAGGCATCAGCGTGTTCGCGGGCGCGAAACGGTGCGCGCGGGTCAGCACCTCATGCCCCGCCCAGCCCCAAAAACCCAACGCGATCATGATCAGCCAGTCCGTCAGGTTGGCCGGGTTGGTCCAGCTCCAGATCGCAAAAGGCAGCAGCGCGAAGGTTCCGAAAGCGCCCATGTAGAATTGCATCGTCTCGACCGCGACCACGCCCGACAGCTTGCGCGTCAGGATCGAATAGAGCGCCAGCGCCACCGCATTGTGCAGCGACAGCAGCATCGCCCAGTGGAACTCCGACCCGAACGGCCGCATCACCACCAGCACGCCGACGAAGCCCACCGCGATGCCCGCCATGCGCCACGGGCCGACCCGCTCGCCCAGCAGGGGCCATCCCAAAAGACACACCAAGATGGGCGAGGTGAACATAATCGACGCCGTCACCGTCAGTGGCAGGTACAACAGCGCGATGAAATTCAGCGCGGTCGAGGCCGCCAGAAGGTAGGCGCGCAGCAGCACCAGGACCGGACGCTCGGTCTTGAACCGCTCCAGATCCAGCCCGCCCCGTGCCACCAGCGCAGTCGAAATGAAGAAGTGCAAAAAGTAGCGCATGAAGGCCAGCTGCAGCGCAGGCAGCCCCGCCAATACCAGCCACTTCACCGAGGTGTCGATGAAGGAAAAGCACAGCCACGCCGCCAGCATCATCGCGATCCCGAGCGACGCCCGGTCCTCGAGCGCGTGAACGGCGACGCGCGACACTAGGGCGTCATCAACTTGGCGTAGTAGTCCACCATCTGGCCCACCATCTCGTCACCATGGCCGGAATCCCGCGCGCCGGTCAGACCTTCGAGCGCCGAGCGCGACATGACGCTGGTCGCGCCCGCATCGCTCGCCATCTGCGCGTAGTAGCCCACGTCCTTGGCCGCGTTCTTGATCGCGAAGGCCAGCTGGGTCGGGTCCCCATCGACCCCGTAGGCCTTGACGAAATCCATCATGCCGGAATGGAGCGGCCCCGCGCTCATCACCTCGTAGAGCTGCGCGCGCGAGACACCTTGCACGTCGGCCATCGCAAACGCCTCGGCCATCGCGTTGGCCACCGTCATGCCGAAGAAGTTGTTGATTAGCTTGATCGTATGGCCCGAGCCCAGCGCGCCCAGGTGGAAGACATTCTCGCCCAGATCATCAAGCAGCGGCTTGACCTTGGCGAACGCCGCCTCGTCCCCCGCGCACATGATGTTGAGCGCACCATCAAGGGCGTGGGACGGCGTGCGGCCCAGTGGCGCGTCGAGGTACTGTCCGCCCGCGGCAGCCACCTCGCCCCCCAGCGCGCGCGTCGAGGCGGGCAGCGACGTGCCGAAATCCAGCACAACCGCGCCGGGCCGCAGCCCCGCGATCACACCGTCGGCCCCACGCATCCGACCTTCGACCTGATCGGAGGTGCCCATGCACAGCATCACAACATCGCAGGTCTCGGCAACGGCGCGCGCACTGTCCGCCTCGACCGCCCCGCGCCCGATCGCGCGGTCCAGCGCGGTGCGGTCGCGATTGCCCAGCACGACCAGCTCGTGCCCTTTGTCCTGCAACCGCGACACCATCGCGCCGCCCATCAGGCCAAGGCCGATAAATCCCACTTTCGTCATGCGCTCACTCCAAGTCTTGTCTTTACCAATGCCGCGCCCAGGCGGCCGATCTCGTCACTGCACTTCGCCCCGGCCCCGTTGCCGCCCGCGCAGATCGCGATGCGATCCGCGACCCAGCCGATCTCCGGCAGGCGGTCCTTGGTCCAGGTCGTCACGCAGGCATCCATCGTCACCCCGCGTATGTCGAGGTCGGGCATCACCTCAAGCACCATCTTGTGCAGGTGGCCGCGTACCTCGGCATTGCCGCCGCCCTGGAACCAGTCCCGGATCGCATCGCCCCCCACCAGTGGGGCATCTTCCGGGTCCCCGCCGAGTTTGAGGTAGATCTTGCCGTCCGGATACCGGATCGGCGGCAGCAGGTAGGGGTCCTCTGGCGTGTCGTAGACCAGCGTCGGCATCGTGGCGAGGCGCGCGGCCTCCTGCTCTGACACCTCGAACAGCGCGACCGTGCGGGCATAGACATCCATCTGTGGCGCGCGGCCCAGCACGTTGTCGGAGTTGTAGCCGCAGGCGATCAGCACCTGATCAAAACGGTGGGTACCGTCGGTGGTGGCCACCTCGACCATCGCGCCGCGCGGCTCGAGCCCCGTGACTTGCCGCTCCAGCAGCTTCGCGCCATGGCGCGTCGCGGCCTTTGTCTGCGCCGCCACCAAGCGGCGCGGGCTGATATGGCCCGCCCGCGTCGGCTCGTAATACCCGGTGAAATCGCCAAGGCTGAAATAGGGGAACCGCTGCGCCAGCGCCTCCGGGCCCAGCTGCTCGCAGGGCACGTCATATTCTGCCCGGCCCTGCTCCATCCGCGCCATGAACGCTGCCCCGCCCGCCATCATCGCGCCGGTCTCGGTGTAGAAGGCGATGCCGCTCTCCGCCTCGATCTCCGCATAGCGATCAATCGCGGCGGTGGAGACGCCCACCCAATAAGGATCAAGCGCGTTCTTGCGCGTGATCCGCCCCTCGTCCCAATGGGATGCGAAGACGCCGGTATGGCTGCGCTTGGCCGCGGGCTCCCCCGGACCGATCAGCGTCACATCCACACCAGCCTTTGCCAGATGCCGGGCCGCCGCCGACCCCCACAGGCCGCGACCGATGACGGCAACGCTCACTCGGCCACCTCGAAGCTGCGGGCGCGCAGCTTCTTCTGGATCTCATAGATGGTGAAATTATCCGTCGGCAGCGGTGCCGGGATGCGCGCGCCAAGGCTCTCGACCCGAGGCTCCAGCGTGGGCGCGCCGCAAAGCATCCGTTCGTTATACTCCTCGATCCCGTTCCAGCGCGTCATCGAGCCCATCAGCGGGAAAGCATCGGCGGCCATCATCTCGTAGAACAGCAAGCGCCGGTCCCGGTCCGAGCGGTTCAGGGCCGAGCCATGCACGATCCGCCCGTGATGGATCGAAATGCTGCCCGCAGGCCCGGTCAGCGGCACCGCGTCGGCCATATCAAACCCGCAAGCGGCAAGGTCCATCGCGCCTGCGAAAACCCCGTCCACATGGTGGTCGTGAATAGGCTCCAGATGCGAGCCGGGGAAGACCATCAGCGGGCCATTCTCCATCTCCATATCATCGAGCAGTACGGCGATCGCCAGAACGTCATCATTGCTGTGGGGGTAGAAGGCGAAGTCCTGATGCCACTCCACCGCCGCGCCAAAGCCCGCGGATTTCATGTTCAGCTTCGAGGTATGCAGCCGCAAATCCGGCCCGATCAGATCGCGCGCAGGCGCAAGGATATGGTCGGAATACATCAGCTCCCGCATCACCGCATTGTGGGTGTGGGGCAGCTTGATGCGCCGCAACCGGGGGGCGTCGGGGCTGTGGGTGTCCTCCAGATCAATCTCGTCGGTGCTTTCGGTCAGCCCGCGCGCCTGCTCGTGGTACTTGGCGACCTCGGCGTGCAGCTTGGCGAGGATATCTGCCGGGATGCGCCCGGGCAGAACCAGATGGCCCTGCTCGCGGTATTGCGATTTCTGGTCGGGGGTCAGCACCTCAAGGGTCATGGTCGCAAATCCTCCAGAAGCGGCAGGAAGTCTTCGGGCTCCACCTCCAGCCCGGTATAAGCGGCGAAGCTGCGGATCGCCATGTGGCGGAACAGATCGAAGCCGGTGAAGATCTGCAGGCCCGCCGCGCTGGCGGCCTGCAGAAAGGCCGTATCCGTCGGCGTGTAGACCGCATCAAACGCCCATCCCTGCCGGTCGAGCAGCGACAGATCGAACGCCGCGCCGGGATATTCCGCCATGCCCAATGGCGTCGCGTTCACCAAGCCATCGGCGAGGCGCATCGCCTCGGCCAAGGCGTCAGACGGGATGGCGCGGGCGGGTGGGCCGAGGCTGAAAGCGAGGTCCTCCGCCCGCACGCGGTCCGTATCATAGATCGCGATATCGCGCGCGCCGCGTTTGACCAGCGCCGCCCCAAGCGCGCGCGCCACGCCCCCCGCACCCGCCATGACCACCGACCCGATCTCGTCCACCGGCTCCATCGCCGCCAGAAACCCGGTATAATCCGTGTTGAACCCCGTCACATATTCGCCAAAGACCAGCGTGTTGCACGCGCCCAGATGCTCCACCTCCGGGTGCATCCCGTCCTCGGCATAGCGCGCGGCGTTGGTCTTGAAGGGATGGGTCACCGTCACCCCGGTCCAGCCGCGATTGCGCAGCCCGTGGACCGTGGCATCGAAATCGAACTCGGATTTCTCCGCCGTGTCGATCAGGTAGAACTCCAACCCCATCCCATGCTCGTCGCACAGGATCTGCAGCGCCGCGGGCAGCCGCGTCCGCGAAATGTGCGCCCCGATTAGCCCTGCAATCAAGCTCACGCGGCAACCCTCCTTGGGGCAACGGCTGCCTCAAGCGCCAAAGTCGCTTCAAGCGACTTGCGCCCGTCCTCGGCGCTGACCAGCGGTGCAGCCCCCGCGCAGACATCGGCGAAATGCGCCAACTGCGCCACGAGCGGGATGTTGGGCGTAAAGCTCTCGCGCCGCACCCCGGGCTGTTGCGACCAGTCCGCCGCCCCCGACCAGACGGTGAGCGACGGAAAGGCAATCGCGCCCTCGGTGCCGCAGATGCGCAGGTAATCCTCGCCCGTCGTGGCGATGTTGGGGTTCTCCCCGGTGCCCGCCTCGAACCCGAAGGGCGAGGCGCAGGTGTCCGCAAAACTCACCGTTGCCGACACGCCCCCCGCAAAGCCCAGGATCGCCGCACCGCTTTCGACCCGCGCTGCGCCCCGCTGCGCGTTCGAGCCAAAGCCCGCCACCTCGACCACCTCGCCAAACAGATGCCGCAGCAGGTCCACCTCATGCACGAGGTTGATCATCACCGGCGAGCCGTCGGGTCCCGCGCGCCACGGCACCTCGAAATACGGATCGGGCTTCTTCATCGCCCAGATCATCGAGGCCAGCACCGGCGCGCCCACAACGCCTGCGTCGAGCAAGTCCTTCAGCCGCGCCACGGCTGCATGATGGCGACGATGATGACCCACCAAGGTCCGCACGCCCGCGCGATCCGCCGCGCGGATGATCCGGTCCGCGGCCTCCAGCGAATGGGCCACGGGCTTCTCGATCAGCATATGCCAGCCGCGCGCCGCCGCGGCCTCCGCATGATCGGCATGAAGATGCGAGGGCGTGGCGATCAGAACCCCATCCGCCGCCAGATCCACGTCCTCGATCGTTGCAAAATGTGGCACATGATCCTGCGACAGGCTCGGGTCCACCACGGCAACCACCTCGATCCCCGGCATCTCCAGCGCATGGGCCAGATGCCGCGCGCCGATCAGACCTATCCCCGCGATCACCAGCCTCACATCACGGCCCCGATCTGCCACGGCACGAATTCATAGTCACCTAACCCCTGCGCCTCGGATTTCGACGCCTCGCCGGAGGCCACCGCCAGGATCATCCGGTAAATCTCGCGCCCCTTCTCTTCCAGCGACACGCCGCCCGTCAGCATGTCGCCCGCGTTGATATCCATGTCGTCGGTCATGCGGTTGTACATCTCGGTGTTGGTCGAGACCTTGATCGTCGGCGCGGGTTTGGACCCGAAGGCCGAGCCCCGCCCGGTCGTGAACACCACCACCTGACAGCCGCCCGCGATCTGGCCTGTGACGCTGGCAGGGTCGTAGCCGGGGCTGTCCATGAAGGTGAAGCCTTTCGCGGTCACGGGCTCGGCGTATTTGTAGACCCCGGTCAAAGGCGAGGTGCCGCCCTTGGCCGCTGCGCCCAGCGACTTTTCAAGGATCGTCGTCAGCCCGCCCTTCTTGTTGCCGGGCGACGGGTTGTTGTCCATCGAGCCGCGGTTGCGCTCGGTGTAATCCTTCCACCACTCGATCAGCCCGATCAGCCGCTGGCCCACCTCGGGCGAGACCGCGCGGCGGGTCAGCAGATGCTCCGCGCCGTAGATTTCCGGCGTCTCGGCCAGCACGCCCGTGCCGCCCTGCGCGGCCAACAGATCGCAGGCGTAGCCCAGGGCCGGGTTCGCCGTGACCCCCGACCACGCATCCGAGCCGCCGCATTGCAAAGCCACCTTCAGCTCCGACGCCGGGCATTCTGTGCGCCGCGCCTGATTGGCAATCGGCAGCATCGCTTCGACCTTTTTGATGCCCATCTCGATGGTCTTCGCCAGCCCCGCGACCCCTTGGATATTCATCACCTGAAAGGTGTCGGACTGCTTCAAGCCATACGCCTCCAGCAGCCAGTCGATCTGGTTCATCTCGCAGCCCAGCCCCACCATCAGCACGCCCGCGTGGTTGGGATGGCGCGCGTAGCCCCACATCACCCGCTGCAGCGCCTCGAACCCGTCGCCACTGTCGGCCATGCCGCATCCGGTGCAATGCACGAAAGCGCAAACGCCGTCGACATTTGGGTAGTCCGCCAGCCGCTCCGGCGTGAAGTGATCCGCGATACGCCGCGCCGCGGTGGCCGAGCAGTTCACGGAAGTGACGATGGCGATATAGTTGCGCGTCCCGACGCTGCCGTTGTCACGCCGGTAGCCCATGAACGTGTCGCCGGTCGCGGGGGTCACGGGCCGCTGATCCGTGCCGAACTCGTAATTCTGCGCGGTTGGAACGAAGTCGCAATTATGGGTGTGAACATGATCGCCCGGGGCAATGTCGCCGGAGGCGACGCCGATCATCTGGGCGTATTTGCGCACCTGCTCGCCCGCCGCCATGGCGCGGGTGGCGATCTTGTGGCCCGAGGGGATCAGCCCGGTGGTGGCCAGGCCCTCGACCGCGCTGCCCGCCTTCAAGGCGCGGGTGGCGGTGACGACATTGTCGTCGGGATCAAGGCGGATCGTGTCTTTCATGTCCGTACTCTCATGCGCAATAGGGCGCGTCCGATTGCCAGCGGTGGATGTCGATATGCGAGGTTTCAGCCAAGCGCGCCCGCGCCTCTTCCCACATAGCACGCCAGGCGCGCCAATCGTGTAGTTCTGTCTCTGGGCGCGCGCGCGAACGGGCGACGAAATCCGGAAAATGCGACCGGCCCGTGGGCTGGCCCGTCTTGTTGAACCGCAGATCAAACGACCAGCGGATGCCGTCAGAGCGGTTGGGCAGTGACGCGTGGGGCACGAGCGGGTGGAAGATTACCGCCCCGCCAGAAGGCACCGGCAGCGGCACCGCGCCATCCTCGTCGATGAACGCGTCGGCAATCGCCGTCTGGGTCTTGGGGCAGTGCGGCAGCATCTCCGGCGTGCCTGAGAAGGGCTGTACTTTAAGGCAACCATTTTCCACCGTCGCATCCGTCACCGCCAGCCAGACGGTGATCATGTCGGTCTCGTCGGCTTCTTCCAGCGCCACGGCGCGGTCCTGATGCCAGTCGGTCGCGGTGATATGCGCGCGCACCTCGCCCGCGCGCAGATCAGGCGTGGGCGGCTTGATGCGCACATGCTGGATCGGATTGGCGGTGATCTCGCCGCCCAGCAGGTCCTCGGCCAGATCGAGCAGTCGCGTGTGCGTCGCCATCTCGAACACCGCGGGGCCGAAATGCATCGGTGTGTCCGCCGCGATCCGGTCGCCCGGCAGCGAGATGTCGAGCGGCTGGAACCAGTCGAACCCCGCGCGGTAGGCGGCGATCAGTTTCTCCTCGAACCCCGCGCCCTTGATGCCCCAGCCCTCGCAAAGCCCGTCCAGCAGCCCCGCATATTCCGTCCGAACCCGGTCAAGCGTGTCCTGCGGGACCACGTCCGGGACGACCAGATAGCCGTCCCGATGAAACGCCGATATCTGCGCGGCGCTCAGCATCTACTTCAACAGGATCGTCACGATGGGCGGCCAGATCAGCAGCACCGACAACGCGCAGAGCTGGATGCAGATGAATGGCAGGAAGCCCTTGAAGATATCCGTCAGAGAGATGTGCGCCGGGGCCACCGACTTGAGGTAGAAGGCCGCCGGGCCGAAGGGTGGTGACAGGAACGACACCTGCATGTTCATACAAAACACCACCCCGAACCAGATCGCGATGTAGCGCGGCTCGAGCTGGCCGAGAAAGCCGATCTCCTCGATCGGCAGGCGCTGCACGATGGGCAGGAAGACGGGGATGATCAAAAGCACGATACCGACCCAGTCCATGAAGGCGCCCATGAACAACAGGATCAGCATCATGATCAGGATGATGCCCATGGTCGGCAAGTCGGTGCCGAGGATCAGGTTCGCCACATAGGTCGGCCCGCCCGCGATCGTGTAGGCGCCCGCCAGCGCGGTTGCGCCGATGGTCACCCAGATGATCGTGCCGGTGGATTTCAGCGTGCGCATCAGGCTGTCCCAGACCAGATCAAAGCTCGCTTCGCCCCGGAAGATGGCGATCAGCAGCACGCTGATGGCACCCATGCCAGCGGCCTCGGTGATGCCGGTGATCCCGCCATAGATCGAGCCCAGCACGACCCCGATCACCACGATAGGCGGCACAAGGCCCTTGCCCAGCGCCCAGCCGCGGGCGGTGGTCTCGCGGCCGAAGACGAAGAAGATCAGCGCCAGTGAGATCGCAACCAGCCCCGCGAACCACGGCACATCGGCGGGCGTGCCCCAGAAGATCGGCTCGACCCCCTCGATGACGTCGTTCTGGCCGGTGACCGTGAAGAACAGCGCGCGCAGGCACAAGGCCGTGCTGAAGCCCGCTACGAGTACCGCCATGAAACCACCGAAGAGCTTTGCCTTCTCGGCCCCCACCGGCTCGCCCGGCTGCAGCTCTGGCAGCGGCGCGTCCTCTGGATGCAACCGCGTGCGGATGATGATGTAGATGATGATGAACGAGGCCAGCATGAAGCCCGGCAGGAAGGCCGCCGTGAACAGCGCCTTGATCGAGGTCTCGGTGATCAGCCCATAGATGATCAGCACGATCGAGGGCGGGATCATCGTCCCCAGCGACCCGGACGCACAGATCGTGCCGATGGCCAGGTTCTGATTGTAGCCCAGCCGCAGCATCTGCGGCAGCGCGATCAGGCCCAAAAGGACCACCTCGCCGCCGATGATGCCCGACATGGCGGCCATGATTACCGCCATGATCGAGGTGACGATGGCGATGCCCCCGCGGGTGCGGTTCAGCCAGATGTTGAGCGAGGAATACATGTCCTTGGCGATGCCGGAGCGTTCCAGCAAAGCCGCCATGAAGATGAACAAGGGTATTGATATGAGCACGTAACTCGTCATCACGTCGCCGTATATGCGTTGCGACAGAATGTTGAGCGGGCCGGAGCCCGGCCGGCCGGTCAGAATCCCCTCCCCCCACAGGGTCGGGTCCATGAGCAGCGCGGGCTCGAATTTCATCAACAGCACCACCACGGCCATGAAGGCAGAGGCGAAGCCAAGCGGCATACCAATGGCCAGCAGGACCACGAGGCCCAGCATCAGCACCAGTGAGATCGTTCCGACGTCCATCAGTTGTCGTCCTTCTTGGCTTTGGTCTGGGAGCCCTGAATGGCCCCGCGGGTGACGTCCAGATCGCCGGTGCCCTCTGCGCCGACAGCGGCGCGCAGGCGGGCGATCTCGTCCTCGTCGATGTCGTCGGCGGCGGTGTGGATCACCGGCTCGGCGTTCCAGTCGGCGATCAGGTTGACCACCGCCTGCACGGCCACAAGCGCCACGATGAACAGCACCGCGGGCTTCACGGTGGCCGGAATGGGCGGATCAAAGGCGGTACCGAAGGTTTCCCAGCGGTAGAACTTGCTGAACGCCTCGCCGTAGCCGCCATAGATCAGGAAGAAGGCAAACGCGATGATCAGCAGCGTGGAGATGCAGTCGAACAGCTTCTGCATCCACCACGGGCAGACGTCGTAGAGCAGGAAAATGCGGATATGGCTGCGCTGCTGCATGGCATAGAGCCCCGCGGTCAGGAAGATGAAGCCCGCGATCCACAGCGACAGCTCGTTGGCCCAGAGCGTCGGCGCCTCGAACACGTAGCGCAAGAGCACCTCGTAGAGCATCACCAGCACCAAAAGCACGATCAGCATCATGGTGATACGTCCGATGAAGACCGACAGGCGGTCGGCGGTGCCCCAGGCCTCGAACTCCATGGGGGCGCGTCGCACGGTCATCACGCCGAGGACCAGAAAGACCGGCAGCAGCACCAGCGCCAGCCAGTCGATCGCGTCGGCATAGCCGCCGAAGAGCCCGCCCATGTTGGGGGTCACGTCATTACGCAGGAAGATGCCCGCCAGGTTGTCGCGCGCGGACTGGTTTTCCGGCGGCGCCCAGTCGAGCGTGAAGGCCGGGATGTGCCATGTCACCCAGCCCGCGCAGATCACGAAGGCCAGCGGCACCAGCCATTCGATCGCGGTTCCGTGTTTGAGCTCTTGATCCTGCATACTCTCCCTCCCCTTGGTGTGGCGTCACGCGGCCACGGCGTAGTGTTCGATGAAGTCGCGGTCCGGCTCGACGCCGATCCCCGGTGCTGTCGGTATCGCGACGCGGCCGCCATTGGCCTTGACCTGGCCCTGGATATCCAGCGGCTCGGCCAGCAGATCGTCGCGGAATTTGTTATCGGTGGTGTCAAATTCCAGCATCGGCTCCCACGGGTGTAGCCCGCCCGGCATGGGCGGCATGGCCGCCAGCAGTTGCAGGTTGGTGGCGACCGCGATGGCGGAGCCCCAGACATGGTTCACCACAGGCGTGAAATGCGCATGACACAGCGCCAGCACCCGCAGGTATTCCGACACGCCCCCCAGCGCGCAGACCTCGGGCTGGGCGATGTCGAGCCCGCGGTTCTCGAGGATTGCCCGCCAGCCCCAGCGGCCGAACTCGGCCTCGCCGCCGGAGATGTTGGTCTTCAGGCCCGCGCGCAACTCGCGGTAGCCATCGTGGTCTTCGGGCGCGACGGGCTCTTCGAACCAATAGGCCTCAAGCTCGTCCAGCGCGCGACCCACGTAGAAGGCGTCCGACGTCGTGTAGCAGTGGTTCGCATCCACCATGAATTTGAACTCCGCGCCCACCCCGTCGCGGACGGCCTGACACAGCACCACGTCCTTGCGCGGGCCGAGGCCGGTTTTCATCTTGGTCGCCGTGAAGCCTGCGTCGCGAATCGCGGCGGCCTCGTCGGCAAAGAGCGCGGCCAGCGAGGGCGCGTCCATGTCGGGGCGCAGCATCATGCCGTAGCCGTAGACCGGCACATCCGCGCGGTGCGCGCCGCCGATCAGCTTGTGCAGCGGCATGTCCGCCACCTTGCCCGCAATGTCCCACAGCGCGATATCGACGCCGGAGAGGGACTGCATCGGCATCCCCTTCTGGCCGTGGTCGCGCATCAGGTTGTAGACCTTGTGCCAGATCACGTCGCGGTCGAGCGGGTCCAGCCCAAGGATCATCGGCGCGATGACGCCTTCGACGATACCCTTGTTGGCCAACGCAATGGCGCCGGGCCCAAAACATTCACCCCAGCCCGTCACGCCCTCATCGGTCGAGACCTCGACCAGATGCGCGGTGCGCTTGGCGTAGTATTGCTGCGAATAGCCCAAGACCTCGGGCATGTCGTATTGCAACACATGGCTGGTGATCGCGGTGATCTTCATTCTGCGCCCGTCCAGATGCAAAACGGGGCCATGGCGCATGGCCACGGCCCCGTCGATGAGCCTTCCCGTGGGAGGCTTACTCTTTCACGATACCCAGCTGCTTGAGGTAGGCGATGTGGCTGTCCACAAGCGCTTTGGCCTCGGGGGTCGTGGCGAACTCGGGCCAGGTGGCCTGCGCTGCGGCACGGAACTCGGCCAGATCCTCAGGCGCCCACTGCGAGATGGTCACGCCATCGGCGGTCAGCTTGGCCACGGCCTCTGCGTTGCGCTTCTCGAAGATCAGGGCGGATTTCAGAGCGATGTCGGAGACGGCGGTCTCCATGATCGCGCGGTGATGCGCGGGCATCGCGTCCCAGACGGCCTTGTTGCAGGCCAGGTGGTCGGACGGCATCGAGTGGAAACCCGGGTAGTTGGCGAACTTCGCGATGTCGTAGAGGCCGAGCCCGACGTTGTTGGAGATGTTCGAGGCGTCAGCACCGTCGATGATGCCGGTCTCCAGCGCGGTGAAGATCTCGGTGAAGTCCATCACGATGGGCGAGGCGCCGAGCTTTTCGAAGATCTTGGTTTCCATGCCCGGAGGCGAGCGGAATTTCCAGTCCTTCAGATCGTCAATGCCAGCGATCGGCTTGGTGGAGGCGAAGCTTTCCTGGCCGTAGACGATCCAGCCCACAAGCTGCATGTCATACTGGTTGTAGAGCGCCTGAGCCGCGTCGCGGCCACCGCCATAGTACAGCCAGCTGAGCTGCTGTGCGGGGGTCTCGTAGCCACCCATGATGTCGCCCACGAACTGGAAGGCGGGGTTCTTGCCGGTCTGGTAGCCGCCGCCTGTGGCGTCGCAATCCAGAATGCCGGAGGCTGCCGCGTCAAATGTCTCGACAGATTTGACGACGGAGGCCGAGTAGAACATCTCGATGTCGATCTCGCCGTTGGACATCAGCTCGATGTTTTCCATCAGCTCGGTCAGCAAGCCGCCGGACGTGGTTTCGGGGGCGTAGTGGGTTTGGATGCGCAGCTTGGTGGTGGCGTGGCCGTCGGCGATCGCGCCCGTGGCCAGCACAGCCAAAGCCGCAGCCGAACAAGCGGCCGTTTTCAGAAATTTCATGGTGTCCTCCCAGACGATTTTATTTCTTTGTGACTGCGAGCATCCGGGCGTCGCCCGTTAGCGCTCGCAGGCGTAATAGGACCGTAGCAACCGAATCTGGACCTGCCAATCAAAATCTAAAATTTCACAAAATTTCAAAATTTCCTCGCTTTTTCAGAAATTCCTCCACATGCTTACGGGTGAGGATGTGCCATGCCAAGACGCGAAACCCCTGATATTTATGACGATCTGCGCGCCCGCCTGATCGAGGGCGGCTTTGCGCCCGGCCGCAAGCTCAAGCCCGCAGAGCTGCAACAGGACTATGGCTGCTCGACCAATACGGTGCGCGACGTGCTGTTGCGCCTTGCCGCCGAAGGGCTGGCCGAGTTTCGCGACCAGCGGGGATTCCGGATGCCCGAACGCTCCGCGCAAAAGCAGCACGAGGTCGCGCAGATGCGCATCCTGCTGGAGCAGGAAGGCGCCTGCCTGTCACTGCAGTATGGCGGCATCGACTGGGAAGGACGGCTGACCGCCGTGCATCACAAGCTCCTGCATCTCGAGAAGCGCATCCGCCACCACGAGAACCCCGACAGTCTCGTCGCGCACTGGCTGGAGGCCGAGGAGGAGTTTCACCAGACGCTGATCTCGGCCTGCGCGTCCGACACGCTGATCGGGCTGCACCGCCAGATCTACGCGCAGTTTCGCCAGCAGCACGTCGCGGTGGACCGGGCGTTTGCCTTTATCACCGAGAACATCGCCCAGCATCAGGCCATCGTCGACGCCGCGCTCGAGGGCGACCCGGGCAAGGTCCGCAGCCGCATCCACGCCCATCTCGAGCGCAACCTGTCGCCGCAGCATCCCAAGGTCGCGGAACTCGCCCGCCGAGGGTAGGCTGACAGGCTGCGCCATCCCGTATTTTTGGAACAAAGAAAGAGCCATCTGGCCCCTATGTTATGGGCCCGGCGCGTTGAGGTCGTCTTCGAGATAGACCTCGATGATCTCCTTGAAGCTGCTCTCCGCCTTGAAGCCCAGCGCCTTGGCGCGCTCCGGTGCGAAGTCGCGCGGCCAGCCTTCGACGATCTTCTCGATCACCGGGTCGGGCTGGCGTTTGATCAGTTTGACCGGATCGTTGCCCGCGACCTCGCGCAGCGCCTCGATCTGTTCGGCCACGGTGCAGCTGATGCCCGGCAGGTTGAGCGCGCGGCGGCCGCCGAGCGTTTCTGTGTCGAGGGTCGCGGCATGGGTCAGGAAGCCCGTGGCGGAGCGTGGGCTGGCATGCCAGTGGCGCACGGTGTCTGCGACCGGCAGGATCGCCTCCTGCCCATTCAAGGGCTCGCGGATGATGCCGGAAAAGAAGCCCGAGGCGGCGGCATTCGGCGCGCCGGGACGCACGCAGATCGTGGGCAGGCGGATCGAGATGCCATCGATATAGCCCTTGCGCGAGAAGTCCGAGATCATCGTCTCGCAGATCAGCTTCTGCGCGCCGTAGCTGGTCTGCGGGGCCTGCAGGAACGTGTCGCTGATCTTGTCGGGGTACGGCCCGCCGAACACCGCGATGGACGAGGTGAAAACCAAGCGCGGGCAGTAGTCGGGATCGGCCTCGTGCTCTGCGCGCAGGGCCTCCAGCAGCGCCCATGTGGGGTGCATGTTGACCGCCCAGCCCTTGGAGAAATTCGCCTCCGCCTCGCCCGAGACGATCGAGGCGAGGTGGAAGATCACATCCGGCCTGGTGCGCGCGAGCCGCGCGGCGGTGCCCGCATCGGCGATGGAGCCCACGATCTGGTTGACGCCCGGCAACGGCTGGGGCGGGAAAGCGATATCGTGCAGCGTCAATTCGACCGGCTCGCCGCCAAGTCCGTGAACCGACAGGTGCAAGGCCAGCTTCTGGCCGACCATCCCGCCGCCGCCGAGGACGAGCGCCCTCATGCGCTCAGACCGTTGCGCGCGAGTAGCTCGAGATAGAGCCCGGAGTGGTCTTTATCCGCGCCGCCCATATTATTGGAAAACTCCGCGAAACGGTCGCGGGTCATCTGCGCGGTGGGCAGGGTCAGGCCAAGCTGGCCGCTTTCATTGAGCAGGTTGTCGAGGTCTTTCAGCTGGAATTTGGTGAGCCCGCCGGGCTCGAAATTGCCCTCCGTCATGCGCTCGCCATGCTGCTGCAGGATGGTGCTGTCGGCGAAGCCGCCCTTGAGCGCCGCGCGCACGGCAGCCGCGTCGGCGCCGCCTTGTTTGACGAGCAGCATCGCCTCGGCCACGGCGGCGATGGTGACGGCGACGATGGCCTGATTGGCGAGCTTGGAGAGCTGGCCCGCGCCCGACGGGCCAACATGGACCGGGCGGCCCATTGCTTCGAAGACAGGTTTCGCGCGGGCGAAGGCATCCGCGTCCCCGCCCACCATGATGGCGAGGCTTGCGGCCTCCGCCCCCTTGGTGCCGCCCGAGACCGGCGCGTCAAGATGGGCGAAGCCGAGCGCGCCCAGATGGGCCGATTGCGCGCGGGCTTCTTCGGGCTTGGCCGAGGACATGTCGATCCATAGGGCGCCGTCCTTCATGGCCGATGTCACAGCTTCGTCCATGACAAGGCCGCCCACCACCACGCCGTCCGCCAGCATGGTAATAATCACATCCGCACCCGCGATGGCCTCCGCCACCGTGTCGTGAACGGTGGCGCCGTGATCTG
Organism: Litoreibacter ponti; assembly: GCF_003054285.1. Classification (NCBI taxonomy): domain Bacteria; kingdom Pseudomonadati; phylum Pseudomonadota; class Alphaproteobacteria; order Rhodobacterales; family Roseobacteraceae; genus Litoreibacter; species Litoreibacter ponti. The sequence continues at coordinate 240,052 of NZ_QBKS01000002.1, forward strand.
CCAGCGGCTCTGCCTTGGCGCGGGAGCGGTTCCAGACCGACAGATCGAAACCCGCCTTGCGCAGATTGCGCGCCATCGGCGCGCCCATCAGCCCGGTGCCGAGCAGCGCGATTTTCGTGTTTGCCATGGGGTCCCCGTTCCTCGTCTTCATGCTGTTTGCGCAAACACTAGGGGAAGCGCCGGGCGGTGAAAAGCATTGAAGCCCGACTAAATTGACCTTAGGCAAGGGGCGTGTCGCGAGGCTGCGCGCGACGGATACAACGAAAATATCGGGGGGATTACCTTGGCGCATCAAAGACTTGCCGGAAAACGTGCATTGGTAAGTGCGGCGGCTCAGGGCATCGGGCGCGCCTCGGCGCTGGCGATGGCCGATGAGGGCGCGCAGGTCTTTGCGACCGATGTGAACGCGGACGCCCTGGCCGAGCTGGAGCACCCCGGCATCGAGACCTTCGAGATGGACGTGCGCGACGCGGATGCAGTGGCCGAGGGCGTGGCGCGGTCAAAGCCGGACGTGTTGTTCAACTGCGCGGGCTACGTGCACGCGGGCTCAATCCTGGACGCCTCGGACGACGAGTGGGACTTCGCCTTCGATCTGAACGTGCGTTCAATGATGCGGATGATGAAGGCGGCCCTGCCCGGCATGCTGGAGCGCGGCGGTGGCTCGATCATCAACATGTCGAGCGCGTGCTCTTCGGTCATCGGCGCGCCGAACCGCTTCATCTACGGCACCACCAAGGCCGCCGTGATCGGCATGACGAAATCGGTGGCGGTGGACTACATCACGCAAGGGATTCGCTGCAATTGCATCTGCCCCGGCACGGTGGAGAGCCCCAGCTGGCACGACCGGGTGCGCGAGCTGGGCGAGAGCCTTGGCAGCTACGAGGCCGCGCTGGAGCAGTTCGTGTCCCGCCAGCCCATGGGGCGCGTCGCCAAGGCGGAAGAGATCGCGGCGCTGGTGGTGTATCTCGCCGGTGACGAGAGCGCCTTTACGACCGGGCAGGCCCATGTGATCGATGGCGGGTGGTCCGGTTAAGGCGGGTTTTTGAGTATTTTTGCCAAAACGAAGCATGAAAGCGCCCTTGCTTGGGATCGGGGCGCGTTAACCTTAATGGAAGATTGAGATGGCCGATAAGTCGAAGCTGAGATCGCAAAAGTGGTTCAACAACCCTGACAATCAGGAAATGACGGCGCTCTACCTGGAGCGCTACCTGAACTACGGCCTGACCCGCGAAGAGCTTCAGTCCGGCAAGCCGATCATCGGCATCGCCCAGACCGGATCGGACCTGTCGCCCTGCAACCGGCATCATATCGAGCTGACCAAGCGGGTGCGCGACGGGGTGATCGCGGCGGGCGGCACGGTGATCGAGATCCCCGTGCACCCGATCCAGGAGACCGGCAAGCGACCCACGGCGATGCTGGACCGCAACCTGGCCTATCTGTCGCTGGTGGAGACGCTGTTTGGCTACCCGATTGACGGCGTGGTGCTGAACATCGGCTGCGACAAGACCACCCCTGCCCTGCTGATGGCGGCGGCAACGGTGAACATTCCCGCCATTGCGCTGAGCGTCGGGCCGATGTTGAACGGCTGGTTCAAGGGCGAGCGTACCGGCTCTGGCACCATCGTGTGGAAAGCGCGCGAGATGCAGGCGGCGGGCGAGATTGACGATGACGGGTTCATGGATCTGGTCGCCTCCTCGACCCCGTCGGTCGGCTATTGCAACACGATGGGCACGGCGACGACGATGAACTCGCTGGCCGAGGCGTTGGGGATGCAGCTGCCCGGCTCGGCCGCGATCCCGGCGCCCTACCGCGAGCGCGGCCAGATCAGCTACGAGACCGGCAAGCGCATCGTGGGCATGGTCGAAGAGGATCTGCGCCCCTCCGACATCATGACCCGCGAGGCGTTCGAGAATGCCATCGTGATCAACTCCGCCATCGGCGGGTCGACCAACGCGCCGATCCACCTCAACGGCGTGGCAAAGCACCTCGATGTGGCGCTCGGCAATGACGACTGGCAGGCGCTCGGCCATCGCGTGCCGCTACTGGTGAACCTGCAACCGGCGGGCAAGTATCTGGGCGAGGATTACCACCGCGCCGGCGGCGTGCCCGCGGTAATCGGCGAGCTGATCAAAGCCAACCTGCTGCCGCACCCGGACGTGGTGACCGCCAATGGCAAGACGATGCGCGAGAATTGCGAAGGCATGCTGACGGGCAATTCGGATGTGATCTATTCCATCGACGCGCCGATTCTGAAGGATGCGGGCTTCATCAACCTCAAGGGCAACCTGTTCGATTCAGCAATCATGAAGACCAGCGTGATCTCCAAGGAATTTCGCGACCGGTACCTGTCGAACCCGGACGACCCCGACGCCTTCGAGGGGCGCGCGATTGTCTTCGACGGGCCGGAGGATTTCCACCACCGCATCGACGACGAAAGCCTCGGCATCGACGCGCATTGCATCATGATCATGCGCGGCGCGGGGCCGAAGGGCTACCCGGGCGGGGCGGAGGTCGTGAACATGCGCCCGCCGTCTTACCTGCTGAAGAAGGGCATTCATGCCCTGCCCTGCGTGGGCGACGGGCGGCAGTCGGGCACATCTGGCTCGCCGTCGATCCTGAACGCCTCGCCCGAGGCCGCCGATGGGGGCGGGCTGGCGCTGGTGCAGACCGGCGACCGGGTGCGGATCGATCTTCGCAAATGCACCGCCGATATGCTGGTGGATGATGCCGAGCTGAAGGCACGGGCTGAAAAACTGGTAAACGGCTCCATTGAGGTGCCGGACAGCCAGACGCCGTGGCAAGAGATCTTCCGCCAGCTGGTGCGGCCCTTCAGCGAGGGCATGACACTCGACGGGGCGGCAAAATACCAAGACATCTCGCGCAAATACATGCCGCGCGACAATCATTAGGGAGTTTTGACATGAAACTGGTTCGCTACGGAGACAAGGGCGCGGAGAAGCCCGGCATGATCGACGCCGACGGCCAGCTGCGCGACCTCAGCGGTCATGTGGCCGATATCGACGGCGCACATCTGGGCGACGCCGTGCTGCATTCCCTGGCCGGGATCGATCCGACCCACCTGCCCGCGGTCGGGGGCAACCCGCGGCTCGGGGCCTGCGTGGGCTCGATCGGGAAGTTCCTGTGCATTGGGCTGAACTACTCCGACCACGCCGCCGAGACCGGCGCGGATATCCCCGAGCACCCGATCCTTTTCTTCAAGGCAAACTCCGCCATCGTGGGGGCCTATGATGACGTGATCATGCCCCGCGGCTCGACCCATACCGACTGGGAGGTGGAGCTGGGCGTGGTGATCGGCAAGGAGTGCAAATACGTCTCCGAGGCCGACGCGCTGGATTACGTGGCGGGTTACTGCGTGGTCAATGACGTCTCCGAGCGGCATTTCCAGACCCAGCTGACCGGCCAGTGGACCAAGGGCAAAAGCTGCGACACGTTCGGCCCCACGGGCCCGTGGCTGGTGACCCGCGACGAGGTGCCGGACGTGCAAAACCTCGCCATGTCTCTCGACGTCAATGGCACGCGCATGCAGACCGGGAACACCAACACGATGATCTTCACCGTGGCGCAGATTATCGAGCATTTGTCGGGGCTTATGACATTGCATCCGGGTGATGTCATCACCACCGGCACGCCCCCGGGCGTAGGCATGGGCATGAAGCCGGAACCTGTCTACCTGAAGAGGGGCGACGTGATGGAGCTGACCATCGAAGGGCTCGGCACCCAGCGCCAGACCGTGGGAGAAGACGCATGAGCCAGCCGGAAGTCCTGCAGATCGGCGGCGCGACAGACGAGATGCGTGCCCGGCTCGACGCCGAGTTCAAGGTCCACGTGATGTCGGAGATCGACGATTTCGACGCCTGGGCGGCGGAGCACGGCGCGGGCGTGGAAGCGGTTATGACCAACGGCCATGACGGGGTGCCTGCGAAAGTGATGGAGGCGCTGCCAAACCTCAAGGTCGTCTCTGGCTACGGCGTGGGCTACGACGCGGTCGACACCGACGCCTGCGTGGCGCGCGGCATCAAGGTCTCGCACACCCCCGACGTACTGAATGGCGAGGTCGCCAACACGGCGCTGCTCTTGCTGCTCGCGGGCCTGCGCAACTTCCGCCATGACGAGGCCTGGGCGCGCTCGGGTGATTGGGAAACAAGCGGCAATGCGCCCTTGTCCACCTCGCCCGACGGCAAGACCATCGGCATCCTGGGGCTGGGTCGCATCGGTCAGGAAATCGCCGACCGGATGGCGATTTTCAATCCGACGATCGTCTATCACACGCGCTCGAAAAAGGACGTTCCGTACACGTATTACGGCGATCTGGTCGAAATGGCCGCCGCCTGTGACGTGCTGATCTGTATCACGCCCGGGGGCCCGTCCACGAATAAAATCGTGAACAAACAGGTGCTTGAGGCGCTTGGCCCATCGGGCATGCTAATCAATGTCTCCCGCGGCTCGGTCGTCGATGAGGCGGCGCTGATCGAGGCCCTCGACAGCGGCAAGCTGGGCCTTGCTGGCCTCGATGTGTTCGAGAAAGAACCCCACATCCCCGACGCGCTGAAGACGTCTGATCGGACTGTGCTGCTGCCCCATGTAGGCTCCGGCACGCATGAGACGCGGGCGGCGATGGGCAAATTGACGGTGGACAATCTGCTTCAGTGGAAGGCCGACGGCACGGTCAAAACCCCGGTGCCGGAATGCGCGCATCTATGAAGATCGCGTCTGTTGAGGCGCGTTTGTTCAACGTGCCTTTGGACGAGGTTCTGGTGGACGCCAAACATGGCGACCACCACTTTTTTCAGCTGGTCTGCGCGACGGTCCGGCTGGAAAATGGCACCGAGGGCGTCGGCTACACATACACGGGCGGCAAGGGCGGCACGGCCATTCTGGCGATGATCCGGGACGATCTGGGCCCGTTCCTTGTGGGTCAAAACGCTGAAAACGTTGAAGACTTATACGATGCGATGCAATGGCACGTGCATTACGTAGCGCGCGGCGGAATCGCGTCTTTCGCGATCTCCGCGGTCGATATCGCGCTGTGGGATTTGCGGGGCAAGGCATCGGGTCAGCCTTTGTACAAGATGGCCGGCGGAGCGGCGGACAGGTGCCGGGCCTATTGTGGCGGGATCGATCTGGGGTTTGACCTGCCAAAGCTTTTGGACAGTGTGCAGGGCTACCTCGACCGCGGCTTCAACGGGGTGAAGATCAAGATCGGACGCCCCGATGATCTTGAGCGTATTCAAGCGGTTAGAAAGCTCATCGGGCCGGATATCGCATTCGCCGTGGATGCCAATTATTCGCTGGATGTTGATCAGGCGATAGCACTCGCAAAAGGCTTCGCGGAGCACGATATCATGTGGTTCGAAGAGCCGATTATTCCCGATAATTATCAAGGTTTTGCGCAGATTGCGGACGCCACGGGCGTGCCGCTCGCCATGGGGGAGAACCTGCACACGGTGCATGAGTTCGAATATGCCCGCGATCAGGCGAAGTTAAGTTTTGTACAACCTGACGCGTCCAATTGCGGCGGCATCACAGGCTGGCTTCAGGCGGCTGACGTCTTTGATAACACGGGCGTTTCCGTCTGCTCCCACGGGATGCAGGAGCTGCATGTCTCGCTGGTGTCAGGCCACGATCCAAAGGGCTGGATCGAGGTGCACTCCTTCCCCATCGACCGCTACACAACCCGGCCGCTGATGGTCGAGGATCACATGGCGGTGGCGCCGGACGTGCCCGGGACGGGGGTGGAATTCCGCTGGGACATGCTCGCCCCGTTCGAGCAGCGCGCGGTCGTTTAGACGTCTAACGCGCTCGGGGCCCGGTTAGGTGCTGGGTCTTGGCGGGTTTTTCGCTTTCGCGGGGATCACAGTGCGTCCGTCAAGCAATAAAGAGCTTCAGGCAACCCCCGCCATCTTCGCCCTGAGCCGGATCAACGCCAGCACGGTGTCCACGGTGGGCGTCGGGTGGCCGGTGAGGGTGCCGAGTTCGGAGACGGCGCCGACGAGGGCCTCGATCTCCATGGGGCGGCCGGCGTCGAGGTCCTGCCACATGGATGTGCGGTGCGCGCCGACGGCGGCGCCGCCGTCGATACGGCGGTCGACATCGATGGGGAACTTCACGCCCAGCGCCTCGGCGATGGTTTGCGCCTCGACCATCATACCGCGCGCCACGGCGCGGGTGCCGGGGTCGGTGCAGAGCACATCGAGCGTCGCGTGGGTCAGCGCGGAGATCGGGTTGAACGACAGGTTGCCCCAGAGCTTCACCCAAATCTCGTCGCGGATGCGCGGGCGCACCGGGGCCTTCAGGCCCGCGGAGGACAGCGCCTTTGACAAGGCCAGAGCGCGGTCGGATTTGGAACCGTCAGGCTCGCCCAAACTAAAGCGGTTGCCCTCGATATGCTTGATCGTGCCGGGCTCTGACACCTCGGCGGCGGGGTAGACGACGCAGCCCAGGACCCTGTCGGGGCCGAAGCCGTCCCACTGGGCGTTGCCGGGGTCGACGCTTTCCAGCCTTGTGCCCTCGTAGGGGCCGTCGAGCTTGTGGAAATACCACCACGGCACCCCGTTTACACCGGAGACAATCGTGGTGTCGGGGCCGATGAGCGGCTGCATATGGGGCACCACGCCGGGGACCGAATGGGCCTTGAGCGTGACGATCACATAGTCCTGCGGGCCGAGATCAGCGGGGTTGTCGGAGGCGGTGACGGCGACGTTGGTTGTCTCGCCGCCCTCCTCGATCAGGGTCAGGCCCTTCTCCTGCATGGCGGCCAGGTGCGGGCCGCGGGCCACGAGGGACACATCGGCCCCGGCCTGCGCCAGTTTGACACCCATATAGCCGCCGATGGCCCCGGCGCCGAAGATACAGATTTTCATGGTGCGTCCCCCTCAGGCAGGCTCGACCAGACCCAGCTTCTCGGCCATGCCGATCCGCTGCATCTTGCCAGTAGCGCCCTTCGGGATCTCGTCGAGGATCACCACTTTGCGCGGCGCCTTGAAGTCGGCCATGCGGGATTTGGCGAAGTCGCGGATGGTGGCCTCGGTCGCGTCGGAACCTTCGGTCAGGACCACGGCGGCGGCGACCTCTTCGCCCAACTTCGGGTGCGGCAGGGCGAAGGTGACGACCTGCGCCACGTCGGGGCTGTCCAAGAGCACCGCGTCGACCTCCAGCGGGGACACCTTTTCGCCGCCGCGATTGATGATCTCTTTCAGGCGGCCGGTCAGCGACAGGTAGCCCTCGGCGTCAAACGAGCCCTGATCGCCGGTGCGGAACCAGCGTTTGCCCTCGGCCTCGAAGAAGTTCTTCTCGTTGGCCTCGGGGTTGCCCTCGTAGCCGGGGGTGACATTGGGACCGGAGATGCAGATTTCGCCGGTGCCGTCGATCAGGCGGTTCTCGACCTCGTGGGCGATGCGCACCTCTGGGCCTGCGGGCACGCCGACGGAGCCGGGCTTTTGCGCGCGGGGCGGCAGCGGGTTGGAGGCCATCTGGTGCGTCGCCTCGGTCATGCCGTAGCCCTCGATCACGGGGGCGTTGAAGGTCTCGACCAGCTTGGTGAAGACCGGCGGCGGCAGAGAGGCCGAGGACGAGCGCAGGAAGCGCAGCGGCACCTCGGCGATGGTGTCGGCGTTGCGGGACGCGCGTGACAAGATCGCCTGATGCATTGTGGGCACGGCGGTATACCACGTGGGCTCGGCATCCGACATCCAGCTGAAGAACTTCAGCGCATCAAAGCCCGGCGCGCACCAAACCTGCCCGCCCGCCTTGAGCGTGGCGGAGACGGCGGCGATCAGCCCGTGGATATGGAAGAGCGGCATCACGTTGAGGCAGCGATCCTCGGGCGTCAGGGCGAGGCTCTCGGCGATGTTGGCCGCCGAGGCCGCGACGTTGGATTGCAAAAGCGGCACGATCTTCGGGCGCGACGTGGTGCCGGAGGTGTGCAGGATCAGTGCGACATCATCGGGTTCGGGATCGCTCGTGTCAGCGCCCTCGTCCGCCTCGAAGGTCAGGGTGAACATGCCCGCAGGGTCCGACGCGTTGGCGCTCAGGCGCAGGATCTTCAGACCCGCCGCACGCGCCGCAAGGAAGGCCGGGCCGTCATAGCCCTCGGCCAGCACGATGGCCTTGGCCTGCAGATCGCCGAGATAGAAGGCGTATTCGTCCTCGCGGTAGGCCGGGTTCAGCGGCGCGGTGGTGCAGGTCTGCGCGATGGTCACGAAGGCCGACGCCATCTCGGGGCCGTTGGGCAGCACGATGGCCACCCGGTCGCCGCGCCCGACCCCTGCGGTGTTGAGCTGGACGCGCACGGACTGGCTGAGATCGCGCAGGGCGCCGTAATTCATCCACGGGCGATCCGGCGCACCGATTGCGTTGGCGTCCGCGGGATGGGACGCGATGAGGGAAGCGAAAGTGGTCATGGGTCTGTCCTTCTCGTCTCGCTTATTCTGCCGGGGTCATGCCGCGGCGGCGCGAAGTTCTGAGGTATTTAAATAGCGGCAGCAGGAAGAAAACCAGTGCCAAGCCGATGAAAGTGGCCGAGAGCGGGCGCTCGACGAAGGCCAGGATGTTGCCCTGCTCGCCAATCAGCGTCTGCCGGAAGCTCTTTTCCATGAGCGGGCCGAGCACCAGTGCCAGCACGAGCGGGGCCAGCGGGTAGTCCGCCTTGCGCAGCAGGTAGCCCGCCACGCCGAAGCCCGCGATCAGGTAGACGTCATGCATCTTCTGGGACGGCGCAAAGCCCCCCACGATGCACAGCACCAGCACGACCGAGCAGAGCACGGTGAACGGCATCCGCAGCGCGTAGACAAAGAGCGGGATCAGCGCGAGGTTGATCAGCACGGCGGCCACATTGGCCGTGTAGAGCGACGAGATAAGGCCCCAGACGAAATCCGGCTGCTCGATAAACAGCATCGGGCCGGGCACGAGGCCCCACATCACCATGCCGCCCAGAAGCAGGGCGGTGGTGGGCGAACCGGGAATGCCCAGCGTCAGCATCGGCAGCAGCGAGCCGGTGGAGGCGGCGTTGTTGGCCGTCTCCGGCGCGACCACGCCTTCCATGTTGCCCTTGCCGAAGCTGTCGGGATCCTTGGAGGTGGAGCGCGCCATGCCGTAAGCCATCAGGGCCGCGGGCGTGGCGCCTGCGGCGGGCAACATGCCCACGAAGAAGCCCAGGAACGAGCCAAGTGACATGGATTTCCACATCTTGTTGATCAGCTTCAGGCTTGCGCCCAGCTCGCGGAAGCTGAGCCGCGCGGGCGTGACCGAGGGGTTCGACTTGGACGTCTCGATCGTGTGCAGCACCTCGCCGATGCCGTAGACGCCGATGGCCAGCACCAGGAAGGAGATGCCCGAATAAAAGCCCGGCATGTCGCCGAAGATCAGCCGCGGCTGGCCGGAGATCAGATCAAGCCCCACCGTGGACAGCGCCAGTCCCAGCGCGATCATCACTATGGTTTTCAGCACGTCGTCACCGCCCAGGCCCACAAAGGTCGTGAACGCCAGCAGCACCAGCGCGAACTCCTCCGCCGGGCCGAATTTCAGGGCCAGATCGGCCAGCGGGGCCGCGAACAGCGTGAACAGGATCACCGCGATGGTGCCCCCGATGAACGACGCCGTCGCGGCAGCAATCAGCGCCAGCCCGGCCTTGCCTTGTTGAGCCATGGGACGGCCATCAAAGGTGGTGGCCACCGCCGTAGACGCGCCGGGAATGCCAAGCAAGATCGAGCTGACGGCCCCGCCATACATCGCGCCGTAATAGATTGCGGCGAGCAAGATGATGGCAGAGGACGGGGGGACGATGAATGTCAGCGGCAGCACGATGGCCACCCCGTTGACCGAGCCCAGGCCCGGCATCGCCCCAATGAAAAGTCCCGCGGTCACCCCGATGACCACGATGAAGATATTGAACCACGACAGCGATGTGGCAAAGCCGTCGGCGAGAAGTGCGAGGGTTTCCATGTCTCAGCCCCTCCCTAAAAGAATGCCGCGTAGAGCGGGAAGAACCACGGCTCCGTCCAGCCCTTGGGCAGCAGGATCTTGAGCGTGACCTCGAAAAAGAAGAACAGGAAGACCGGCGTCGTGAGGCACAGGCTCAGGGTCAGCACCCAGCCGTGGCCGCCGAACATCTTGAGATACCAGAACATGAACAGCGGCAGCGCGATGTAGGCGCCCAGGTAGGGCATGGCGACGATGCACGCGATCAGCGCGCCCGCCACCGAAGCCACCGAGGTGATGGTGGTGCGGTCAAAGAAGCGGCCGTCCTCGGACGTCATCTGATGGTCGGCCTGGAAAGAGCGGATGAAGATGCCTCCCGCGGCGAGCAGCATGATGGCCGACAGCCAGAACGGGAAGGCCCCGCCGCCGGGGCCCTCGCCCTCGACCCAGCCGATGGGCAGGACGGTGGCGTGCCACATGAAATAGATGGATAGCGCCATGATCGACGCCGCAATTGTGCGGTCTGCGGTCAGCATAGCTGGCCCCCCAAGAGATAGATGAAACAAGGTCGGGCAAGGCGACGTCGCGCCTTGCCCTATCGTGTCAGAAGTCTCTCCCGAGCGTCCTTACGATCCGGCGTTCTCGCCCATCGAGGTCAGGATATCGCTGTGCAGGGCGCGCTCTTGCAGGAAGTAGGCCTGCAGATCATCGCCGGTCAGGAAGTCGGGCATCAGCGCCTTCTCGGACGTGTAAGTCTGCCACTCTTCCGTCTCGCTCAGCTTCTGGAACATGTCGGTGTAATAGGCCACGGCCTCTGCCGGCATGTCCTTGGGGGCCACGAAGCTGCGCTGCATGGTGTAGACCAACTCGTGGCCCAGCTCGCCCATGGTGGGGACATCGGGGAAGGCTTCGATCCGCTCGGCGGTGAAGGCCGCGATCGGACGCGACTTGCCGGCCTGGTAGAAGCCCATCTGCTCGGACGGGTTGTTCACGGTGCTGTCGATGTGACCGCCCACGAGGTTCTTGGCCACGGTGCCGCCGCCTTTGAAGGGCACGTAGGTGTGCTTGATGCCGAACTCTTTCTCCAGCATCGCGGTCACGAGGCTGTCTTCCGCGCCGGTGCCGGTGCCACCCATCTTCCAGCTTCCGCCAGCGGCCTTCACGGCGGCGACGTAGTCATCAAGCGTCTGGATGTCGCTGTCGGCATTCACCCACAGCACGAACGTGTCGAGCGCCATGCGCGCGATCGGGGTGTATTCCTCGATATCGACGCCAATGTCGGTGCGCAGCGGCGTGGTGTAGTAGCTGTTGAGCGTCGCCATGATCGTGTGGGCGTCGCCTTCCTTGTCTTTGAGGTATCGCAGGGCCTCCGCGCCGGAGCCGCCGCCCTTGTTGATCGGCAGGACGGGCATCTGCGCGAGGTTCTCTTTCTGGATGATCGACTGGAACAGGCGCGCCAGACGGTCTGCGCCACCCCCGGTGCCGGCCATGATGACCATCTCGATGGGCTTGTTGGGCTTCCAGCCCTCGGCGGCTGCCGGGACGGCTGTGGCAAGCGCCGCGGTGGCGGCGAGCGCGATCATTGCGCGGCGGGTCAGTGAGTAAGTCATGTAAAGTCCTCCCATGGCGCTCGTTCATGCACTGGCGTCTTCAGACTGACCATTTTCCCGGCACGAGCAGTTTCGATGCGCATTTACCTACCCATACGAAATTAAATTACACGAAAAAGCGCGTTTCTGTGTTATGTGGAAAGATAACAGATGAATAATCTGTAAACTTGTAAACAAACTGCATACCAAGGCATGCCTATGGACACGACCCGCAAGACCCTCGTCGGCCCCTCCCTGAGACAGCTGCGCCGCGACAATCGCGAAACGCAGGCCCAGATGGCCAAGCGGCTGGGGATAAGTGCGGCCTATGTGAACCTGTTGGAAAACAACCAGCGCGCCCTGTCGGTGCAAGTCCTTATGGCCATTACGGAAACCTATGGCGTGGATTGGCGCGACCTGATCGCCGACAATGACGCGGCCCGGCTGGCCGATCTGCGCGCGGCGCTGCGCGACCCGGTTTTTGGCCCCGAGATCCCCGACCTGCAGGAGCTGCGCGCCGCGCTTGATCACGCGCCCCGGCTGGTGGAGAAGTTCCTGTCCCTGCATCGCTCGCACCGCATGACGATGGACCGGGTGATGGCGCTTGGCAGCGATGAAGGCGCATCCGGGCTGATCGCGACCTCGCCCGAGACCGCGATCCACGACTACTTCCGCAACCACGGGAATCACTTCGACACGCTGGAACGCCGCGCCGAGGCGATCCGGGGGGAGATCGGCGGCGGACCCGATGATCTTTACGCCGGGCTGAAAGCGCGGCTGGGCGCGCGGCACGGGGTCGTCGTGCAGATCGGGCGCATCCATGACATAGGCGCGCGGCTGCGCGACTACGATCAGGCGGCGGGCAAGGTCATCCTGTCGGAAGCGCTCGATCACCCCAACCGGGTCTTTCAACTCTGCCACGTGCTGGCGCTGCTCGAGGTCTCGGGCGAGATCGACCTGCTGCTCGAAGACGCAGCCATCGCCGACGAGGCGGGCGCGGCGCGCTGCCGGGTGGAGCTGGCCAACTACGCCGCCGCGGCGATCCTGATGCCTTATATGGAGGTGCTGGAGCTGGCCGAAAGCACGCGCTACGACCTCGACCGGATCGCCGCGGGCTTCGGCGTGAGCTTCGAGCAGGTCTGCCACCGGCTGACCACCTTGCAGCGCGATGGCGCGCGCGGTGTGCCGTTCTTCTTCCTGCGCACCGACAAGGCGGGCAATGTCACCAAGCGGTTCAACTCGACCTCCTTCACCCTCGCCGAGCAGGGCGGCGCCTGCCCGGTCTGGAACATCCACGGGGCCTTCCGGACACCCGGGGTGATCCTGCCGCAATTCGTCGAGTTGCCCGAGGGCGGGCAGTTCTTCACCCTCTCGCGCACCTCCGACCGCCCGGTCTTTTCGCGCGCCACGCAGGACCGGCGGCTGGTGGTCACGCTGGGCTGCGAACGCACCCACGCAGAACGGATCGGCTATGCGGCGCCCTTCAACATAAGCGAGCGCGACCTGTTCGACCCCATCGGGATCAACTGCCATCTGTGCCCGCGCCAGGCCTGCTCCCAGCGCGCCCACCGCCCGCTTCATGTCAATCTTCCGCTCGATGCCAACCGGCGCGGATCGACCCGCTACGAGAGCTGAACCCATTAAAATTGTACGATAATTCGCAACGCTCTGTTTCCAAAGCGGAGACTTGATGCCCCAGAATCGCCCCAATGTTCGGTCATTAACCTTTGCATATTATTGGGCGATCCCCCCGCTCAGAGCTGTAACACGTAAGGAGCATTCTTATGCGTAAATTTGCGATCATGACCGCTTGTGCGGTTGCCATGACTTCCGGCGCCGCTTTGGCCGTCGACACTGAAGACGAAGAACTCAATGGCATCGGCGATCCGCTGACCACGTCCCGGATCGACATCCGCGGCGGCGTGTTCTTCCCGCCCATGGTGATGGCGGAAGTCGGCAAGACCTACTTCATCCGCAACAACGAAGAGATCGTGCACAATGCGACCGCCATCGATGGCAGCTGGTCCACCGGCGACATCCAGCCCGGCGGCCAGGCGGTTGTGCATCTGACGGCCAGCATGACGCGCTGCTTCGAGTCCACCGTGAACCCGGAATACAAGGGCGCCTTCGGCGATGCCCTGTCCGGCGAAGCGCCTGAGTGCTTCGAGCTGTCCGGCGCAGGCGAGACCGACGCGGCCAACAACCAGTAAGCCATTCCGCTTGACTGACTGCGACAGGCCCTGCCGGATCCGGCGGGGCCTTTTGCTGTGGGATTGCTACACCTCGATCGGCGTGATCAGCTCCGGCCCCGCGGCCCGGTTCGAATTTACCGCTGTGCCGACGCGGTGAAACGCCAGCCGGTCCTCAGGGGCGTGGGTCATCAGCTTCGCCGCCCCCTTACCCGCCTCCCCCAGCCAGAGCGGCCAGTCTTGCGGCGCGAGCGTCACGGGCTCACGGTGATGGATCGCCTGCATCTTGGGCGAGGCCTCCGTCGTGACAATGGCGCAGGTCACATGCTCGACCTCCGCGCCTTTCTCCTGCCCCTTCCAATGCTGATAGATGCCCGCGAAGGCGAGCGTGCCGCCGTCATCGGGGTGGATGTACCACGGCAAGCGGTTGCCATCCGCATCCTTGGTCCATTCGTAAAAGCCCGTCGCCGGGATCAGGCAGCGCTGGTGGCGCACGGCGGCGCGGAAAGCGGGCTTCTCGGCCACCGTCTCGCCCCGCGCGTTGATCAGGAGCGGGCCGTCACCGGGCGTCTTGTACCAATACGGGATGAAGCCCCAGCGCAGCGACACGATCCGCCGATGCCCCTGCTCCGAGGTCACGGCGCAGACCTGATTGGTCGGGCAGATGTTGTAATTGGGCAGGTTCGGCAGATCATTGCCCGGCGCCGCATCAAACAGCGCCGCCATCGCTTCCGCCGGGGTGGTCATGGAAAATCGTCCGCACATGGGGGCAAAGATTAGGGCCCCTCGCCCGGCTGCGCCAGTTCGAACCGCCCCGGCGACGCCGAGTACGCAAAGGTAGACCGCCCGAGGTCTCCCCCCGGGCGGTCCCATCTTTCAGTCGCGGAGCCGGACGATGTCGTTCATCAGCCCATCCGTCCCGCTGTGCACGGTCAGGCGCTCCACTTTGCCCGCGATGGCTTCCAGAGCTTCCAGCTCTTTCAGCCGCAGCATCACGGGGTTCTCGGCCATCACCTTGGCGGTGTTCAGAAGCGAACGGGTTGCGTTCGTTTCTTCCCGACGCCGGATGACGTTGGCCTCGGCCGCTTTCTCGGCAGCGACAACACCCGTCAGGATGTCACGCATCTCGCCGGGCAGGATCACGTCTTTCAACGTGATGGCCCCCACCTCGACCCCGAGCTCGGCCATCTCGGCGCGGACCGCATCTGCGGCCTCGGCATCGACGGCCAGTTTGTCGGCGAGCAACGCATCCAGGGTCAGCGCCCCCAGCGTTTTGCGGAAGGCGAGGCCCAGGGCACGGTGCAGCGCGTCCTCGAAGTCGCGGACGGCGGTGACCGCCCGGACGGGGTCGACCACCCGGAAGTCAGCGGCAAGGTTCACCCGCAGCGACACCCGGTCCCGGGTCAGGATTTCGTGGCCGGTCACGTCATGGGCCCGCCAGCGCAGATCCACCCGCTTGACCACGATGGTCCGGCCAGCGGTCCAGAACCGGTGCACGCCCGCCTCCAGCACCTCGGCCAAGGCCCCGTCGACGAACATCAGCGCGACATCCGCCTCAGCCACCTCGACCACGGTCATGGCGTGGGTCATGCGTGCCCGGGTCAGCCGATCGCCCAAGGCCCGGTCCACGGCGAACCCGTCAGACAGGTCCACCCGCGTCACGGCCCAGGGCCCCGCATCGGTCCAGAGCAGGCGCCGGGTCTCGGGCGCGAGCACCTCGAAGAGCCGCCCGTCCCGCTCGATCACCGCGATCTCGCCCGCATCGGTCCGCATCTCGGTGAGATGCGCCCACGCCAGCTCCGCGTGCCCCCGCATCAAAGCCTCCGCCAGAGGAGAGGTGAAGACGGGGTCGCCCAGATCGTGCCGCTCCAGCACGTCGCGCGCCCAGATGCGGTGCTCGCCCGCGCCCAGGATCGCATGGATCCGACCTTTGCGCAGCACGATGGCCCGCTCGGTCTCGGACACGGTCACTTTCCGCATCCCGGTCAAAATATTCAGCAACCACATTGTCTTATCTCCTTTTCTGTCGGTGCTTGTCGTCGTCGCAAGGGCGACCTCCTTGGGGTTGGGGGGCCATGGATGGCCCGGTTGAAAACGCGTGTGGGTGGAGACCCAGAGCGCACGCCCTGTCCTGCCCGGCGCGGACCCTTGAAGAGCGGCGTGGCGCACCCCCCCCCGCGGGGCGGTGCGCGATCGAAACCCCGCACCCCCGGCCGGGGTGGCGCCACATCGCGGCCCCAAGGGCCGGCCCCGGACGGGGCGGTTGGCATGTCACTCGCGCAGGAGCGCACGCGCCCCCGGTCCAGAACGCGCCGCGCGCGGGCGGGCCCTGGGCCTCCGTTGAGATGGTTGAAACCGTGTTAATGACGGCGGGGAGTCGAACCCCAGGCATCCCTGCCTGACCCATTGTGATGGCAGGAGTCGAACCTGCTCCTTTGGATTAATCGTCCAATGCTTTACCGATCAGCTACATCAAATACGTTCCAAAAACGTACCCCTTCAGCCTGTGCGCCCTTGGCATACATACGCGGCAGCGCCGCGATGTACCGGGGCAGTTGATCACCTGCCACCGCTATGGTGCGCCCTTGCATTCGGGAGGTGCGGTGTAGCCGCAGGGGGTGATTCCGATCTACCGGAGAAAATTCGGGGGGATTGGGCCTGTGGCGCGGGCGCAACAAAATTGCGCACTTGGGTAATATTTGAAAAGGCTGTGGCGAATTGAACGGCCATTCACTGATTGCCAAAGCGATTTGACCTTGCGGAAAGTTTCACACCAGCCGGTCGCCCATCAGGTCCTCGACGAACAGGCTGAGCAGCTGCGCCCGCCCGCTAACCCCGGCCTTGCGGTAAATGGCGTTGGTCTGCGCCTTCACGGTGCCCTCGCTGGTCTCGCGCAGGGTGGCGATTTCCTGCAGCGACAGCCCCTTGATCGAAAACAGCGCCACATCACGTTCGGCGGGGGTCAGGGCCCATTCCTCGAACCGCTCATTGAGCAGCTCGGCAAAGGCGCCTGAGGCCAGCCGCAGCTGGCCTTCGACGTGATCTGCACGGGCGCGGATGGCGCGCAGGGCGACTGCCCCCATGACCACGCCCAGGATCAGCCCGACCGAGGCGCCGATCTCGATCAGCTCGCGCAGCTGCCAGTTGATCGGGTTGACGGACAGCCCCAGGACGGAAATTGCGATCTCCGAGACGAAGAAGATCGCACAAAACAACTGCAGCGCCAGAATGGCAAAGAACGCCGCCCGCGATTTCAGCATGGGGGCTTAGTCGTCATCGTCGTCATCCCCGCCGCCGCCGCTGCCGCTGTTACCACTCCCGCTATTTCCGCTGCCGCTGTTGTCGTCATCATCATCGTCGTCGTCGTCGTCATCATCATCGTCGTCGTCATCGTCGTCATCGTCGTCATCATCGTCGGAGCTTCCACGCCCGGAGTTGCCGCTCGATCCACCAAGAAGCTCGGGGCCGGACGCCCCATTGCCGAGCCGCTGCGTGAAATCGCGCAAGATGACGCCGGTCGATGGGTTAACGACGATTTCACGGCTGAGATCACCGCGCTGCGCCGTGATCCGCACGCGGCCCAGCAGCGTGCGCGCGCTAGAGGTCACCTTGAAGCCCTGACGGGCGAGCTGGCGCTCCACCGAGGCTTCAACGCTCTGTGCTACCGCCAGCCCTGGCAAAGCTGTGGCCAGCGCGAGACTGGCCAGTCCAAGTGCGACGCGGCGTCGGGTTACTCGTGTCATCGGGTCCTCACGTGACCTCTTGCCCGGCACGCGGGCAAGAGGTGTTGGTGTGTACAGCGATCAGTCGTCATCCTCGTCGTCGTCGTCGTCGTCATCATCGTCATCGTCATCGTCGCTGTCATCATCGTCATCATCATCGTCGTCGTCATCGTCGTCGCTGTCGTTGTCATCATCGTCGCGATCGTCATTGTCATCATCGTCATCGTCACGATCGTCACGATCGTCGTCATCATCGTCGTCGTCCTCATCATCGTCGAGGAAATTCTCGTTGCGCGCCTGGATCTCGACGCCCGCGCGCCCGATCTCGTCGGCCTCGGCCCGTTCCTGTTCCTGCTTCAGGATCTGCCCGGTGGCATTGTCGTAGATCAGTTCCAGCTTTTGCGCGCCGTTGATGGCCTCGACCTTGGTTTGGCTCGGGCCGTTCTTGATCTCGATGAATCCAAAGCCGCGCGATTGCAGGGTCTCGACGATCTGCTCGTTCATCGTCGCCGCCATCGCAGCGCCAGTGAGGGAGGTGGATGCCAGCAGGGCAAGGGTGATGCGTTTCATGATCAGGTCTCCTTTCGATCCGCTCGAACCGCAGGGTGCGGTCGATGCGGTGAAGGATCGGGGGCCCGCGCGCCGATGCCCATGAGCTAAAGGTTTAGGCGCGCTCGCGTAAACCGGGGCAAGATAGGAATAAACCCCAGTTTATGGGGGTGTCAGGGTCCAGACGAAAAAAGAGCGCCGATCCGGCGCTCTTTTGACGTGTGGTCCTGTCTTGGAACGTGACTAGGCGAACTCGCCCATCTCGAAATCGAGCGCGCGCGCCACGGTGAAGATGTCCTTGTCGCCGCGGCCGCACATGTTCATGCAGATGATGTGATCTTCCGGCAGCTCCGGCGCAATCTTCATCACATGGGCCAGCGCATGGGACGGCTCGAGCGCGGGGATAATCCCTTCGAGCTTGCAGCACAGCTGGAACGCCTCCAGCGCCTCGACATCGGTGATGGCCACGTATTTGGCCCGCCCAATCTCGTGCAGCCAGCTGTGCTCCGGCCCGATGCCGGGATAGTCGAGCCCGGCGGAAATCGAGAAGCCCTCGAGGATCTGGCCGTAATCGTCCTGCAGAAGGTAGGTGCGGTTCCCGTGGAGCACGCCGGGACGCCCGCCGGTGAGCGAGGCGCAATGCTCCATCTTGGCGTTGACTCCCTTGCCGCCCGCCTCGACCCCGATGATGTTGACCTCCTTGTCGTCGAGGAACGGGAAGAACAGCCCCATCGCGTTGGAGCCGCCGCCGATAGCCGCTATGATCGTGTCGGGCAGGCGGCCCTCGGCCTCTTGCATCTGTTCTTTCGTCTCTTTGCCGATGATGGCCTGGAAATCGCGGACCATGGCCGGGTACGGATGCGGGCCCGCGACCGTGCCGATGCAGTAGAACGTGTCGCGCACATTGGTAACCCAGTCGCGCAGGGCGTCGTTCATTGCGTCCTTGAGCGTGCCACGGCCCGACGTGACGGGCACCACTTCCGCGCCCAGCAGGCGCATGCGGAAGACGTTGGGGGCCTGACGCTCCACGTCATGGGCGCCCATGTAGACGACGCATTTCAGCCCGAACTTGGCGCAGACAGTGGCAGTGGCCACGCCGTGCTGGCCCGCACCAGTTTCCGCGATGATACGGGTCTTGCCCATGCGGCGCGCAAGGATGATCTGGCCCAGCACATTGTTGATCTTGTGCGCGCCGGTGTGGTTCAGCTCGTCGCGCTTCATGTAAATCTTCGCGCCACCCAGATGCTCGGTCAGACGCTCGGCGTGATAAAGCGGGCTGGGGCGGCCGACATAGTGCTTCCAGAGGAAATCCATCTCGTCCCAAAAGCTCTGGTCGGTCTTGGCGTGCTCGTACTGAGCCTCGAGCTCGAGGATCAGCGGCATCAGGGTCTCGGACACGAACCGCCCACCGAAATCGCCAAACCGGCCATTCTCGTCCGGGCCGGTCATGAAGGAATTCAGAAGATCGTCAGGCATAGTGGTGCTCCCTTGGCGTGCGAGGGAGAGGAATATCAACGTGCTGCGCGTGGGACAAGCGAAAGGCGGATTGATCCGCCTTTATGACGCAGCCGCGCGGCAGCGTTGAAAGCCGCGTCGACGCGGCTTTTTCAAAGGGCCTTCGAAGGCCCTTTTACCGCACCCGGCGGATCGGCAGCTGATTGCAGAACACAACGAAATGCCGGCCATTCTCGACCGCCTGAAAGCCACGCGCCTCCAACGCGGCATAGAACAACGCGCGCCCCGCCAGCCGTTCCACATCGCGCACCTGGCGCTTCACGATCCCGCCGCGGCGCGCTTCGGTCGATGAGAAGATTTGATCAAGCCAGAGTTCGGGCGTCAAGTATTCGGGTAAGGTCGCCATTGGGCGAGTGTCGCCCCGCTGGGTTAAAAGTCGCTTAACCAGCCGCGGCCGCGATAAAATCCGCAATGAGCGCCGCATCCTTGACGCCGGGCGCACGTTCGACGCCGGACGAGACATCGACCTGATCCGCCCCGGTGAGCTTGATTGCCTCGGCGACATTCGCCGCCGTCAATCCGCCCGCCAGCATCCAAGGCACCGACCAGCGGCGACCCGCAATCAGGCGCCAGTCGAAGGACAGCCCGTTGCCGCCCGGCAGATTGCCGCCCGTCGGCGGCTTGGCATCGACGAGAAGCTGATCTGACACCGCGGCATAATCCGCGAGCGCGGGCAGATCCTCTTCGCCAGCGACCCCCACCGCCTTCATCACGGGCAGCCCGAAGCGGGCGCGGATCTCGGACACGCGGTCGGGGCTTTCCTTGCCGTGGAGCTGCAGCATGTCGAGCGGAACCCGGTCAACCAGCCCGTCCAGCATCTCGTCGGACGCATCCACCGTCAGCGCGACCTTGGCGATGCCCAGCGGCACGTCCAAGGCCAGCGTCCGCGCCGTCTCGAAGCTGACATTGCGCGGAGATTTCTCAAAAAACACGAAGCCGACATATCCGGCCCCCGCTTGCGCGCAGGCGGCCACATCCTCAGGGCGGCTCAGGCCGCAAATTTTTACCCGAACGGACATGGGAGGATCAGCGCGCGGGCGCGCTGTCGTCGAGCAGGGCGAGGACCTCGTCCTTGCCCTCGTTGTTCTTGCGCTTGAGGCCTTTGACCTCGCGGGCGAGCTGCTCTTTCTCGCGGCGCTGCGCGCGGGCCTCGGCACGGTGCTTGTGCTCGCGGAACCACTCCCAGACGAAGCCGATGAGCAAGCCAATGACGATGGCCGCGAAGATGATCACGAAAAGCGGCAATTCATAGGACAGGGGCTGGCCCAAATAGGCGGCCATCTCGGACGGCAGCACCTTGATGGTGACCATGCCGCGATTGGCCAGCGCCACGAGGATCAGGCAGATGCCCACGAGGGCCAAAAACAGGTAGCGCAGGTATTTCATCAGCTCTCGAGCCTCAAGGTTGGACGTCTCGGTCTCAGTCGTGCCCGTTCAGTCGGTCGCGCAGCAGCTTGCCGGTCTTGAAAAAGGGCACATGTTTCTCTTCGACATGAACGCTCTCGCCGGTGCGGGGGTTCCGGCCAACGCGCGCATCGCGCTTCTTGACGGAAAAGGCCCCGAAGCCGCGCAGCTCGACCCGGTTGCCGGAGGCGACGGCGTCGATGATCTCTTCGAAGATGGTGTTCACGATACGCTCGACATCACGTTGGTACAAATGCGGGTTCTCATCGGCGATCTTCTGGATCAGCTCGGAGCGTATCATCAATCATCCTCCCCAGGACTTTGCGTTTGGCAGCGACCCTTGTCCGAGCCGTCTGTCCGGGGACTATAGGCCGAATAATCGAGCGGCGGAAGGCGTTTAGAGCCTCCCTGCCCCCCCATCATCGGGGAAAAGAGCGTGAAAAAATCGCATCTCGACGCGGGTGGCCCAAGAATAAGGCAGCGCAAAGGACGCCCGACCCCGCCACCCGGGATGCGATTCGGCGCGCGCGGACGGCATGCGGTCCGTATTGCGCTCACCCGCGTGCAAGCGCGGCGTAGAGCCGGGTCAACACCCGCCGAACCTCCGGCAGATGACGGTCATCGTGGTGAGTGACGACCCATTGATCATGGGCCAGCTCCGGCACCGTGTCGCCCACGCGGACGAGCCCGGGTTCGCGATCGCCGATGAAGGTCGGCAGCAGTGCCTTGCCTCGGCCCGCGCGCACGATATCGAGAGAGTTGCGCGGGGCGGTCACCTCGAAAATGGCGTCGCGCCCCACTCTGGCGTCCAACCATCGGGCCGACGGCGTGTCGGCCAGCACCTTGACCCAAGGGCGGTCCTCGGCGCCCTTCAAGGCGTAGGGCGCGAATTCGTTGCGAGCGGTCTTGCGCCCGGCGAGGCTGGCCTCGCGCGGACGCTGATTGCGGATACCGATCACCACTTCGCGGTGGGCAATATCCAGCGCGGCCTCGGCGGCGGCGAAGCGCAGACGCAGGTCCGGCGGGGTGCCGGTGAGGGCATCAAGCAAGTCCAATAGGTGCAGCACCGTCCAGCTTCCGGCGGAGATCTTGACCAGCGGCAGCGTCTCTGCCGCCGGGCGCGCGGTGATTTGGGTGATGCGGGTTTCGACCTCGGCCAGCTCATCGCGCATCGCGCGGCCCTCGTCCGTCAGGGCGTAGCCGCGGTCATGGCGGGCGAACAGCTCGCGGCCCAACGCGCGTTCCAGCGCGAGCATCCGGCGGCCCAACGTCGCCGGGCTGCGTCCGGTGGCGCGCGCGGCCGGCGACAGCCCGCCATCGCGGGCGACGGCGAGGAACAGGTTCAGGTCATCCCAGGATACATCCTTTTCATTCATGAAATGATCACTTCATTTCCGCTCATTTCGTTGCACCCCCAACTGGCGGTATCACCGAAGCGAAGTCAAGCACCCCTAATGATGGAGAGCCCTATGCCCGAGCATCTGAAGACGGACCAATCTTTCCCGAACCCGCGCCCAAGTGCGGCGGCACAAAAGGCGCAGGCCTTCTACGAGCTGCATGGCGGCCATGGGCCTGTGTTGATCTTCTGGCTGGTGGATCGGCTCTATCGCGCGATCCGGCGCATTGAGACGCCCCCGCCCGAGACGACACTGCCGTGGGACCGCGTGCGTGCCGCCAAGGCAGGCGCGCCAGACTTTTTGGAAAAGTCTGGGGGCAAATCCTTCTAAAGGATTTGGTCGCAATTTCTTTTCAAGAAATTGCCCCCTCAAAAAGAAAAAGGCCCCGCTGTCTCCAGCAGGGCCTCCAGACTTCATATCGCGACAGGCGCTTAGTCGTCGTCGGATTTCAGCGCTGCACCCAGGATATCGCCGAGCGATGCACCGGAGTCGGAGGAGCCATACTGCTCGACCGCCTCTTTCTCTTCGGCGATCTCGCGGGCCTTGATCGACAGGCCCAGACGGCGGGTCTTGGCGTCAACATTGGTCACGCGCACGTCGACCTTGTCGCCCACCTGGAAGCGCTCGGGGCGCTGCTCTGCCCGGTCACGCGACAGGTCGGAGCGGCGGATGAAGGACTTGGCGCCCTCGTATTCCACCTCGATGCCGCCATCCTCGATCGAGGTGACCTCGACGGTGATGATAGAGCCGCGCTTCACGCCCTCGGTTGCCGTGTCGAAGGAGCCGTCCAGCGCCTTGATCGACAGGGAGATGCGCTCCTTCTCGACATCCACCTCGGTGACCACGGCCTTGACCATGTCGCCTTTGCGGAAGTCCTGCAGGGCGTCTTCGCCCCGGCCTTCCCAGGTGATGTCGGACAGGTGCACCATGCCGTCGATGTCGTTGTCGAGACCCACGAACAGACCGAACTCGGTGATGTTCTTGACCTCGCCTTCGATCTCGGTGCCGACGGGGTTGTTCTCGGCGAAGACTTCCCACGGGTTGCGCATGGTCTGCTTGAGACCAAGGGAGACGCGGCGCTTGGCGCTGTCGATCTCCAGGACCATGACTTCCACTTCCTGCGAGGTGGACACGATCTTGCCGGGGTGCACGTTCTTCTTGGTCCAGGACATCTCGGAGACGTGGACCAGACCTTCGACACCGGGCTCCAGCTCCACGAATGCACCGTAATCGGTGATGTTGGTGACGCGGCCCTGATGCGTGCTGTCGAGCGCGTATTTGGCGGCTACGGCCTCCCACGGATCGTCCTGCAGCTGCTTCATGCCAAGGCTGATGCGGTGGGTCTCCTTGTTGATCTTGATGACCTGCACCTTGACCGTCTCGCCGATCGACAGGATCTCGCGCGGGTCGTTGACCCGGCGCCATGCCATGTCAGTGACGTGCAGCAGGCCGTCCACACCGCCCAGGTCGACGAAAGCGCCGTACTCGGTGATATTCTTGACCACGCCGTCGACCGCCTGGCCTTCAGTGAGGTTGCCGATGACCTCGGCCCGCTGCTCGGCGCGGGACTCTTCGAGGATCGCGCGACGCGACACCACGATGTTGCCGCGGCGGCGGTCCATCTTGAGGATCTGGAAGGGCTGCTTCATGCCCATCAGGGGGCCCGCGTCGCGCACGGGGCGCACGTCAACCTGGGAGCCGGGCAGGAAGGCCACGGCGCCGCCAAGATCGACGGTAAAGCCGCCTTTGACGCGGCCGAAGATGGCGCCATCGACGCGCTCTTCGTCGGCATAGGCCTTCTCGAGACGGTCCCAGGCTTCCTCGCGGCGGGCCTTGTCACGGCTGATCGAGGCCTCGCCCCGGGCGTTCTCGACACGGTCAAGGAACACCTCGACCTCGTCGCCCACGGACAGATCGGCGCTCTCGCCGGGTTCTGCGAATTCTTTGAGATCGACGCGGCCTTCCATTTTGTAGCCGATGTCGATGATGGCCTGACCGGCCTCGACCGCGATGACGCGGCCTTTGACAACCGAACCTTCGTCCGGGGTGTCCATTTCGAAGCTTTCGTTCAGGAGGGCTTCGAATTCCTCCATGGATGCGTTTTGAGCCAAGTTTTTAGTGTCCTAACTTAGGGTTTATGCGGGCCGAGCGGTTGTCTCCGCCGGTCTTTGGGTTTCGGTTGGTCCGGGTGGCGTTTTCAAAACAAAGAGGGCCGGTGTGACCGACCCTGCTCGCCTTGCTGCTTATACCGCTGCCTAGACAGGCGCGCGTATAGCGTGGGCTGGCGGAAAGGGCAAGCCTTGCACGCCCTTCATCCAAGATCAGACAGCGCGCATACGCAACCACCAGTCAGCTTTCGCCACAGGAGATATAGTCGCCGGTTTCCTGCAGCACCTGTCCCTTGCACCAGATCTGGGTCGCGCGCACGTAGATGCCCTTCTGGCGCGAGGCGCGCTCGAGCCCCGGCAAGGCCAGATTGGCCGCATCCGCACTGTCGAAATAGACCACCGTGCGGTACCAGCCGTCGCGGCGCAGAATATCGGTAGAGGTGCCGGGCAGCCGGTCTTCGATGAATTGCTGCTCGTCCTGCGCGGCCTCCAGCGTGCGGTCCGCGCCCAGGACCACCAGCCAGTCCGGAATCACGACGGGGGCGTTGCCGGGCACGGCCGCGACGGACACCTCGCCATCCTCGGTCGTGGTCACGCTAAGCTGATCCTCGGATCTGAGGTAGCCGGTGACATTCTCGATCTCCAGCAGCGCGGCCAGCTGCTCCATCTCCTCGGCGTCGCAGTTGGCATCGCTCAGACACCCGCCGCTGATCTTCACCTCATCAAGGACCGAGCTCTGATCCGTCAGCTCCTTGACCTCCTGCGGGGAGATGTTGAAGCCAAGGGCCGCGATCTTGATGTTGATATTGTGGTCCTGAAAGGCCTTGAAGAACGCCCCTGCCCGCTCTGCGGTCAGGTCGGGCCGCACGAAGAGCGAGACGATCAGCACCAGGATCGCCGCATAGACCAGGGTTTGCAGACCAAGCTTGATGGCTTCGAACGTCTCTTTCATGGGGGCCTCTTTCGCGCTGTCTTTGCAGGCAGCTTAGCGCAAATGCCCCGGAAGCCGGGCGTGAAATGGCATTGGGGCCGCGGGCGGGAACGAACCCCGCCCGCGGCCAGCGCCCAGAAATCAGAGCAGCAGGTCGTTGGCTGCCAGTTCGTTGACCCATTTCAGCTCGACGCCCATATCCGCCGTGCCGTCGCCGGTCTCGTCGATCCACAAGATGTCGCCATCAAACATCACCTCGCCCGCGCCGCCGCCCGACAGGGCGTCGACCAGGGTGAGACCGCCGAAGCTCGTCAGATCGATGCGGTCCTCGCGACTCTCGAAGCCGTAGACCACGTCCATCTCGCCCGCGACCGTGCCGCTGTCGCCGGAGCGGAAGACGAAGGTGTCGCGCGCGTCGTCCTTGTCCCATCCCTTGATCTCGTCGACCCCGGCCCCGCCGATCAGGATGTCGCGCCCGTTGCCGCCGGTGACCTCGTCATTGCCCGCGCCGCCATCGACCGTATCATTGCCGTCGCCGCCATGAACCGCGTCATTGCCAAGGCCACCTTGGACCGTGTCGGCATGATCCCCGGCCCAGACCGTGTCGTCGCCGTCGCCCGCGTCGATCGTGTCACGGCCGGCATCACCGCCGATCGTGTCGTTGCCCGCGCCGCCCTGCACGGTGTCTGAACCCTTGCCGGCCCAGATGGTATCGTCGCCCGCGCCGCCGTCGAGCGTGTCACCGCCATCGCCGCCACCCAGCGTGTCATTTCCTGCGTCGCCGCTGATCTGGTCCGCGCCCTTGCCGCCCCACAGCTTGTCGGAACCATCTCCGCCCGACATCACGTCGCGCCCGGTGTCGCCGCCCATCTCGTCGTCGCCCGCGCCGCCATCCATGGTGTCATGGCCCGCGCCGCCCCAGAGCTTGTCCGCACCGTCGCCGCCCGACATCAGATCGTCGCCCCTGTGGCCGCCGAGCGTGTCGTCATCGGCCCCGCCATCGAGCGTGTCCGCGCCGTTGCCGCCCCAAAGCGCGTCGGCCCCCTCGCCGCCGGTCAGGCTGTCGGCGCCATTGCCGCCACCGAGCTCGTCATTGCCCGCGCCGCCCTCGATCGCGTCATCGCCGTTGCCGCCCCAGAGCTTGTCGGCGCCTTCACCGCCGCGCAAGGTGTCGGCCCCATTGCCGCCGCCAAGCTCATCATCACCCGTGCCGCCCTCGATCTCGTCATCGCCCTGGTTGCCCCAAAGCTTGTCATTGCCGTCGCCGCCCGACAGGGCGTCATTGCCCCGGCCACCGCCCAGCGTGTCGTTGCCATCACCGCCGTCGAGCGTGTCGTCGCCAATCTCGCCCCACAGCTTGTCATTGCCGGCCTCGCCCATCAGCGTGTCGTTGCCGCGGCCCCCGCCGGAGGTGTCGTCGCCTTCGCCGCCATAGACCGTATCATCACCGTCCCCGGCCCAGATCTTGTCATTGCCCGCGCCCGCCTCGAAAACCTCATTGGCAGCGGCGGACAGGCTGTCGGAGTATTTGCCGGAATGCAGCGTCTCTCCCGCGTCGGTGCCGAAGACCACATTCTCGCCGTTCACGTAGTAGTTCAGCCAGCCCGCGATGTCGTCGACCCGCTCGTTCTGGTTGCCGTCCTCGTTGACGAAGCGGCCGTCGCGGTATTCGAACCCGATGTGGTAGATCGCGTCGGCCACGGTGTTGATGAAGGCGCGGCCCTGGAATTTCAGCGTACCGCCATCGCCCTGGACAAGGTGGAAGCCGGTCTCCTCATTGCCATCGTCGTCGCCGTGGCCTTCGACGAATTTCGCGTAGAGATCGGGGTCGGCGCGGATGTAGTCGGAGATCGCGCGCACATCATCGGGGCTGAGCCGCCCGTCGGTGTTGACCCCGGTGGCGGCCATCGCCTCGGCGATGACCTCGTTCATCAGGCGGGCCGCGGCCACACCACCGGCGATATCCTCATCGCTGGTGCGTCGCTGCAGACCGGGGTCCGAAGCCGTGTCGAGGGCGATCTGGTCGAGGGTTGGAATTGTCTGCATGGGATTGGCTCCTCCGCCATTCTTGGGTCCTAGAGTGAGTCCGATCTGCCTGCGCCCCCTCTAGCAAAGCGCGCGGCGGCGCGGCTAGGACCCCCGCGCGGCTCGGCAGGAACCCGAGCATGGCGCGCCCGGGTGGCGGCAAAATCCCGCCCGCCGCTCACCAAGTCGTTGGGTGCACGTGAGGATCGGCTGGTCCATGCTCAGCGCAGTGCGAAACACCGCCGCCTTTCCGGAGCCGCCCATGACCCTGTCCCGCCGCCAATTTGGAACCTCGCTTGCCGCCGCCGCGGCGCTCGCCCCCGCCGCGTTGCGCGCGCAGGGCAAAACCCTTGCCGCGTTGCAAAGGGACCTGCTCTCGGGCGACGGGGACATCTTCTACCCCGCGGTGCACGCGCTGGAAGATCGCGGCAATCCGGACATGGCCGCTTCGCTGATCGTGGCGCTGCGCTTCTCCAACGGTGCGAAGGGCGAGATCGTGAAGGCGCTGCGCACCGTCACCGGAGCCAATCCCGGGCGCGACTGGTTCGACTGGATGCTCTGGCAGGAGGCCAACCCGCAGATCAAGCCGCATCCGAGCTTCATTGCCTTCAAGCGCGACACGTTGATCCGCATCGATCCCAACTTCGCCGACTTCCTGAAGCCGCGATACCTGAAGCCAGAGCGCATGGGCATCCGGCTGGAAGAGATCACCTGGGGCGGGGTGCGCAAGGACGGCATCCCCAGCCTCGACAACCCGCGCCTGATCCCCGCGGCGGACGCGATCTACATGCGCGACGATGACCTGATCTTCGGGGTCGCGATCAATGGCGATGTGCGCGCCTACCCGCTGCGCATCATGGGCTGGCACGAGATGTTCAATGAGACCATCGGCGGCGTTCCCGTGGCGCTGGCCTATTGCACGCTGTGCGGCTCCGGCATCCTGTTCGAGACGAAGGTGCGCGGGCGGGCGCGGCCGCTGGTCTTCGGCTCCAGCGGGTTTCTCTACCGCTCCAACAAGCTGATGTTCGACCGGCAGACCAATTCGCTGTGGAACCAGTTCACCGGCAGGCCCGTGGTCGGGCGGCTGGCCTCGTCGGGCCTTGAGCTGAAGCAGCGCCCGGTGGTGATCACGTCCTGGGCGGAATGGCGGCGCGACAACCCGAGGACCAAGATCCTGTCGCTCGATACCGGGCACAGGCGGGACTACGGCTCGGGCGTGGTCTACGCGGAATATTTCGGCTCCAACGAGCTGATGTTTCCCACCAATGTGGACCAGCGCAGGCACCGCCAGAAGGACTACGTCTTCGGCATCCGCAAGTTTGGCGGCGCGAAGGCGTGGCCGCTGACGGCCTTCCGGCGCAAGAAGGTGATCAATGACGGGATGCTCGACACCCCGCTGGTGCTGGTGGGCGACACGACCACCCGCACCGTGCGCGCCTATGAGCGCGGCACTCTCACCTTCCGCCAGAAGGGTGGCGGGTTGGTGTCCAATGACGGGCGCAGCTGGCAGGTCAGCGAGGACGGTCTGGTGTCCGGCACCACCGTGCTGCCGCGCGTGGCGGGGCATGTGGCGTATTGGTTTGCGTGGGACGGGTATCTTGGGGCGCGCAGCGAGCTGTACAAGGGCTAGGCGCTTTCGGCTGGTTTTGGGATTTTGAGTATTTTTTGCCAAAACGAAGCCAAGGCGATTTGCTGGCGGCGGGCGCGTTAACCTTAATGTCGGGTTAAAGCTTGGCCTTGATGTGAGCGACCGCCTCGGCCACGGCATCCTCGATGCTCAAGTCTGACGTGTCGATCAGGACGGCATCGTCTGCGGCCGTCATCGGGGCAGCATCACGCTGGCTGTCGCGCGCGTCGCGTTCCTGCAGATCGCGCAAGACGCCCTCGCGGCTGACGTCCTGGCCCTTGCCGCTGAGTTCCAGATAGCGCCGCTCGGCCCGCACGGCGTCCGAGGCGGTGACGAACAGCTTAACCTCCGCATCGGGGCAGATCACCGTTCCGATATCGCGCCCGTCGAGCACCGCGCCGCCCTCGCGCCGTGCGAAGTCGCGCTGAAACTGAACGAGCGCCGCGCGCACCTCCGCGATGGCGGCGACGCGGGAGGCGGCTTGGGCCACCTGCGACGTGCGCAGATCCTCGCGGGCGGTGTCCTCTGGCGCGAGCGCGCGGGCGGCGGCGACCGGATCGGCCCCCTCCAAAACCTTCGCGCCCGTGGCGCGGTAAAGCAGCCCGGTGTCGAGATGGGCGAAGCCGAACGCCTCTGCCACGCGCTTGGACAGCGTGCCCTTGCCCGCCGCCGCCGGGCCGTCGATTGCCACCGTGAATTTCATAGCACCTGCGTCGTCATGTTCGGATCATCCGCGGGGGCCTGCGGCGTGCCATCGGCGATCTCGTAATAATCGCCCTTGTCGGCGCAAAAGATATGCCCCGCCAGCGCCAGCCCCGATGCGTCATCGAGCGTGCCCGCGAAGATCGACAGGTTCACGCCCGGGCCATCCCAAAACAGCTGGCTGCCGCAGGTCCCGCAAAAGCCCCGCCGCGCGGCGGGCGACGAGGCGTACCATGTGGGGGTTCCGGTGATCGTGACGTCCTCCCGACGGGCGGAGGTCGCGGCGACGTGGTGCCCGCTGGTCTTGCGGCACTGCTGGCAGTGGCAGGCAATCACCGGGCGCAGGGGGCCTCGCACCTCGTAGGTGATCGCGCCGCACACGCAACTTCCGTTAGGCATGGGCTCTTCGTCCTTTCAACCCGCCAAGACATAGCGCCGGCCCGGCCACGGCAAGGCTCGCGAATTTCGCCTGCGTGGCCCAGCGAAACCCGTCGATGAACTCGGCATATCCGGTCTCGACGCGGGGCACCATCAGCGCTGTGACCGCTTGGTTTTCGATCAGATCGAACGCGGCGTAGGCCAGCGCCGCGCCCGCCGCGACAAGGCCCACCACGCCGCGCACTCTGCTGGCCGCGCCGAGGATCAAAAGCGCAAGCGCGATCAGAAACACCGTGTCGAGTGGCTTGAGCCAATTGGTGTAGTAGAGCCGGCCTGCGGGCGTCAGGGCGTCGAGATACGCGACCCCCTCGGCCCCGCCCATGCCCAACGGGCGCATGTCGAAGCCAAGCATCCCGCCCGCGTGTGAGGGCAGAGTCACGTAAGAGCCATAGGCCAACACCGCGTAGAGCGCCGCGGTCAACGCCGCCCACGTCCACAGCAGCGGCTTAGGCGCCGTAGGCAATCGGCTCACTCATCGCGACGGTCTCGCCGCCTGCGACCCGTGCGGCGAGCGCGCTTGGCTTGGCCTCGAAATCATAGGCGTCGTCTGCATGCAGCGCCGCGTCCATCAGCCCTTCGACCGCATTCAGCGTGGCCCCGCCCCGCTCGGCGTCGCTCAGGATCACCCGCATCGCGTGGATCGCGTTGTCGGCCTTCACACCCACCAACGCCACCTCGCCGCCGCCAGACGCCACCGCCATGTCCACCAGCGCCATCTTGCAGCCGGTCTCGGGCAGCGCATTGGGCAGCTCGCCCGGGTAGGGGTCGCCCGCGATCAGGCGGCCGGGCTGGATGTCCATCGCCTTGACCGGGCCAAGGTTGATGGGCGCATCGAAGTCGCCCTCCTCGAAGGCGTCAAGCAGCGCCGCGCGGCGCAGCAGCAGTAGGGTCTGGTCGTCCTGCTCCAGCGCCAGCATCAGCCCCATCAGGAACTGGTTGTTGCTCTCCGCATGGCCCACAAAGATGCGGGAGTTGGCGTCGAGATCCCCCTCGCCCTTCAGCACGACGCTGGCAAAATACTTCTGCATAATCCCCTAATCCCTCGAAATATGTGCGCCCAAGCCGCGCATCAGGTCCTCAAAAATCGGGAAGGACGTGGCAATCGGCCCCCCGTCGTCAATCCGCACCGGGCGCTGCGCGGCAAAGCCCAGCACCATGAAGGACATGGCGATCCGGTGGTCCAGATGGGTCGCGCAGGTGCCGCCCCCCGGCACGCCGCCCGCGCCCATCCCGTGCACGATGAACGTATCCTCGTCTTCCTCGACTGTCACCCCGCAGGCCTCCAGCCCGCGCGCCATCGCGTCGATGCGGTCGCTTTCTTTCACGCGCAGCTCCTTGACGCCGCGCATCACCGTCTTGCCGGTGGCGCAGGCGGCCACGACGCTGAGCACCGGGTATTCGTCGATCATCGAGGCCGCGCGCTCGGGCGGCACCTCAATCCCTTTCATGGTGTCGGAAAAGCGCGCGCGCAGATCGGCAACCGGCTCGCCGCCTTCCTCGCGCATATTCTCGAATGTCAGGTCCGCGCCCATCTCCTGCAGCGTGGTGAACAGCCCCGCGCGGGTCGGGTTCAGGCCAATGCCCGGCACCAGCACGTCGGAGCCTTCGGCGACCAGCCCCGCACAGACCGGGAAGGCGGCGGAGCTGGGGTCGCGCGGCACAGTGATGGTCTGCGGCTTAAGCTCCGGCTGGCCGGACAGGGTGATGACGCGGCCCTCGCGGGTCTCGTCCAGCGTGACGGTCGCGCCGAAGCCCGCAAGCATGCGTTCAGAATGATCGCGGGTCGCCTCTTTCTCGATCACCACGGTATCGCCCGGGGCGTTCAGCCCCGCCAGCAGCACCGCGGATTTCACCTGTGCAGACGGCATCGGCACGGTGTAGCGCACGGGCACGGGGGATTTCGCGCCGACCAGCGTCATGGGCAGGCGGCCCCCTTTTCGCCCGTAGCTCTGCGTGCCAAACAGCGCCAGCGGGTCGGTGACCCGCCCCATGGGGCGGCCATTGAGCGACGCGTCGCCAGTGAAGGTAGCGGTGATGGGCGAGGTCGCCATCGCGCCCATGATCAGGCGCACGCCAGTGCCGGAATTGCCGCAATCGATGACCTGGGACGGCTCGGCAAAGCCGCCGACGCCGACGCCGTGCACAGACCAATTGCCGCCGCCATGGTTGACCACTTCGGCACCGAAAGCCTGCATCGCGCGGCCGGTGTCGAGCACGTCCTGGCCCTCCAGCAAACCGGAGACCCTGGTCTCGCCTACCGCCATCGCGCCCAGGATCAGTGAGCGATGCGAGATCGACTTGTCGCCGGGCACATGGGCCTCCCCTGTCAGCGGTCCGCCTTTGGCGGAGGTCATCGGGATGGGCTCACCGTGGGCGGACATGGGCGTGATCTCTTCGTTAGCAGTGACGTCGGGATGGTGTAGACGAGCCAGCCGGGGGCGTCCATTGGACTTCGCATATTGGCTTCGTTTTGGCCCAAATACTCAATCTCTGCGCCTGTAACATGTGACGGACTTTGAGTATTTTTGCCAAAACGAAGCTTGAGGCGCCAAATAAAGAATAGCGGGCGGCGACAGCCGCTCAATCGGGTCAGTCCCGCGTAAAGGTCAGGTAATGGGGCGTGCGGCCCTCGCGCAGGGCCTTCTGCTCGTAACGCGTCGACAGCCAGTCGGTCCAGGGCTGCCGCCAATCCTGCGCCCGCTCCGCGGTCCAGGTGAAGCCCGCGCGCGGAACCTCTTCGAGCGTCTGGCGCACGTAATCCTCGATATCGGTCGCCACACGGAACGTCGTGCCGGGCTTCATCTTCTTGGCCAGTGGCCCCAGATGTTCCTCGGTCACGAAGCGGCGGCGGTGGTGGCGGGCCTTGGGCCACGGATCGGGATAGAGCAGAAAGGCCCGGTCAAGGCAGGCGGGCGGCAGTACGTCGAACAGGTCGCGCGCGTCGCCGGGGTGGACGAGGATGTTCTCGACCCCTTGACGCCGGATCTTGCCCAGCAGCGCCGCGGTGCCATTGATATAGGGCTCGCAGCCGATGAAGAGCGTGTCCGGGTTCGCCTGTGCCTGATGCACGATATGCTCGCCCGCGCCAAAGCCCACCTCCAGCCAGAGCGGGCGGCCTTGGGTCAGCGCGGCAATGTCCAGCAGCGTGCGGTCGGGGTTCTCCTCCCACGTCACATTGGCCAGGCGGACCTTCGGCAGGACCTCTTCAAGGTCCTTTTCCTGACGCGGGTGCAGCGCCTTGCCCTTCATGCGACCGTAGAAGTTGCGCCACGTGCGAGTGTCGGGGGCGTTGGGGTCTTTGGGTGTGCTCATGGGCCGCGCTTTACCCGCCCTGCCCGGCCAACTCAACCGACGAACAGCGCCGCGCGCGTCTTGCAATGGGCCACCAGCATCGAGCGGAAGGCCGCAAGCTTCGCCCCCGGCCACACATCGGGATGCCCCACGACCCAGATATCGGGGTAGGGCTGCGGCTCCAGCACCGGCACCTGCTGCAATCCTTCGGTGGTGCGGCCCAGAAACATCGGCATGCGGATCACTCCCAACCCCGCCTTCGCCGCGCCGATCATCGCCACCATGTCGTCGAGCCTGAGCCGTACCCGATGGTTGGGATAGCGCGCCGAGCGCGCCTGCGGCGGGTCCGGGTAGGCATCATAGACGACCCAGTCGATCATCGCCTGCGGCTCCGCCTCGATCCGCGCGGCCCATGCGGGGCTGGCAAAGCTCGCGCTGTCCTGGGCCAGCAGGCGCAGCCCCGTGAGCGTGTCGCCGGGGTCGCGGCTGATGCGCACGGCGAGGTCCGCCTCCCGCCGGGCGAGGTCCAGCCGCTGGTTGGTCGCACGCACGGTCAGCTCAACCTCCGGGTGGGCGCTGGTGAACTGATCAATGACGGGCGCCAGCAGCGAGGCGATCAGCAATTGCGGCGCGGTGATCGTCAGCGGCCCCGACAACGCGGTCTCCGCCCCGCGCAACTGCCGCATCAGCCCGTGCTCGGCAGCCTCCATCTGCTCGGCCTTGGCCGCGATGAGATGGGCGGTATCCGTGGGGTGGTAGCCGTCGGGCAAGCGCTCGAAGATCGGCTGG
Source organism: Litoreibacter ponti (assembly GCF_003054285.1). NCBI lineage: Bacteria > Pseudomonadati > Pseudomonadota > Alphaproteobacteria > Rhodobacterales > Roseobacteraceae > Litoreibacter > Litoreibacter ponti. Next base: position 274,264 of record NZ_QBKS01000002.1, read on the forward strand.
CCAAGCGCGTCTTCCGCGCGGCGCACCCGGCGCGCCACGGTGGTGTAGTTCACCCCCAGCGCCTGCGCCGCCCCCGCCAGCGAGCCGTGGCGCACCAGCACCATCACCGTGCGCAGATCGTCCCATGCCATATCCATGATATGCATTTTTGCACGCCATACCTGCAAATACACGCGTTTTCGCAGATATCTCCCTGCCGTAAGTTCATCGCATCATTCAAATATGGAGACCCCAGATGATCTACGCTTACGCCGCCCTTACCGTCACCAACCCCGAAGCGCTTGCCGCGTACCGCGATGTCGCGGGTGCTGCGCTGGCCAAGCACGGCGGCAAGGTCGAGACGGCCACGCCCGATTTCACCGTGCTCGACGGCGCGCCTGACGCGCCGAATGTGGCAGCGCTGTTGAGTTTTCCCGACAAGGACTCGGCGCTCGCATGGGCCCATGACGCGGAGCTGGAGGACGTGCACGCCCTGCGCCGCTCCGCCGGGGCGTCGGACATTCTGCTCCTCGGCTAGGGCCACGCCGACACCGCACACCATTGACCCCACCGCAATCCTGCGCGATTGCGGGGGATGCAGCCCAAATCCCATATCGACGCCTTCGGCGCGGCTTGCCTGATCGGCTTCTCGCTGTTGCTGGCCTTCAATCAGGTGGTGATCAAGTTCTCCGGCGAGGGCTTCGGCCCGGTCTTCATGGCCGGGCTGCGCTCGGCGGGGGCGACGGTCTGCATCGTGGCATGGATGATGGCCCGCGGCATCCCGCTTGCCCTGCCCCGCGCCGTGCTGCCATCGGCGATCCTGGTCGGTCTGGTGTTCTGCGCCGAGTTCATCTTCCTGTTCACCGCGCTCGATCTCACGACGGTTTCCCGCGCCTCCGTCATCTTCTATTCCATGCCTTTATGGCTGGCCCTGATGGCCCATGTCTTCCTGCCCGGCGACCATCTGACCGCGCGCAAGAGCGTGGGGTTACTGGTGGCCTTTGCCGGGGTCGCCTGGGCCATTCTTGACCGCTCCGGCGGGGGCGAGGCATCCCTGATCGGCGATCTGTGCGCCCTGGGCGCGGCCATCGGCTGGGCCGCGACGGCATTGCTGGTCAAGGCCACGCCGCTCAAGACCGTCCCCCCCGAGGTGCAGCTGTTGTGGCAGGTGCTGATCTCCGCCCCGATCCTGCTGCTGGCCGCGCCGCTCTTTGGCGATCTGATGCGCGCGCCGGAGCCCATTCACTACGCCGCGCTGGCCTTCCAGACGGTCGTGGTGGTGAGCATGGGCTTCGTGTTCTGGCTGTGGCTGATGACGCTCTACCCCGCCTCGGGCGTGGCGAGCTTCAGCTTCCTGTCGCCGGTCTTCTCGGTGCTTCTGGGCTGGCTGCTGCTGGGCGAGCAGGTCGGCCTGTCGATCTGGGGCGCGCTGGCACTGGTGGCCATCGGCATCGTGCTGATCAACCGTCCCGCCAAATCGCCGGGCCCTCAGGTCCCACAGAAGGTCTGACGCACGATCTGCTGCTCGGTGGGCGCCGCTTCCAGCGCGGCATGCTCCGGCTGATCCTCATAGGGCCGCTGCAAGACCTCCACCAGCCGCTCGAACGACGCGAAGTCACCGCGATTGCCCGCCTGAATGGCCTCTTCCACGCGGTGGTTGCGCGGGATGAAGGCCGGGTTCGCCGCCCGCATCACGGCCTCGTCCCCCTGCCAACCCTTGGCCCACGCATCAAAGGCGGTCGGGTCCACGAACTGTTCCCGCGCGCCCGCGCCGCGCGCCATGGCGCGGAAGGTCAGGGTAAAGTCAGCCTGGTTCTCGGCCATCCGGGTCAGCAGGTCCTGCACCAGCGCCACTTCGTCATCGCCGCCCTCGGACAGCCCGATCTTGGCGAAGAACACCCGCTTCCAGGCCTCGGTATAAAGCTCCCCGAAGCCGCCCAGCACCTCTTGCGCATCCTCGATGGCCTGCTCTGCATCCTCGCCCATCAACGGCAGAAGGCAGGACGCCAGCTGCGCCAGGTTCCACACGAGGATCTGCGGCTGCGCCTGATAGGCATAGCGCCCCATCTGGTCGATGGACGAAAACACCTGCGCCGGGTGGTAGGCATCCATGAAGGCGCAGGGCCCGTAATCAATCGTCAGCCCGCCCACATGAGTGTTGTCGGTGTTCATCACGCCGTGGATAAAGCCCAGCCCCATCCAGCGCGCCACCAGATCCGCCTGTGCGGCGACCACCGCCTGCAGGAACCCCAGCGCGTCGCCTTCCGCCAGCTCCGGGTAATGCCGGCCTCGCGCCTCCTCCATCAGCAGCGCCAACGCCTCGACATCCTGCCGCGCGGCGAAATATTGGAATGTGCCTACCCGGATATGCGAGCGTGCCGCCCGCGTCAAAACCGCCCCCGGCAGGCGCGCCTCGCGCAGCACCTCTTCGCCGGTGCTGACCGCGGCCAGCGCCCGCGTGGTCGGCACGCCCAGCGCGTGCATCGCTTCCGAGACGATGTATTCCCGCAAAACCGGCCCCAAAGCCGCCCGCCCGTCCCCCATCCGAGAATAGGGCGTCGGGCCAGAGCCCTTCAATTGCACGTCCCACCGTCCAGAAGGCCCGATCACTTCACCCAAAACATTCGCGCGCCCATCGCCCAGTTGCGGTGACCAGCCCCCGAACTGATGCCCGGCATAGGCCTGCGCCAGCGGCTGCGCGCCATCGGGCATCACGTTCCCAGCCAACATCGCAATCCCCGCCTCCGAGCGCAGCCAACCCGCATCCAGCCCCATCTCGGCCGCCAGCCCATCATTCAAGGCGATCAACGCGGGCGCTACCACGGGGGCCGGGTCCAGCCGCGTGTAGAACCGCTCCGGCAGGCGGGCATAGGCATTGTCAAAGACCGGCGCAGACAGCTCGCTCATGGTAAATTTTATTCCCCATTAAGGTTAACGCGGCCCCACAAAGTGCACCGCCCCACCCTTTCTTTGTTCCAAAAATACGGACATCCCGACCGAAGCCGCAAGCGTCAGATCTCACAGGCGCGCCAACCGCTCCACCAGCAGCGCAAAAAAACCATCCGCATCCACATCGCCCATGAACATCGCATTGGGCGCCCGCCCGCTCACCCGCCACCAGTCGGCAACGGTCATGCCCAGCGTCAGCTCCGACCCGCACTCGATCTCGACATTCACAAACCGGCCAGAGAACAGCTCCGGCCGCAGCAGGTAGGCGATCACGCACGGGTCATGCAGTGGTGCCCCGGCAGAGCCGTATTTCTCCTTGTCGAACCGCTCGAAGAAATTCGTCCATTCCGCCACCATGCGCCCGACCTCGGTACCCATGTCGCGGAATGCGTCGACCCTGGCTTGCGTCGTCAGCGCCTTATGGGTCACGTCCAGCGGCATCACGGTGATCTTGACGCCAGAGCCAAAGACAATCCGCGCCGCCTCCGGGTCCACATAGATGTTGAACTCCGCCGCGGGGGTGATGTTGCCCACCTGAAAATACGCGCCGCCCATCAGCACGATCTCTTCGACCCGCTCGACGATATCCGGCGCTCGCTCGAAGGCCGTTGCGATATTGGTCAGCGGCCCCAGCGGGCACAGCGTCACGCCATCCTGCGCGCGCACCGTCTCGATGATGAAATCCACCCCGTGCTGTTCCTGCAGCGCCATGGTCGGCTCCGGCAGCTGCGGGCCGTCCAGCCCGGTCTTGCCATGCACATGCTCGGCCGTGACCAGCTTGCGCACCATCGGCGCGTCGCAGCCCGCGAAGACGCGCATATCCGGCCGCCCCGCCAGCTCGCAGACGATGCGGGCATTCTTCTCGGTCAGCGGCAGCGGCACATTACCCGCCACGGCCACCACGCCCAGAACGTCCAGCTCGGGCGAGGCCAGCGCCAGAAGGATCGCCACCGCGTCATCCTGCCCCGGGTCGGTGTCGATAATGATCTTGCGCGCGCTCACAGCGGGCGCACTTTCAGCTTGGTCAGGCGGTTTTGCTGCCGCTCCACCACCTCGAACCGAAACCCGTGGAAGGAGAACACCTGCCCCACCGTCGGGATCGACTGCGCCTCGTGGATCACCAGCCCTGCGACGGTGTTGGCCTCGTCATCAGGAAGCGACCAGTCGGCCATGCGGTTGAGGTCCCGGATCGTCATCGCCCCGTCAATGCGGTAGCTGCCGTCACTCTCGGGGCGCAGGGCATCCACCTCGGCCACGTCGAATTCGTCGGTGATCTCGCCCACGATCTCCTCGAGGATATCCTCCAGCGTGATCAGACCCTGCAGCGCCCCGTACTCGTCCACAACGAGGGCAAAATGCGTGTGCAGCTTCAAGAACTGCCGCATCTGGTCATCAAGCGCGGTGGTTTCCGGCACGAAATACGGCTTGCGCACCACGTCCATGATGTCGAACCCGCTCAGATCACCCTGGATGCCGTCGGGGCCGCGCAGGGTCTTGTCCACGGCGCGCAGCAGGTCCTTGGCGTGCATGACACCCACGATATTCTCCTGCTCGCCCTCGAAAACCGGCAGGCGGGTGAACCGGCTGTTCAGGCACTGGCTCAGCACCGCCTCGGGCGGATCGGCGACATTGATCATCTCGATCTCGGAGCGGTGGAGCATGATCTCCTCCACATCCCGGTCCGCAAGGTCGAGCGCGCCCAGCAGCCGGTCGCGCTGCTCCTTTTGCACGACGCCTTCCTCGTGGCCCAGCGCCAGCGCGCCCGCAATTTCCTCGTGCACCGACAGGATCTGGCTGTCGGGGTCGATATCGACGCCAAAGACCCGCAGCATGCCGCGCACCAGCGCGCGCACCGCTGTCACGACCGGCGCAAACACCAGCACCACGACGGAAATCGGGGCCGAAACAAGCGCCGCCGCCCGCTCCGAATTGGTGATCGCGTAGGTCTTGGGCAGCACTTCGGCGAAGATCAGCACCAGCAGGGTCATGACCAAGGTGGCCAGCGCGACGCCGCTCTCGCCGAACGCCTTGGTGAACAGCGACGTCGCCAACGAGGCCGCGAGGATGTTGACCAGGTTGTTGCCCAGCAGCACCGATCCGATCAGCCGCTCATTGTCCTCGGTGATCCGCAACGCCCGTTGCGCCCCGCTCGAGCCCTTGTCCGCCTGGCTGCGCAGCTTGCCGCGCGAGGCCGCAGTCAGCGCTGTCTCGGAGCCGGAGAAAAAGCCCGAGAAGGCCAAAAGCACCAGGATGCCCCCCGCGGTCAGCCAGAATGCGCTGTCATAAATCGTCGAGGGGTCGTCCATCTGGGTTCTCAAGCCTTTGTTTGACAGGTTAAAGGGAGGTTATGGGGCTCCATGCCCCCTGCTTCAAGGGAAACCGCCAAATGACTGCACCCCGCATCCGCGATCTCGGGCCCCTGAGCGGCACCATCCTGCTCTTCGGCGGTGCCTATTCCAACCTGCAGGCTCTCGATGCGCTGCTCGGCTTGGGCGTCCCACCCGAGCGCGCGATCTTCACCGGCGACGTGGTGGCCTACGGCGCGGATGCGCTGGCCTGTGCCGAACGGCTGGCCGATTACGGCTGCCCCGCGATCCTGGGCAATTGCGAGGCGCAGCTCTTAGCAGGCGCGTCCGAGTGCGGCTGCGGGTTCGAAAGCGGCACCGCCTGCGACATCGCCGCAAAGACGTGGTTCGAGCATGCCAGCAACCAGATCGGTCCCCGCGCGCAGCGGTTCTGGGCCGACACGCCCGACTGGCTGACCTTCACCCACGGGGCCAAACGCTACGCGGTGATCCATGGCGGCGCGCGCGACATCGCGCGGTTCATCTGGCCCTCGGACCCCGACGAGATGTTCGAGGCGGAATTCACCACGATCGAGGCCCAGACCGGCCCCATCGACGGCGTTATCGCAGGCCATTGCGGCATCGCGTTTGAGCGCCGCATCGGCGCGCGCCACTGGATCAATGCGGGCGTGATCGGCATGCCGCCCCATGACGGCCGCCCGGAGGCCCGCTATGCGACCCTCGCGGACGATGGGATACGCTTTCACAGCCTCAGCTACGATTTCAAAGCTGCCGCCCGCGCGATGGAGGTCGCAGGCCTTACCCAAGGCTACGAGACCGCGCTGCGCACCGGCCTCTGGCCGTCCGAGGACGTGCTGCCCCGTCCGTTGCGCAGGTAGCGCCCCGCCGCACGCAGCCCTAACGCAACCTTAACGCGGCCCGCATTAAACCCCTCCGCGGACGTCCACCCGCCCCGTCACACCAAACGGGGCACACCCAGAGCAGATCAGGTGCCGAAGACAGCCCCCACACGTATCGGGCCAAGGCACCGCCTGCCGCGCAAAAGGCCCGGGGGAGGTAAACCCCCGGTGGTCAGTCTCGACCACAAGCCCACCCGAGAAGCCACTCCTCTTTCTTTGTTCCACAAATACGGCGGGGGTCTGGGGGCGGAGCCCCCAGCGGATCGACGCGGGCGCAGCCCGCGGCGACACTCACCGGTGCTCAGCGGTCGTCTTTTGCGAGCGGGTGATGCTCCAGCACCAACTCCTTCAACCGCTCATCCAGAACATGGGTGTAAATCTCGGTGGTCGAGATATCGGCATGGCCCAACAGGGTCTGGATCGCCCGCAGATCGGCCCCGTTCGCCAGCAGATGGGTCGCGAAAGCGTGGCGCAAGGTGTGGGGTGTGACCTTCGACGGGTCGACCCCGCCCGCCACGGCCAGCTCCTTGATCAGCATGTAGAAGCGATGCCGCGTCAGATGTCCCGCCTTGCCCCGCGACGGGAACAGGAATTTCGAGGCAGGCTTCCCTTTCTCTTGCGCCGCCGCGTCCAGCGCATCGCGGGTCTCGATCCAGACCGCGAGCGCGTCGCGCGCGGACGCCGCCAGGGGCACCATCCGCTCCTTGCCGCCCTTGCCGCGCACCAGCAGCATGCGCGGATCGCCGCGCGCGGCGGACACCGGCAGGGTCACCAGCTCTGACACCCGCATCCCCGTGGCATAGAGCAGCTCCATCAGGCAGGTGTTGCGCAGCCGGTCGTCAAGACTGCGCGCAGAGCTCTGCGCGGCGCCAAGCAGCCGGTCCACCTCCTCGACGCTCAGGGTCTTGGGCAGGGATTTCTTGCGCCCCGGTCCCTTGATCTGGATCGCCGGGTTGTCCTCGCGCCAGCCCTCCTCATAGGCGAACCGGTAGAGCTGCTTGATCGCCGAGAGCCGCCGCGCGCGGGTCGATTGCGCCAGCCCCTGGGCGTCGCAATGAATGAGATAGGCTTCCACATCGGCGCGTTGCAGCGTCTCGAAACGCAAGCCCTGGTCCTGCGCCCAACCTGCCACGTCGATCAGGTCGCGGCCGTAGGCCAGCCGCGTGTTCTCGGAGGCATCGAGCTCGGCCGCCTGCGCATCGAGAAACGTCTCGATCCAGCGCGCCATCCCAGGCGCAAGCCCCACGGCGCTCACGCGCGCGTCCCGGTAATCAGCACGAAAAGCGCGAGGCGGCGGGCGGCGTCATTGAAGCCTAGATGCAGCAGGGTGCGCAGCCCGTCTGACAGCGCCTTGGGGTCCGCGTCCGCCCCGTCCTCCAGCCGCTTGATCGCGTGCAGGCTCGCAAGCCCCAGATTGCCCGCCTCGATCAGCGCGCGGTCCTCATCGGCGGGTCCGGGCGTGGTGAAGGCCGCCGCAATGGCGGCGCGCGTGGCCCCTTGATCGTCGCGCAGCGCCGCGCCGAGCGCCTGCGCATCCCCGGTGGCCACAGCGCCGTGCAGATCGAATTCCTCCGGCAGCCCGGACTGTGCGGCCTGCTCGTAGACCGGCGAGAGCAGCATCAGCCGCGTCGCATCCTGCCCCGCCGCGCCCGGCAGTTGCAGCCCGATCAGCGCTTCGCCGAAAAGGCTCGCCAAGGCAGGCTCCAGCCCCGCCCGGCGCATGGCGCGCACAGCGTCCCGCAAGCGCGCGGCGATGGCGGCGGTGTCCGCCCCGGCAAGCGCCGCTTCCAGGCCCTGTACTGCGGCGGCCCGGTCCCACACCCCGCCAGAGGCCGCAGGCTTGCGCTCGGAATAGATCGCCAGCAGGCGCGCGGGCGAGATCGCTCCGCTGCGCGCCAGACGTTCGGCGGCGCTGATCCGGGCCTTCCAGCCGACCGTGTCGGACAGTTGCGTAAACGAAAACGCATTGGGCAGGCTCGCGGGGTTCAGCGGCTCGCCAATCGCCTCGTGCATGCGGAAGTTCAAGGGCGTGATCCGCGCGGGCAGCGGCAGCGGCGGCTCGCCCTCGAAAAGCTCCGGGTCGAGGAAGCGGGCGATCAGCGCATCCTCGCGCTCGGAAATCACGCCAAGGGTCTTGGCGGTGTTCAGCGTCAGTGCCGCGCGCTCCCACGCGCCCGCCCGCGCCATGCAGAAGATGCGCGCGGGATAGGTCGGCGACAGGTTCGGCTTGGCCAGCATGTCGCGGCAGGCGTCATCGGTCTCGCCCACCAGCAGGCTGACATCGAACCAGCGCCGAAACAGCGCGGGCGAGGTCGGTCCGGCCCGCTCCAAAAGCGCGCGGGCCTGCTCCAGCGCGCCGAGGCTCAGAAGCATGTCGACCCGCGCCTGGAACAGCACGGCCTCCGCGGAGGTATCGAGCGGCGGGTCCAGCTCCGCCAGCAGGATCATCCGCACCAGATCGGACAGGGGCGGCGGCAGGTCGGGGCGCAGATCCATCAGCGCCGCCGCCAGATCGGCGCTGCGGGTGGTGCCCCAGAAGCGTGCGGGCAGCCCGGTCACGCCGACGGGCCGCAGCCCCACCGCGTCGCGGCTTGGGGCGCCCAGCGTGGTCTGGATGACGGGCTCGGGCACCGCGCTTGTCGCCACATCATCGGCGGGCTTGACCCCGTCGATCACCGGGGGGGCCACCACGACGGGCGTGGCGACTACATCCGACAGCCAGTCAATCGCGGAAAGCGGCTCTTCGGACAGGGCCGGGCCGGCAAGGGAAAGGGCTAAAAAGGAGGAGAGAGCGACGCGTCTAGTTGACATCCAGGGTTACCGGTTGGTTCACCTCAACCCGGTTCGGGGTCAGGTCTCCGAGGTAGGCATAACCGATAATGCCTACGATTCCCACCACGATGAGAAAAACCAAAGCTTTGAAAAGCCTAAACACGCTGCCTCTGCCTTATTCGTTATGCGTCGGGCTCCGGTCGACCTGGTGCCGCTCTTTACGCCCTTGCTGCGATTCATATATGGAATTTTGGGCGAGTTCACGCCATTGAGGCAAGAAATTAGTAAATTGAGCGAGAGAATGCCGTCACCCGCCCAGACCTTGATCAAACCGGTCGTGCTTGTGGGCATGATGGGGGCCGGAAAGACCGCGATCGGCGGTGCCATGGCCCGCGCATTGGGGGTGCCGTTTCTCGACAGTGACGAAGCGCTGGTGGAGGCCGCCAATTGCTCCATCGCGGAGATATTCGAGCGTGACGGCGAGGAATTTTTCCGCGCCCGCGAAAGCGAGGTGATCGCGCGGCTGCTTGACGGGGCTCCGGCGGTTTTGTCCACGGGCGGCGGCGCGTATCTGAGCGCCGACAACCGCGCCATGATCGCCAAGCGGGCCACGACGGTCTGGCTGAAGGCCGATCTGGCACTTTTGTGGGAGCGGGTGCGCCACAAGACGACCCGGCCACTGCTGCGCACGGGCGACCCCTATGCCACGCTCAAGGACATCTACGAGGCCCGCACGCCAATCTATGCCAAGGCCGATCTGGCGGTGGAGGCCCATGCCAGCTACTCCATCGACCAGATGGCCGCCCGGGTGATCGATGCGCTGGCGGGCGCGAACCTATTGAAGGACAAAGCCTCGTGACCGAACGCAACGTGCATGTGCCGCTGGGCGAGCGGAGCTACAACATCGACATCGGCGCGGGGCTTTTGGCCGAGGCAGGCGCGCGTATCGCGCCGATGCTGTCGCGCCCGCGCGTGGCGGTAATCACCGACGAGACCGTCGCGCGGCTGCATCTCGACAGCCTGCGTGCCGGGCTGGCCGCGGCGGGCATCGAGATGACCCATATGGCCCTGCCCGCGGGCGAGGCCACCAAGAGCTGGCCCTATCTGAGCCAATCGGTGGAATGGCTGCTTGACCAGCAGATCGAGCGCGGCGACATGGTGATCGCCTTCGGCGGCGGGGTGATCGGCGATCTGGTGGGCTTTGCCGCCGCGATCCTGCGCCGCGGCGTGCGCTTCGTGCAGATCCCAACCTCGCTGCTGGCGCAGGTCGACAGCTCTGTGGGTGGCAAGACTGCGATCAACGCGCCGCAGGGCAAGAACCTGATAGGGGCCTTCCACCAACCGTCCCTGGTGCTGATCGACGTCTCCGTGCTGGGCACCCTGACCGAGCGCGACTTCCTCGCAGGCTACGGCGAGGTGGTGAAATACGGCCTGCTGGGGGATGCGTCCTTCTTCGAATGGCTCGAGCAGAACGCCGCCGCCATGGCCGCGGGTGATGTCGACAAGCGGATCGAGGCGGTGCGCTGGTCGTGCCAGATGAAATCCGACATCGTCGCCCGCGACGAGACCGAACAGGGCGACCGCGCGCTTTTGAACCTCGGCCACACGTTCGGGCACGCGCTGGAGGCCGCGACGGGCTATTCCGACCGGCTGCTCCACGGCGAGGGCGTCGCCATCGGCTGCGCGCTGGCCTTTGAGGTCTCGCAGCGGCTGGGGCTGTGCAGCCAGGAGGCGCCGAGCCGCGTGCGCGCCCATCTCAAGGCGATGGGCATGAAAACCGACCTGCGCGACATTCCGGGCGATCTGCCCGATGCGGACGGGCTGATCACTCTGATGGGTCAGGACAAGAAGGTGACCCAAGGCACGCTGAACTTCATCATGGCCCGCGGCATCGGCGAGGCCTTTGTCACGTCGGATGTGGATATTGATGTGGTGCGCACGGTTCTGACGGACGCGCTGGCCTGATCCAAATGCGCGGCTGCGCCGCTCGCGATCTATTTGCGTTCTTTGAGAGACGCTGTCTCTCAGCCACGCGGGCAAACTCTCTGGAGTATTTCAGACCAAATGGAGAGCTGTCAGCTGCCCAGGATCTTGCGCACGTAATTGCGCGTCTCGCGGTAAGGCGGGATGCCGCCATGCTTTTCGACCGCGCCGGGGCCGGCATTATAGGCGGCCAGTGCGAGGCGCCACGAGCCGAACTTACGGTACATCTGTTTGAGATAACGCGCGCCGCCTTCGAGGTTCTGTTTCGGATCGCGCGGGTTCACCCGCAGCTTGCGCGCGGTGGCGGGCATCAGCTGCGCCAGACCGATGGCACCCGCGTGCGACACGGCTCCGGGGCGCCACGCGCTTTCCTGCTGCACGAGTGCGAGGAACAGATCCTGCGGAATGCCGTGGCGGCGGGCGGCGGCCTTGGCGTCGTCGAGATAGACGCTGCGCTGCGAGCCGCGGTAGCGCGGGATGGCGGTGCTGGAACGATCGAGCGACGCGACCTTGCTTTTCGGTCTGAGCTTGCCGGAGGCTTTGTACTGCGATGACAGGCGCCCATCGAGCAGCCGGGCCTGCGAGTTGAACACCTTGGAGCGCGAGCTGGTCGAGCCGGATGACACCAGCCCTTCGGCCAAGGTCACGCTTGGCGTGGCAGGCACCATAAGCGCCGCGGCCAACACCCATCCCAATCGGTTTCGCATCTCTTTCAGCCCCAGCTGGTCGTGATCTCGTCTCGGTTGTGGCGGCAATATAGCCGCTTTGGCCGATTGCGCCAGCCCCCCGTGTCGAGCAGAGACACTACACAGTGTGGTTGTACATCTGCCGTTAACCAAATACCGCTGATATAACGCAGTCAGACACAAGATTCGGGGGAGGCCCGCCATGGCCGGTTCAGTCAACAAAGTCATTCTCATCGGCAATCTCGGGCGCGACCCGGAAGTGCGCACGTTCCAGAACGGCGGCAAGGTGTGCAATCTGCGCATCGCCACCTCCGAGAACTGGAAGGACCGCAACACCGGGGAGCGGCGCGAGCGCACCGAGTGGCACTCGGTCGCCATCTTCTCGGAGCCGCTGGCCCGCGTGGCCGAGCAGTATCTCAAGAAGGGCTCGAAAGTGTATATCGAGGGCCAGCTGGAGACCCGCAAATGGCAGGACCAGTCCGGCCAGGATCGCTACTCTACGGAAGTGGTGCTGCGGCCCTACACCTCGACCCTGACCATGCTGGACGGTCGCGGCGAAGGTGGCGGCGGCGGCGGTGACAGCTACGGCGGTGGCGGTGGAGGCGGCTATGACAGCGGCCCCTCGGGCGGCGGCGGATATGGTGGTGGCAGCGGCGGTGGCGGCAGCCAGCCGGGCCCGTCCAGCGACATCGACGACGAAATCCCGTTCTAAGTCTCAAGGCCCCTCCCGAAGGGGCCTTATTTCATCGGGCGGTCGCGACTGAGCAACGATGCAGATTCTGGAAAGCTCGAGTTTTGGTGTGCGCAGCGCGATCTGGACCCTCGCCAGTCCCGATGCGGCCCGCACGGTCATGCTGTGCCCCATGGTTCATGTTGCGGAGCGCGGCTTCTATGACGCCGTCGCCGAGCGGCTGGACGGGTGCGACACGATCCTGCTCGAAGGTGTCGGCGGGCGGACCGCGGCGCGCCTGTCACGCGGATATGGACAGTTGGCCCGCGCGCCACGCCTAGGTCTGGTGTCGCAGCGGGAGATGCCGCTCGAGGCCGTGCGGGACCGGATCATCCGGCTTGAGGCGGACGCGGATTTCGACGCCCAGTGGCGCGGGCTGCCATGGGCCATACGATCCTTTCTGCCCATCGTAAGCCATGGGTACTTCACCTACCTGCGCCATTTCGGAACGCGGGCCATGCTGGCGCGGCATCTCGAGGTAGAGCTGCTCGCGGCGCGGGGCGATATTCTGGATGAGACGTTCAAGGACGTGGACACGGTAATCCTGGATCGGCGCGATGCGCATTTGTGCGCGGCGCTGGACGAGCATCTCGCGCAACCCGCCGGGCCGCGCGGGTGTATCGGGGTGGTCTATGGCGCGGCGCATATCCCGGCGGTGATCCGTCACCTGATCAAGGGCCATGGCTACACCCCGGCGCAGGGCGACTGGCTCACGGTCTTCTCGCTGTAGCTGGCCCTCGGGCAAGGGACCGCGTGTTTGGGCCGTCCCTCTTACGCTGCCTGACTGCGCGAGAGCCTGCGGATCCGCGCGACCATCTTGTCGGAGATCGGTGTGTCGAACTTCACCCCGGCCGTGTAGCGGTGCCGCCACATGATCAGGGCGGGGATGCTGTGGTGCAGGAAGGTCAGGTCCACCGCGGTGCCCGGCTCCAGATGCGGGACGCCGTAGATGCCCGCCCCATCCTCATGCACGTTGACAATGACCACCCTGTGGGCCTCGCCGTCGGTGCGCATGGTGACTGAAAACCGGGCCGGAGCGCGGGGTTTGCGCCAGTTTTTCATGGGCGGGGCCTTTGTCTTGCTCAGCTTTCGGCCCTGCCTAGCAGCCCCGGATTAACGCTTCGCTAAAGCCCGCGCCCGCGCGTGGGTCTAGGCCGCCTTCGGCCCTTGCCCCCGACGCCGCCGTGTGCGCTTGCGCTTGGGCGGCCCGGACGGCGCATCGCCCCCTCCCACAGCCTTCGGCTTGCCCTGGCCGCGGCGCCCGCCACCGGGGCGTCCGCCACCGCGGCCACCGCCACCGCCGCCACGCGCCGGTTTCTTCTCTTCCTCGGACGGCGCCCAGCGGCGCCCGCCTGCCACGGGAATGGTGATCTTGAGCATCTTTTCGATGTCTTTCAGCTCGCCCATCTCGTCGGGGGCGCAGAAGGCAATCGCCTCGCCCTCGCGGCCCGCACGCGCGGTCCGCCCGATCCGGTGCACATAGCTTTCGGGCACGTTCGGCAAGTCGTAATTGTAGACGAAGCCCACGCCGGGAATATCGATGCCGCGCGCGGCCACATCGGTCGCCACAAGGATCTTCAGCGTGCCCGCCTTGAACTGCGCCAGCGAGCGGTCGCGATGGTTTTGCGACTTGTTGCCGTGGATCGAGCCCGCGGCGAAGCCCTTCTTATCGAGAAGCTTCATCAGCTTCTCGGCGCCGTGCTTGGTGCGGCAGAAGACCAAGGCAAGATCGTCGCGGTGCTTGTCCATCAGCTCGATCAGCAGGTCGTTCTTGGCGGCCTTGGCGATGTAATGCACGCTTTGGGTGATCTTGTCGGCGGTCTTTCCGGGGGCGGCCACCTGCACGCGGCGCGGGTGGTCGAGGTACGTCGCGGCCAGCTCTTCCATCAGCTTGGGCATCGTGGCCGAGAACAGCAGCGTCTGGCGCTTCTCGGGCAGCAGCTTGGCGATCTGGCGCAAGGCATGGATGAAGCCCATGTCGAGCATCTGGTCGGCCTCGTCCAGGACGAGATACTGCGCCTCCGACAGGGTCAGGGCCTTCTGCTCGATCAGATCGATCAGGCGGCCGGGGGTGGCCACGAGGATGTCCATGCCGCGCTCGGCGGCCTTCTTTTGCGGGTTAATGCTGACGCCGCCCACGACCATGTTAATCTTCAGATGGCCGCCGCCCTGAAACATCTTCAGGTTGTCGCAAATCTGCTTGGCGAGCTCCCGGGTGGGGGCGAGGATCAGGGCGCGCACGGTGCGCGGGGCGGGCTTGGTGCCAAGCCCCATCAGGTTGTGGATCATCGGCAGCCCGAAGGCCGCGGTCTTGCCGGTGCCGGTCTGGGCCAGCCCCATGACATCGCGGCCGGTCAGCACGATCGGGATCGCCTCGGTCTGGATGGGGGTCGGTTCGGTGATGCCGTTATCGGCGAGTTTCTGGGCAATCTTGGGCGAGATGCCCAAGGCTTCAAACTTGTTCAAAACATGTCCTCTCGTGACATGGGGGGCCCGATGGCCGCTTGGGGCCATGGGGGCGCGTTACAATGGTCGCGGGGGCGTCTCCCCCGCCGGACCCATTCGCGTGAATATCGGGAACGTGGATGTGCCTGCACCGGTGCAAAGCCCATTCTCAGGGCTCACGCGGCACCTCGTTTGGGCGCGGGCTTCCTGAGGCAAATGCGCCGTCACCCGGCATAAGTCAAGCGGACGCGGCAATTTTAGGTGGAGCCGCGCCGCCCACGCGCCTAAAATGACGCAACGAGACGACAAGGGCAGACGCAGCATGGGCAAATCGATCATCAGCCGCTCGGCGGAGCAGGGTTTGCGCATGACGGGCCAGCGCCGGGTGATCGCCCAGGTGCTGGAGGATGCCGACGACCACCCCGATGTGGAAGAGCTGCACCTGCGCGCCACCGCGGTGGACCCCGGCATCTCCATCGCGACGGTCTACCGCACGGTCAAACTGTTCGAGGAGGCAGGGCTGCTGGAGCGCCACGAGTTCGGCGACGGGCGCGCCCGCTACGAAGATGCCGAGCGCGACCACCACGACCACCTGATCGACATGCAGACGGGCGAGGTGATCGAGTTCGTCGACCCCGAAATCGAGGCGTTGCAGGAGAAAATAGCCGAACGGTTAGGCTACCGGCTGAAGGGCCACCGGCTGGAGCTATACGGCGTGAAAAAGACATGACCGCGCGGCCGTCCGAGGAGCTGATCATGTCCATCGTCACCCCGCTGCAATCGGGGCGGCTGGAAGAGGCGCTCGGGGCGGCGCGCACGGTCGAGGCCGCGTATCCCGACTTCCCCATCACGCAGAACCTGATCGGCATCATCTTGCAGGTGATGGGCCAGCTTGAGGACGCGCTTGAGCCCTTTCAGCGCGCCGTGGCGCAGCGCCCGGACTATGTCGAGGCGCAGAATAATCTTGGCGTGTTGCTACACCGCATGGACCGCCACACCGAGGCCGCGACACATTTTCTGGCCGCCATCGACCAGCGCCCGGATTATGCCGAGGCGCTGAACAACCTCGCGCTTCTGATGCGCGACATGAAGCGTGAGGCGGACGCGATGGTGCTGCTGAGCCGGGCTATCGACGTCTCCCCCGGCTACACACAGGCGCTCATCAACAAGGCCGATCTGCTGGAAAAGCTCGGGCGGATGGACGAAGCGGCCCTGTGCCGCCAACGCGCGCGCCTCGCCGGGCCCGCGGCGAAGTTCTCGCCCTAGGGTCAGGCTTAACGCTTGTGGCATGGGGCCACGCGAATCGCAGCCAGCCGCGCAACAGCACGGGTCGTTGACCAAAACTGTCCACAGAATGCCGGTTAAGAAGCTGTTTTCCAATAAAATTTTAAACGAATTGCGGCGCCACGCTTAGGGTTTTCAACCCCTTAGCGGGGTCTGTCAAATGCGCGACAAATGCCCCCGACCGCGCCGCGCCGCGGTAACGCTTTACTGGTAAACCGGCCCCTACTGTCCCGCCTTGGGTGAACAAGGGGACAGGTATGTCTACGCTGTTGAACATAGACGCGCCGGACGTGGTGGACCGCTCGCACGAGATCGGCCAGACGAGCTTTGGGGTGAAATACACGGCCTTTCGCAAGTTCTCCCGCTTCGAAGACCAGATGGAAGATCATGACATCGGCATGATCCACTGGCCCGGCGGCAACCTTTCCGAGCGCGACGATGGCCGCTACGGGTTCGAACATAAAGGCCTGTTCAAACCCGTTGCCAACAAGCCCGATCTGGCAGAGGTTTTTGAGTACGCCTTTGAGCATGACATCGCCGTCGCCATCACCTTGCCCACGGCGCGTTATCAGGACGACCCGCAGGCGCTGGTCGAGGGCGCGCGCGCCTTTCTCGAAGATCTGCATTCCGGTGAATTTGGCACCCTCCCCGACACGCTGATCATCGAGATCGGCAACGAGTTCTACGACGTGTTCGAAGGCGGATCAGAGGTGGTGAAGGCCGCCGATTACGCGCAGGTGGTCAACGCCTATTCCGACGTCATTGCCGAGGTCGAAGCGCGCTATGACGTGGACCCCGAACAGGTGGAATACTCGGTCCAGACCGGCAAGACGCCGGCGGCCAGCGAAATGATCCTGAACTCCCTGTCGGACACCAGCCTGATCAACAGCGACTACCTTTCGCATCACCGCTACCCGTTCGAGGCGCGGGGCGCGGACAACCGGGTCGAGGACATTGGCGAAATCCTTGACGCCTACGACGCAGCCCGGGCGGAGCTGGGCCAAGACGACACCAAGCTGTTCGTGTCCGAGTACAACACCGCCAGCATCACCCGCGGCGAGGCGGCAACGCGCTATGCAGAAAGCGAAAACGGGTTGAGCCGGTCGCAGCTCGATGTTCAGGGGCGCTCGGACCTGAGTTTCGAGCGCTACTACCAGCAACAGCTCGAAATCCGCGACTACGGGATGGATCAGGCCGAGAATATCTTGCAGATTTTCTCTGAATACCAAGGGCTTGGGGCGGAGGCGATGACCAGCTACGCATGGGATTCCGTCCATGCCGGGCGCCACAGCTTCGAGGGCACGGATGGCGAAAGCTACATATTCGTCGGCGGCGCCGTGCAGGACATGATGGCCGAAAGCCTGATCGGCACCCGCGTGCTGGATTGGTACGAGGACAATGACCACAGCAAGCACGGCACGGACGAGGTGTCGGTCTTCGGCTTCGACAGCCCCGACAAGCTGGTGATCTTCCTGACCGCGCCCGAGGACGAGGATGCGGAGATGCTCTACGACATCCCGCTCGACGATCTTGGCCCCGTGCAATCGGTCTGGGGCGAAAGCCTGACCGGCGCGCCTCCGGACAACTGGCAGGAGCTGTTCGGCGTGCAGGACGTACAGGGCGTCGACCAGAGCGCCGAGGCGGAGACCTTTTCCGTCGCCGCGCGCGAGGCATTTGCACCGGAAGTCGAAGAGGGCTTCGTGACGGTCAGCTTCTCCGAGCCGGGCGAAGTGGTGCGGCTTGTCTTCGCGCGCAGCGACGCGGGCGAGGCGGAGATCGAGGAATGGGCGGGGAACGCGTCGACCCAGATCGAAGAGGTTGTCGCGCCGCCCGTGCCGCCTGCCCCCGTGCCGGAGCCCGTCGAGGTCACGCCGCCCAACGTCGAGGAGGATCCAGCCGACATCTTCGATCCGCCCGTCACCGTGCCCCCGGACGAGGTGGAGACCGACGAGGACGACAGTTTCGGAAGCTTCTTCGCGTCGATCTTCGGCTTTTCCGTCGGTATGGGATAGCGACGTCGTCAGGACCACCCATGAGAACCTCGCACCGGGCCGGGGACCGCCCGCAGGGCACCGAATACGTCGCACCTATGTCGCTGGGCTAGAGGAACGTCAGCCCCAAGACGATGATCGCGCCGCCGATCAGCAAATGCACGACGCAAAAACCCATGATGTCCTTGGCCTTCAGCCCCGCGATGCCCAGCAGCGGCAGCGCCCAGAAGGGCTGGATCATGTTCGTCCACGCGTCCCCCCACGCTACCGCCATCGCGGCTCGGGCGGGATCAAAGCCAAGCTCTGCCGCTGCGGGCAAGATGACAGGGGCCTGCACCGCCCATTGGCCGCCGCCCGAGGGCACGAAGAAGTTTACCAATCCGGCGGACAGGAAGGCCCACATGGCGAATGTCGTCTCCGTCGCGACCGAAACCATCGCGGCAGAGATCGAAGCCGCGAGCCCGCTTTCGACCATCACGCCCATGATGCCCGCATAGAACGGGAACTGGATCACGATGCCGGCGCCGCCCTTGATGCCCTCCTCGAGACTGGCCAGCAGGTTGCGCGGCGTGCCGTGTAGCAGGATGGCAAGGGTCAGGAACAGGAAGTTCACCACGTTCAGGCTAAGGCCCCCGCCCCCGAAGAAATGCGCGCCAAGCCAGATCAGGCCGATGGCGCCGATGAGCAGTGACAGGACCGGCGAGGTCTCGAGCTTGTCGGCGGGCCGGTCGGTCGAGCCTTTCGCCTCGTCCTCTTCGGCCAGCAGCGCCGGGTCGATCAGCACCTGCTCGCTCTCGGATGGCAGCATCGCGCGGTTGACCAGCGGGACGACCACGAACAGGGCCGCGACGATGATCAGGTTGAAGCTTGCAAAGATGGTCTCGGACGTGACGATCACACCGACCTGATCGGCGAACGGATGCCCCTCCGTGGCGATGGACAGCGGCACGGAGCCGGAAATGCCGCCGTGCCAGATCATGAACCCGGAATAGGCCGAGGCGATCAGCAGGCGGTAGTCCACCCGTACAAGCCGCGCGATTTCCTTGGCAAAGAGCGCGCCCACGACCAGCCCAAACCCCCAGTTGAGCCAACTTGCCGCAAGCGAGACCAACGAGACCAGCAAGATCGCGTTGCCGGGCGTGCTCGCTACGGTTGCGAGGCGGGCGAGGATGCCGCGCACCAAGGGCGTCGAGGCCATCATGAAGCCCGCGACCAGCACCAACAGCATCTGCATGGAGAACTGCAAAAGCGCCCAAAAGCCGTTGCCCCACATGTCCACCACCGCCAGCGGCGACACCCCTTGGGTGGCGACTGCGGCGCCCATCACGATCAGGGTGAGGGACAGGACCAGCACGAAGGGATCGGGCAAATAGCGGTCTACGACGCGGGTCAGCGGGCGGGACAGGAAACGGATCATCAACCTCTCTCTTTCCGGCGCGGTTTGGCTGCGCCTGTTGAAGGCGCAAGGCGGCGGTCGGGCAAAAGGTTCCAAGAAACTCCCGGGCCATTGGGACGCATCCGGACCAGATGAGGGGCCGTTCCAGCGGATTCGTTAGCGCTAACACGGCCAACTTGCGCCCCGCGCCCAGCGCGCCTATACCCTGCCCCAACGTCATATCAGCCGACAAAAGGACATCCCCCATGAGCACCATCATCGACATTCACGCGCGCGAAATCCTCGACAGCCGGGGCAACCCGACGGTGGAAGTGGACGTGACTTTGGAAGATGGCACCATGGGCCGTGCGGCGGTTCCCTCGGGGGCCTCGACCGGGGCCTATGAGGCCAACGAGAAGCGCGATGGCGACAAGGCGCGCTACCTCGGCAAGGGCGTGCTGGAAGCCGTGGCTGCGGTCAATGGCGAGCTGGCTGAAAACCTGCTGGGCGAAGATGCGACCGATCAGGTGGGCATCGACGAGTTGATGATCGAGCTGGACGGCACCGACAACAAGGCGCGGCTGGGCGCGAATGCGATCCTTGGCGTGTCGCTCGCCACCGCCAAGGCGGCGGCCGAGTACACGACCCAGCCGCTGTATCGCTACGTGGGTGGCACCAGCGCGCGGGTGCTTCCAGTGCCGATGATGAACATCATCAATGGCGGCGAGCATGCCGACAACCCGATCGACATCCAGGAATTCATGATCATGCCGGTCAGCGCGGACAATATCCGCGAGGCGGTGCGCATGGGGGCGGAAGTGTTCCACGTGCTGAAGAAAGAGCTCAGCGCGGGCGGCTATTCCACCGGCATCGGCGACGAGGGTGGCTTCGCGCCGAACATCTCGTCCTCGCGCGAAGCGCTCGATTTCATCCTGAAGGCGGTCGAGAAGGCGGGATACACGCCGGGCGAGGACATCTACCTGGCGCTCGATTGCGCCGCGACCGAGTATTACAAGGACGGCAAATACGACATGAAAGGCGAGGGCAAAGTGCTGTCCTCGGACGAGAATGTCGCCTATCTGGCGGGCCTTGTGGCCGACTACCCGATCATCTCGATCGAGGACGGCATGGGCGAGGATGACTGGGACGGCTGGGCCGCGCTGACGGGCGAGCTGGGCGACAAGATCCAACTGGTGGGCGACGATCTGTTCGTCACCAACCCCAAGCGTCTGGCCGAAGGCATCAAGAAGGGCTCGGCCAACTCGATGCTGGTGAAAGTGAACCAGATCGGCACCCTGACCGAGACCTTGCGCGCCGTGGACATGGCGCACCGGGCGGGCTTCACGAATGTGATGTCCCACCGGTCGGGTGAGACGGAGGACGCGACGATTGCGGACCTCGCGGTCGCCACGAATTGCGGACAGATCAAGACCGGCTCGCTGTCGCGCTCGGACCGGCTGGCAAAGTACAACCAGCTGATCCGCATTGACGAGACGCTGGGCGAAAGCGCGGTCTACGCGGGCACCTCGATCCTCAAAGGGTAGCCGGTCGGTGAAGACGGTGCTTTGGATCATCGGCGGGGTGCTGCTGGCAGGCGGCCTTGCCGTGGTCTGGCTGGGATGGGTCTTGTCGGGCGCGCCAAGCCTGATGCCGGCGCCCGCAAAGACTCCCGCGCCCGAAGGGTTTGTTGCCAGCGACTACCCCCCGATCACCGAACTTTCGGCGCCTGAGGGCGTTCGTCTGATAGATCTGAGCGCGTTCGGCGAGTATTTCGAACACTACTTTCTGCCCGATGAGCGGGTCACCTATTTCCGCGTTTTTGCGGGCGACGAGATGTCGACAACGGTGTTTGTTGACGCGCAGGGACGGCTGATGGGGCAGATCAAGCTGCTGCCGAATGACTTTCCCATGGGGCCGCATTTCGTCGATCCCGACGGCTCGCACACGGTCACCGCGACGGAGGTCGGGCCTTACGTGCCGCATGTGCTGCTCGACGGTGAGGCGACGCAGGCGCGCCTGCAAGAGCTGCACGCGCAGGCCACGCGCTACCGCCGTTTCAGCTACACGGACATGCCGCGCGACCGGCCGGAATTTGATGCGAAGCTTGCGACCCATGTCTTCGAAATAGACGGCGTCTGGCACAAGATCGTGGAAGATGGCGCCACGTCATTGGACTGGAAAGGCGCCCCGTTCGAGCAGCTGGACGTACAATATGATATCTCGCGCAGCCTTGATCCGGCGGATGCCACGCGGTTCATGGATGGGGCCTACACGCTGCGGCTCACGCATTTCGACCAGCAGACTTATTTGGGGAAAAAGGGCGCCCCGATGGGAAGCACCACGGGCGTGGGTCGTGGCGCGCAATGGCGGGGCGACGGGTTTTATACGCTTGTGGCGGGCGACGCGGAGCTGCGGTTCTCGCTTGTCGGAGACACGGAATTCCTGTCGAACCCCAGCCGGACTTACCTGACGATGTCCGGCAAACCGGATCTCGACATGGTCGTACTGCGACATCAGGTCTATGGCCGACCGACCGCGGCCTATGTGGTTGCGCGGGACTAGGTCAGGAAGGCCAGAAGCTGCGTCTCGGACGTGCGCAGGTCGCGGATCGGGTCGGCCTCTGGCAGGTCCGGCTGTGTGCCCGCCAGCGCAATCACATCGGGGTGGATGTAGCTGTTGCGCGCAATCGTCGGCGTGTTTTTCAGCCGGTCGGCGGCGGCCTCTGACATCGCCTTGATGGTGGCGTCGCCCGCGCTTGCGACCTCGAACGCCGCGACTGTTCCGGCCCAGGTGCGAAAGGTTTTCGCGGTCGTCTCCTCCTCCCCGCTGATCTCGCGCAGATAGTCGTTGAGCGTGCCGGAATTGATGCTGGCGGGCGCGCCGCTTTCGGTCCAGCTGAGCAGGGTTGCACCGGGCAGATCGGCTGCCGCGTGAAGCGCGCGCGCCAGCGTACGGTCCGACAGCGAGCGGCGCACGCGCTTGCCGCCCTTCGCGGTGTAGTCGAGCTTGATGGAATTGCCGCTGAGTTTGAGATGCTTGCGTGTCAGCGTCAGCGCGCCGTAGCTGCCGTTTTCCCGTGCATATTCCGGGTTGCCGACCCGCAGCGCCATCCGGTCCATCAGCGCGGCGGCGGCGGCCAACGCAAAACGCTGCGTGCCCTCGTCTTCGCCAAGGTCCTTGCGGATGCGGCGGCGCATACGCGGAAGAGCCGCCCCGAAAAGCGGCAAGGCATCGAATTTGGCGCGCGCCTGCTGCTCGGACCACAGCTCGTGGTAGCGATACTGCTTGCGGGCGCGCGTGTCTTTGCCGGTGGCCTGAAGGTGGCCGTTTTCCAGCGGCGAGATCCAGACGTCTTCGTAGGCGGGCGGGACCGCCAGCGCCTCCAGCCGTTTGCGCTCTGGCCCTCTGGCAATGGTCGTCCCGTCCGGTCCGCGATAGGTGAAGCCGCGCCCGTGGCGCAGCCGCGCGATCCCCGGCTGGTCATCGCCGTAATAGACCAGCCCCGCGCTCACGCCGCGCGCACCTCGGAGGACAGCTTCAGCACACCATCGCCGTCGTCCTGCTCGATATAAAGCGCCGGGTCATCGTCAGAGCCGTTGCGGGTCACTTCTGTCCCCTTGAGCGTGCGGGTGATCTTCTGGGTGTAGGTCTTCTCGACCGTGCCCTGCGCGGTGCCGTCGCCCCAGTCCCACTCAACCTTGTCACCTTGCGTGTAATTTGCCATGTCGTGGTCTCCTTTGGCAGGGAAACGTCGCTGGTGCCTGCTGGGTTCCTCCGATAAGCTCACCCGATGGATGCCGATGACCTGATTACCCGCCTGTCGCTTGAGCCGCACCGCGAAGGCGGCTGGTATCGCCAGACCTGGGTGGCCGAGGGCGAGGGCCGCCCCACGGGCACCTGCATCTACTTCCTGCTCAAGGAGGGCGAGCGGTCCCATTGGCACCGGGTCGACGCGGGCGAGATCTGGCACTTCTACGCGGGCAGCCCGCTGGTCCTGTCGCTGTCGGACACCGATGCGGGCCCCGCGCGCGACCTGCTGCTTGGCCCCGACTTCACCGCGGGCGAGGTACCGCAAATCGTGGTGGAGCGCGACCAATGGCAATGCGCCGCAGCCCCCCATGGCTGGGCGCTGGTGGGCTGCACGGTCTCGCCCGGCTTCCGCTTTGAAGGGTTCGAGTTGGCCCCGGACGACTTCGACATCCCGCGCGGCTAAGGCTGACTGATCACCCCACCGCCGACATTCGCCGCCACCCCGGTGGTCGACGGGCAGCTCGTCGGCAGACCGCGCGCCACCCGCACCGCCAGATAGGCAAAGGCCTGCGCCTCAAGCATGTCGCCATCAAGCCCATGATCGTCGATATCATCGACCGCGCACGCCAGAAGCGCGCGCAGGCGCGCCATCAGATGCGGATTGCGCCGCCCGCCGCCGCAGACCATTAACCGCGACGGGGGTCTCGGCGCATGTTCCATGCCGCGCGCGACGGAGGCCGCGCAGAGCTCGGTCAGGGTTGCGGCCGCGTCCGCATCCCCCAGATGCGCGACCTTGGAGGACAGGTCCGGGAAATCATCCCGGTCCAGCGATTTGGGGGGTATCTTCAGAAAATAGCGATGGCTCAGAAAGTCTTCGACCACATCCGCATCGACCTTGCCCTGAGCTGCCAGCGCCCCGTCACGATCGAAAATCTGGCCGCGCCGGGCCTGCATCAGGTCATTGAGCGGCGCATTTGCGGGGCCGGTATCGAACGCCAGCAGCGCGCCCTCCGCCTCGGGCGCCGCGATCTCCGGGTCGACAAAGGTCAGATTGCCCACCCCACCCAGATTGAGGAACGCAACCGGCCCCGTCAGCCCCAGATAGCGCGCGCAGGCATGGTGAAAAAACGGCGCGAGCGGCGCGCCCTGCCCGCCCAACTGCACATCCGCCGAACGAAAATCCCATACGACCGGCAGCTGCAGCAGCTCCGCCATCAACGCCCCGTCCCCCGCCTGATGCGTGCCCTGCACGCCGGGGTCATGGGCCATCGTCTGGCCGTGGAATCCCACAATCTGCGGGGCGTCCTCTACGCGCGTGATCATCCGGCTGAGTAGCGCGGCATGGGCGGCCTCCACCACTTCGGATGCCTGCGCGACCTGCGCGTCGCCCGGCCACTGGCCAAGGGCCGCTGCGATCTGCGCGCGCTCTGCTTTGGAATAGGGCCGGTAGTCCGACGGGCCAAAGGCGGTGATCGTCTCGCCATCGGTGCGCAGCATGGCCGCATCCACCCCGTCGAGCGAGGTGCCCGACATGGCCCCCAACGCCCAGATCGCCCCGCTGATTTTCAAATGCTTCCCCTCTGCCGCCCGCGCCCGTATAAGGCCGAGACATCGATCTCCAAGGGCACGATACTGCAATGACCTACCATGCCAAATCCGAATTTCTGACCGTGATGATGGAGCGTGGCTTTCTGGCCGACTGCACCGATTATCAGGGGCTGGATGAGGCGCTGATGGCGGGCGTCGTACCCGCCTATATCGGCTATGACGCGACCGCGAAGTCGCTGCATGTGGGCCATTTGATGAACATCATGGTGCTGCGCTGGTTCCAGAAATGCGGGGGCAAGCCGATCACCCTGATGGGTGGCGGCACCACGAAGGTGGGCGATCCCAGCTTCCGCGCCGATGAGCGCCCGTTGCTCGACGAGGCCGCGATCCAGGCCAATATCGACGGAATGCAACAGGTCTTCGCGAAATACCTGTCCTACGGCGAGTCCGCGACCGACGCGATCATGCTCAACAATGCCGAATGGCTGGACGGGCTGAACTACCTCGAATTCCTGCGCGACATCGGGCGGCACTTTTCGGTCAACCGGATGCTGAGCTTCGAGAGCGTCAAGTCGCGGCTGGACCGCGAGCAGAGCCTCAGCTTTCTCGAGTTCAACTATATGATCCTGCAGGCTTATGACTTCCTGGAGCTCAACCGCCGCTACGGCTGCCTGCTGCAGATGGGCGGCTCGGACCAGTGGGGTAATATCGTGAACGGGATCGACCTGACCCGCCGCGTGCTGGACCACGAAATCTACGGCCTGACGACCCCGCTTTTGACCACCAGCGACGGGCGCAAGATGGGCAAGAGCCAAGGCGGCGCGATCTGGCTGAACGGCGACATGCTCAGCCCCTATGAGTTCTGGCAGTTCTGGCGCAACACGACCGACGCCGATACCGGGAAGTTCCTGAAGCTGTTCACCGAGCTGCCCCTCGAGGAATGCGACCGGCTCGGCGCGCTGGAAGGCCAGGAGATCAACGCGGCCAAGGTGATCCTCGCCAATGAGGTCACAACGCTTTTGCACGGGGCCGAGGCAGCGCAGGCCGCCGAGGCCACCGCGCGCGAGGTGTTCGAGAAAGGCGGCACGGGTGACGACTTGCCCACGCTTGCGCTCACCGCCGACGAGCTGGGCGAGGGCATCTCCATCGTACAACTCATCGTGCGCTCCGGCCTCGCGGGCTCCGGCAAGGAGGCCAAACGCCTGATCGCCGAGAACGGTGCCAAGATGAACGACGCGGCGCTTACCGATGCCGGGCTGTTCATCACCCCCGACCAGCTGGCTGAGCCGATCAAACTGTCAGCGGGCAAGAAACGCCACGCGCTCGTCACTCTCAGCTGATTTCTTTGTTCAAGAAATACGGCGGAGGGGCCCAAGCCGTCTCGTAATCTGTCCGGTGGACAGATTAAGGCTCGGGCGGGCGGAGCCCCGTTGGGGGCAGCGCCCCCAAGAAAGCATCGCGCGCGGCGCAGCCGCTCCTTTGGATCACCTCACCCGTAGGTCGCGACCGGGGTGCCGGCGATGGCGGACATGTTCAGCAAGCCCCGCGCGGTGATCGAGGGCGTCACGATATGGGCCTTGTTGCCCATCCCCATCAGGATCGGCCCGACCTCAAGCCCGCCCGCCTTCATCTTCAGGATGTTGCGCACGCCGGAGGCCGCGTCGGAATTGGCGAAGACCAGCACATTGGCAGGCCCCTCAAAACGGGCATCGGGCATGATCCGCGCCCGCAGCTCCTGGTCGAGCGCCGCGTCGGCGTGCATTTCGCCCTCATAGGCAAACTCCACCGGTGAGCGGTCGAGGATGTCGAGCGCCGCGCGCATCCGCCGCCCGGAATCGCAATCGAGGTTGCCGAATTGCGAATGTGAACAGAGCGCGATTTTCGGCTCCACCCCGAAGCGCTTCACATGGCGCGCGGCGGAAATCACCGTCTCGGCAATCTGCTCCGGCGTGGGCTCCGGGTGGACATGGGTGTCGGCGACAAACAGCGGTCCGTCCTCGAGGATCATCAGCGACAGCGCGCCCACAGGATGCAGCCCGTCCTTCTGGCTGCCGAGCACCTGCGTCACGTAGTTCAGATGCCACAGGTATTGTCCGAACGTGCCGCAGATGAGGCTGTCGGCCTCTTCACGGTGCACCATCACGGCGCCGATGGCGGTGGTGTTCGTGCGCATGATCGCGCGGGCGAGGTCCGGCGTGACGCCCTGACGGGACATGATCGCATGATAGGTCTGCCAATAGTCGCGATAGCGCGGGTCGTCATTGGGGTTCACCAGCTCGAAATCGCGGCCCGGCTTGATCGACAGACCCGCGCGTTCGGCGCGGCGCTCGATCACCTCGGGGCGACCGATCAGGATCGGCTTGTCGGTCGTGTCCTCCAGCATCGCGTTGGCCGCGCGCAGCACGCGCTCGCTCTCGCCTTCAGTGAAGACGATGCGGCGGGATGCGGTGCTGGCGGCCTCGAACACGGGCCGCATGATGAGCGCGGACTTGAAGACCGAGCCGTCAAGCTCCGCCTTGTAGCTGGGCAGGTCCTCCAGCGGGCGGGTCGCGACACCGCTTTCCATCGCAGCCTTCGCGACGGAGGAGGCGACGACGCCGATCAGGCGCGGGTCGAAAGGTTTGGGGATCAGGTAGTCAGCGCCGAAGGTCAGCTGTTCACCTTGATAGGCGGCGGCGGCCTCGGCCGAGGTCGTCGCGCGGGCGAGCGCTGCGATGCCTTCGACGCAGCCAATCTTCATCTCGTCATTGATCGTGGTCGCGCCCACATCGAGCGCGCCGCGGAAGATGAAGGGGAAGCACAAGACGTTGTTGACCTGATTGGGATAGTCACTGCGCCCGGTGGCGATGATCGCGTCCGGCGCGACCGCGCGGGCGGCGTCGGGCATGATTTCCGGGTTCGGGTTGGCCAGCGCGAAAATGATCGGCGTCTTGGCCATCTTCTTAACCATGTCGGGCTTCAAGACACCCGGACCGGACAGGCCCAGGAACAGGTCCGCGCCCTTGATCACGTCACCCAACGCGCGCAGGTCGGAGGCTTGGGCGTATTCCGCCTTCTGCGGTGTCATCTCTTCCTCGCGACCCTCGTAGACCAACCCCGCGATGTCGCACAGCCAGACATTTTCGCGCCGCACGCCAAGCTTCAGCAGCATGTTCAGACAGGCGATGCCCGCCGCACCGCCCCCGGTGGATACGATCTTGATATCTTCGAACTTCTTGCCAGCGACCCGAAGCGCGTTGGTCGCGGCGGCGCCCACAACGATGGCGGTGCCGTGCTGGTCGTCGTGGAAGACGGGGATGTTCATTTTCTCGCGGCAGATTTGTTCAACGATGAAACAATCGGGCGCCTTGATGTCTTCGAGGTTGATCGCACCGAAAGTTGGGCCAAGCGCGCAGACGATTTCGGCGAGCTTTTCGGGGTCTTTTTCGTCCAGCTCGATATCGAAACAGTCGATATTCGCGAATTTCTTGAACAGGACAGCCTTGCCTTCCATCACCGGCTTGGAGGCCAAAGCGCCTATATTTCCAAGGCCCAACACCGCGGAGCCGTTGGTGACGACCCCCACAAGATTGCCGCGCGAGGTGTAATCGCGGGCGTGATCGGGGTCTTCCTTGATCTCGAGACAGGCTTCGGCCACGCCGGGGGAATAGGCGCGCGCCAGATCGCGACCATTGGCCAACGGCTTGGTCGCGCGGATCTCAAGCTTGCCGGGCTTGGGGAACTGGTGGTAGTCGAGCGCCGCCTGACGAACCGATTTCAGGCGTTCTTCTTCGAAGTTCTCGTCCGACATATTATCCTCCCAGATAAATAGTTTAACGTTAAACTATATTTTTTCTCAGCGTGCTTTAACGTCTTGCCACCCCAAGGTCACGCGAATTGTTCGCGGATCAGACGCTCTTCCAATCCGTGGCCGGGGTCAAACAGGATGCGGTGCACGACCGCAGGCTCTGTCGTGATTTCGACCGAGACGACATTGCCCGCAGAACGGCCATCGGCGTCGGCCATGACGGGCCTTTTGCGCGGTTGAAGCACCTCGAACCGGACCTTGGATTTCTTGGGCAGCAATGCGCCGCGCCAGCGCCGGGGGCGAAAGGCCGACATCGCCGTTAAGGTTAACACTTCGGAGCCGATCGGCACGATCGGGCCGTGGGCGGAATAGTTGTAGGCGGTCGACCCGGCAGGCGTGGCGACCAGCGCGCCGTCGCAGACCAGCTCTTCGAGCCGCTCGCGCCCGTCGACATAGATGCGCAGTTTGGCGGCCTGTGAGCCCGCGCGCAGCAGCGAAACTTCGTTGATCGCAAGCGCCTCATGCACGGTCCCGTCTTCGCGGATCGCCTTCATGCGCAGTGGATTGATGTCCTCTTCTTCCGCCTCGGCAAGACGTTCGAGCAGGCCGGGTTCGTGGTATTCGTTCATCAGGAAGCCCACGGTGCCGCAATTCATCCCGTAAACGGGCGTGTCGAGATGCTGGGTCCCGTGCAGCGTCTGCAGCATGAACCCGTCGCCGCCAAGCGCCACGATCACATCCGCCTCGCCGGGATCGACGGTGCCGTAGCTGGCGACCAGAGCGGCAATAGCCTCGCGGGCGACGTCGGTGTCGGACGCCATGAAGGCGATCTTTGTGCGGTCCGGCATTGCGATCTTTCCAATGTTTCCAAGACATTCGCGTGGGCGTATCCGAAACACAAGCCCATGATCGGCAACGCCGCGCCGCAAATCGCGCAGACAGCGGCGCTTTGCACCCTTCCGATCCGCGCTATTTCGGCGTAGAAGGCCCCGAAAATGCAGCTGCCCCATAGGGAAGGAGACCCTGCCATGAACGCCCCTCACCGTGATGACGGCTTTTTCACCGAAAGCCTTGAGACCCGCGACGCCGAGCTGTTTGGCGCCATCACCAAGGAGCTGGGCCGCCAGCGTGACGAGATCG
Organism: Litoreibacter ponti; assembly: GCF_003054285.1. NCBI lineage: Bacteria > Pseudomonadati > Pseudomonadota > Alphaproteobacteria > Rhodobacterales > Roseobacteraceae > Litoreibacter > Litoreibacter ponti. The sequence goes on from NZ_QBKS01000002.1 coordinate 303,888, forward strand.
AGCTGATCGCATCGGAGAACATCGTCAGCCGCGCCGTGATGGAGGCGCAGGGCTCGGTGATGACCAACAAATACGCCGAAGGCTACCCGGGCCGGCGCTATTATGGTGGCTGCCAATATGTTGATATTGCAGAGAACCTTGCGATTGATCGCGCCAAAGAGTTGTTTGGCTGCGGCTTCGTCAATGTGCAGCCGAACTCCGGCTCGCAGGCCAACCAGGGTGTGTTTCAGGCGCTGTTGAAGCCCGGCGACACCATTCTGGGCATGTCGCTGGATGCGGGCGGGCACCTGACCCATGGTGCCGCGCCGAACCAGTCGGGCAAGTGGTTCAACGCCATCCAATACGGCGTGAAGCGTGACACGCTGGAGCTGGATTACGAGCAGGTCGAGGCGCTGGCGCTGGAGCACAAGCCGCAGATGATTATCGCCGGTGGCTCTGCCATTCCGCGCATCATCAACTTCGCGAAAATGCGCGAGATCGCCGACAAGGTTGACGCCTACCTGCTGGTGGACATGGCCCATTTCGCGGGACTGGTGGCGGCAGGCCTTTACCCCTCGCCCTTCCCCCATGCGCATGCGGCGACGACGACGACCCACAAGACCCTGCGCGGCCCGCGCGGCGGCATGATCCTGACCGATGACGAGGCGCTGGCGAAGAAGTTCAACTCCGCCATCTTCCCCGGCATTCAGGGCGGCCCGCTGATGCATGTGATCGCGGGCAAGGCCGCGGCCTTTGGCGAGGCGCTGCGGCCCGAATTCAAGGACTACCAGAAACAGGTGATCACCAATGCGCAAGCCATGGCCGATCAGCTGATGAAGGGCGGACTGGATATCGTGACTGGCGGCACAGACACCCATGTGATGCTGGTGGATCTGCGCCCCAAGGGCGTCAAAGGCAACGCGACCGAGAAGGCTTTGGGCCGCGCGCATATCACGTGCAACAAGAACGGCATCCCGTTTGATGACGAGAAGCCGATGATCACCTCGGGCATCCGTCTGGGCTCGCCCGCGGGCACGACGCGCGGCTTCATGGAGGCCGAGTTCCGGCAGGTCGCCGACCTGATTGTGGAGGTCGTGGACGGCCTTGCGGCCAATGGCGAGGACGGAAACGCGTCCGTCGAAGACGCGGTGAAGGCCAAGGTGCTGGACCTGTGCGGGAAGTTCCCGATCTATCCGGGGCTCTAGCGCGGACAGCGCATGTACGACCCCAAGGGAAACGGAAAAGACAAGGCGGTTCAGACAGTTACGTTTAACGAGGCTGAACCGCCCGCGCATTTGCGCGGGATCGTGCACCGGTTTCTTGAGCTAAAGACGCATGATCCGCTGGCGGAGCCCTACCGGTTCCATGCCCTGCCCGACGCCTGTACTTACGTGATCTTCGATCAACTGTCCCCGGAGGTGACCGGTGTCGCGAAGCTGCGCGCGCAGTCGGAGGAGTTCGATCTGGGGCACGCGTTTCACTTCGTCAACATCCGCTTTCTGCCCGGGGTGTGGCAGGCCAGCGATGAGCCGATCACGCATGGGCAACTGACGGATCCTTACACGGGTGGCCTACCATTGCGCGCGGTCGGGCGCGATCTGGCGGGGCGCGAATTCGCGACGCAACAAGACATCCTGTCCGCCCTGGTCGAGACCTGGCTTGAGACCGGTTTGGTCGCGCCGAACCCCGTGACCGAGCAGATTTTCCGCCATCTCGACGATATCGTCTCCGTCGCCGACATGGCGGAGGTGTCGAACCTGTCGGCGCGCCAGCTGCAGCGGGTTCTGAAGCGCACCACCGGCTTCGCGCCCCATGATTTTCTGAAGGTGTTGCGGCTGCAGCAGTCGCTCAACGGGGAGGACACGTGGTCCTACGCCGATCAGTCGCATTTTATCCATTCCTTCCGCCGGGCCACCGGCTACACGCCGGGAAAATACGCCCGAAAGTTCGATGTCTGAAATCTACAATACCGCCGCGATGTCGCTCGCTAGAACGGGGTCATAACGACAACGCGAGGAATTGAAGATGACCAAGATGAACGCAGTAGGATGGTTCGACATTTACGTGGATGATTTGGACCGGGCCGTGGCCTTTTACGAAACCGTGCTCGGCGCGTCGCTGGAGCCGATGGGCGACCCCACGGGCGAGGCGCAGATGATGAGCTTCCCCGCCGAGATGAGCGCTTACGGGGCCGCGGGCGCGCTGACCAAATCGCCCCATGCGGGGCCCGGCGTGGGGGGCACGATCATCTACTTCATGGCGGAAGATTGCGCGGTGCCCGAGGCCCGGGTGAGCGCGGCGGGCGGCTCTGTCATGCGGGAGAAATTCTCCATCGGGGAGTTTGGCTTCGTGTCGCTGTGCATGGACAGCGAGGGCAACATGTTCGGGATCAACTCGCTGAAATAAAAAAGGAAAACTGCACCAAGCAGGGCCTGCGGGGGTTACTCCGCAGGCTCTTCCTGTGTGGCTTTTCTCATTTTGCGCTCTTTCCAGCGCGGCATGCGCACGGCCTTGCCGGCCATGTCGGAATAGATCGCCTCGACCCGGCCCAGCGTCAGGCGCCCGTCGGGCTTGTACCAACTGGTGACGCCATTGAGCATCGAGATCAGCGCGAGTGTGGTCAGCTTGGTGTCGTCGACATCGAAGAGGCCCTCGTCCTGGCCCGCGATCAGGATCGCCTCGAGCGCGTTCTCGTATTCGCGCCGCATCTCTTCGAGCGCCTTGAAATTGTCGGGCTCGAGATTGCGCAGCTCCATGTAGGAAATGAACACCTGCTCGGGCCGCTCAAGGTGGAAACGGATGTGGAAGCGCGTGAAGGCCTCGAGCTGCATGACGGGACCTTCGGGCTTTTCAACCGCGGCCCATCCGTCAAGCACGTCCTGCATGTGATCGCGCAACAGATCGAAGAGCAGGGACTGCTTGTCGGGCGTGTAGAGGTAGAGCGCGCCCGCCTGCACGCCGACCTCCGCCGCGATCTGGCGCATCGACACCGCGGCAAAGCCGTGGGCTGCGAAAAGCTTCAGGGCAGCCGCCCGGACGCGGGGGCCAGTGATGTCGGAGTGGGAGCCGGTTTTACGTGCCATGGGCGAAGCGTATCTGAACGCGCGTTCAAATCAAGCCTCTATGTCGGGATGGACGCCGCCCGCGCCCCCGCCTATTGTGCCGGTGCAACAAGTTTTGAACGGACGGCCCCATGCGCTGCACCCTTTTATTGGCCGCTTGCCTGGCCTTGTCGTCCGCCTGTACCGCCAATCTGCCCGCCATAGACGACACGATCTCAGAAGGGGCCCAGCGCGCCGACTACCCCGAACTTGAGCCCCTACCGAACCTGCTGGCACGCAGTGAGGCAGGCAGCAGCATCGAGGTGCAGACCGAAGCGCTGCAGGCCCGCGTGAGCCGCCTGAAGGCCCGCGCACGGGCGCTGAAAGGACGCACGATCATCGACGGGGCCACGCGGCTGCGGCTGCTGGAGGCCACCAAAGGCAAGCCCGCCTGAGCAAGCCGCGTTGCACCGCGCCGGGATACGCGCTAACGAGCGCGCGACACCTTGAAATGACGGAGCGCCCCCATGTCTGACCCCCTTCGCCTTGGCATTGCAGGACTGGGCACCGTGGGCGTGGGCGTGGTGCGGATCATCCGCCAGAAAGCCGCGCAGCTGGAAGCGCGCACGGGCCGCAAAATCGTGATCTCGGCCGTCTCTGCCCGCTCGCAGAAAGACCGCGGCGTGCCGCTGGGCGACTATGCATGGGAAGACGATCCGGTGGCGCTGGCGGTGCGCGACGACGTGGATGTCTTTGTCGAGTTGATGGGCGGCGCGACCGGCCCCGCCAAGGACGCGACCGAGGCCGCGCTGCGCGCGGGCAAGGACGTGGTCACCGCCAACAAGGCAATGCTCGCCGAACATGGCCAACCGCTTGCGCTTTTGGCTGAGGGCGAAGGCCGCGTGCTGCGCTTTGAGGCCGCCGTTGCGGGCGGCATCCCGGTGGTCAAGGCGCTGACGGAGGGGCTTGCCGGAAACGACATCACCCGGGTGATGGGCGTGATGAACGGCTCGTGCAACTACATCCTGACGCGCATGGAGCATGCCGGGCTGACCTACGAGGAAGCCTTTGCAGAGGCCGACGGGCTTGGCTATCTGGAAGCCGATCCAGAGCTGGACGTGGGCGGCATCGACGCCGCACATAAGCTGGCGCTGCTGGCGGCGATCTCGTTCGGGACGCAGGTGAAGTTCGACGCGGTGCAGCTGGAAGGCATAGGCCAGGTCACCATCGAAGACATCCGCCAGGCCGCCGATATGGGCTACAAGATCAAGCTTTTGGGCATCGCGCAGATGACCGCGCGGGGGCTGGTGCAGTCGATGACGCCGTGCCTGGTGCCTGCGACCTCGCCCCTTGGGCAGCTTGAAGGCGGCACCAACATGGTGGTGCTGGAAGGCGATCACGTGGGCCAGATCGTGCTGCGTGGCGCGGGCGCGGGCGAAGGCCCGACCGCAAGCGCGGTGCTGTCGGATGTGATCGACATCGCGCGCGGCCTGCGGCTTTCAACCTTCGGCCAGCCCGCCGAGACGCTGAAGACCACGCCTGCGGCCAATGCGGGCACGCCCGCGCCGTTCTATCTGCGTATGACGCTGCAGGACAAACCGGGCGCGCTGGCCAAGGTCGCGACCTGCCTTGGCGATGCGGGCGTGTCGATCCACCGGATGCGCCAATACGACCATGTCGATGACCGCGCGCCGGTGCTGATCGTGACCCACACGACCTCGCGCGACGCGCTCGACGCGGCGCTGGCGGCCCTGCCCGGCACGGGCGTGCTGGCCTCCGAGCCCGTGGCGCTGAGGATCGAAGAGGTCTGAGCCCGATGGACTGGACTGCCCCCGTCGATATCTATTGCGAGCGGATGGGGCCGGAGTTTTGGGCGGAGCCGTGGAATGCGGTCACCAATGCCTCGTTCATTCTGGCGGCGCTTTGGGGCGCGTGGGCAATGCGTGCCTTTGGGGTGCGCAGCGTGCCCATCACGATCCTGACCGTGCTGGCGTTCTGCATCGGGATCGGCTCGTTCCTGTTTCACACCTTCGCGCAAGCCTGGTCGGGGGCTGCCGACGTGATCCCGATCTGGCTGTTCGTGCTGATCTACATCCTGACCTGCGTGAACGTGGTGGGCGGCGTATCCTGGCCGCGGGTGCTGTTGGGCTTTGCGGGCGTGGTGGCGATCATCGTCGCGGCGGTGTCGCTGGTGGAGTTCCCCGCCCTGCCCGCCGCGCCCGACTGGATGAACGGATCGGAGCAGTATCTACCCGCCGTCGCAGCCATGATGTTCTTCTCGGCCCTGACGCTGATCCGCGGGCATCCACTGCGCTGGTGGTTCACGGGCGCTACGGCGCTGTTCTTCCTGTCGCTCACGTTCAGAACCCTCGACGTGCATGTTTGCGACGGCCTGCCGCTCGGGACGCATTTCCTGTGGCACACGCTCAACGGCGCGGTGATCGCACTGCTGCTGCAGGCCCTGATCCGGCATCACGCACGCTTGATGCCCGGCGGCGGGGCGGCTACACCCACGACCACACATTTGTAAGGAAGACCTTCATGTCCAACACCCCCGACCTGTTTCAGGACCGCATGCTGTCATTGGGCCTGGCCCGCGTTTCGGAGGCGGCGGCGCTGGCCTCGGCCAAGCTGATCGGGCGGGGCGACGAGAAGGCCGCCGATCAGGCCGCCGTCAACGCCATGCGCGAGCAGTTGAACCTGCTCGACATTGCGGGCGTCGTGGTCATCGGCGAGGGTGAGCGGGACGAAGCTCCGATGCTCTACATCGGCGAAGAAGTCGGCTCCGGCAACGGTCCGGGCGTGGACATCGCGCTGGACCCGCTGGAAGGCACGACGCTGACCGCCAAGGACATGCCAAACGCACTAACCGTGATTGCCATGGGCCCGCGCGGCTCAATGCTGCACGCGCCGGACGTCTACATGGACAAGCTGGCCATCGGGCCGGGCTTCGCCGAGGACGTCGTGACGCTGGATATGTCGCCGAAAGAACGCGTCGCTGCCTTGGCAAAGGCGAAGGGCTGCAAGACCGACAACATCACCGTCTGCGTGCTGGAACGCCCGCGCCATGAGCAGGTGATCGAAGACATCCGCTCCACCGGGGCGGCGATCCGCCTGATCACGGACGGCGACGTCGCGGGCGTGATGCACTGCGCCGAGGCCGCGACGACTGGCATCGACATGTACATGGGCGAAGGGGGCGCGCCGGAGGGCGTGCTGGCCGCCGCCGCGCTGAAATGCATGGGCGGGCAGATGTATGGCCGCCTGCTGTTCCGCAATGACGACGAGAAAGGCCGCGCCGCCAAGGCCGGGATCACCGATCTGGACCGCATCTACACGCGCGACGACATGGTGACGCGCAACGTGATCTTTGCGGCGACCGGGGTCACCGATGGCTCGATCCTGAAGGGCATTCGCCGCGAGGTGGGCTACTTGACGGCGGAGACGATCCTGATGCGCTCGAAAACCGGGTCGGTGCGGCGCATGATTTACCGCAACCCCGACCACGGATGAGCGACGCCTTCCTCGGCGTTGAAAGCTCGCTGACGGGCCGCCGGTGGGTGGGCCTGTCGGTCGAGCAGGAGCGTCTGGCCGAGGCGATGTCCCAGCAGACCGACCTGCCGCGCCCGCTTTGCGCGACCTTGGCGCGGCTGGGCGTGCCGCCGGAGGGCGCGGAGGCGTATCTGACGCCATCCTTGCGCGACCTGCTGCCAGATCCGTCCGTCTTGCGGGACATGGATGTGGCCTGCGCCCGGGTTGTTGCCGCCGTCGAGCGGCGCGAGCGGATTGCGATTTTTGCCGACTATGACGTGGATGGTGGGTCATCCGCGGCGCTATTGATCGTATGGCTGCGCGAGATGGGGCTGGCGGCGACGCTCTATATCCCCGACCGGATTGATGAGGGGTACGGCCCAAATGCACCCGCGATATCGGAGCTTGCCGCGGGGCATGATCTGATCATCTGTGTCGATTGCGGGACGCTGTCCCATGATGCGCTGGCCGCGGCGAAAGACGCGGATGTGGTGGTCCTCGATCACCACTTGGGCGGCGAGACCCTGCCGCCGGCGCTAGCCGTGGTGAACCCGAACCGCCAGGACGAGGATGGAGCGCTCGCCCATCTCTGCGCGGCGGGGGTCGTATTCTTGCTATTGGTGGCCGTGAATCGGGCTCTGCGCCCGAGCCGCGCGGTGCCGGACCTGATGGCGATGCTGGACCTTGTGGCCCTTGCGACGGTGGCGGATGTCGCGCCTTTGATAGGGGTCAACCGGGCGCTGGTACGCCAGGGTCTAAAAGTCATGGGCCAGAGGCGGCGCATGGGCTTGCGCGTCTTGTCGGATGTGGCCCGGATGGATACGGCGCCGACATCGTACCATTTGGGCTTTTTGCTCGGCCCGCGGATCAATGCAGGTGGACGCATTGGGGCTGCGGATTTGGGCGCGCGGTTGTTGTCGACCGATCAGGAACACGAGGCGCAGGCTTTGGCCGAGCGGCTGGATGCGCTCAATACCGAGCGGCGCGAGATCGAGGCGGCGGTGCGCGAAGCGGCCTTGGCGCAGGCCGAAGAGCGCGGCCTGGACGCGCCTTTGGTGTGGGCCGCGGGCGAAGGCTGGCATCCGGGGGTCGTCGGCATCGTTGCCGCACGGCTGAAAGAAGCGTCGAACCGGCCTGCCGTAGTGATCGGGCTGGACGGGGACGAGGGCAAAGGCTCGGCCCGGTCGGTGTCCGGGATCGACCTGGGTGCGCAGATCCAAAAGCTCGCAGCCGAGGGCCATCTGATCAAAGGCGGCGGCCACAAGATGGCAGCGGGCCTGACCGTGGCGCGCGACAAGCTGGAGCCCGCGATGGCCCGGCTGACCGAGATGATGGAAAAGCAAGGTGCTGGGCGGTTGGGCCCCTCCGACCTGCGCCTCGACGGGATAATGATGGCGGGCGCCGCGAGTGTCGAGCTGGTCGATTTGATCGAACAGGCCGGGCCTTACGGTGCGGGCGCGCCCGGCCCGCGCTTCGTGTTTCCCGATCAGAAAGTGCTGTTTACGAAGCCCGTTGGAGATGGACATCTGAAACTGAGCTTCGGGGATGGTGGACCGGCTCGGCTTGACGCGATCTCATTTGGTGCGTTTCGGTCCGATCTCGGGCCCGCGCTGGAGGCCCATGCCGGTCGCCGGTTTCACCTTGCAGGTCGGGTGGAGATCAACACCTGGCGGGGTCAGAGGTCGTTGCAATTGCGCCTTGAAGACGCAGCCCTCGCGGCGGGCTGACCGGCGGCAGAGATCGCGGACAATTCTGGGCATTTTCCGCACCCCGGTCGCATTTTTCTGCTTGCCAGCGCGGGCGCGCTCTCCTAAATAGCCCCTCACGATCCCGGTGCTCCCTTCGTCTATCGGTTAGGACGCCAGGTTTTCAACCTGGAAAGAGGGGTTCGATTCCCCTAGGGAGTACCACCTTTCCCCACCCCCGCGAATTCGTAGACCGCATCCTGCGCGGTCAATGCGCGTTTTGGCCGTCCGGGCTGAAGACCGTATGGCAGGCGCGACCTTGATCCTTTGACGCATAGAGCGCGCGGTCCGCGTCGCTGAGCATCTGATCGGCGGCGGGCGCCTCGTAAAAGCTCGACAGGGTCGTGCCGATGCTTGCGGAAATCCGGCATTCCTGCCCCTCGAAATCAATCGGCCTTTCCAGTCGCGAGATCATGCGCATCGCGATTCCTTCAAGGATCGCGAGATCGACGCAGCCCTTGAAGACAAGCACGAACTCATCGCCGCCTACCCGTGCGACGAGGTCATCGCTGCGGGTCTCGTCATTGAGAACCTCGGCAACCCGTTGCAGCACGAAATCCCCGGCCGCGTGCCCGTATGTGTCGTTGACCTGCTTGAAGTAGTCGAGGTCGAGATGCATCAGGCCGAAGGGCATGCCCGAAAGCTCCAACTGCTGCAAAACGGCATCCATGCCGCGGCGGTTCTGCAATCCGGTCAGCGTATCTGTGTAGGCCTGCTCTTCCGCGGCGCTGCGCGCCTGTTCGAGCCGCTTGTTGAGGCGCTTGGATTCCTCCAGCGCGACCGACTTGGCCTCAATCAGGTAAAGCATGTCCACCGTCGGATCGGAGGAGGCAAAATCAGCGCTGGTGAGGTCGAAATGCTCGACCGCGTCGACCACATTGGCCCCAAGGGACAGGTTCAACAACGCGCCGTCACTCTTGGTGTCCGAGATGGGCACGAAGACCCCCTTGAACGTCAGCGGATACCCCACGCGGAAGCGCATGCGGACCTCTGAGGTGCGCGCTTTCAGAAGGTCGGCGAAACTGTGCACATGCAGGGGGCGGCGCAGCTCGAACACCTCCAGCAGGCGGAGGCCGACAAGTTCGTCTTCGGAGCGGACTTTCGCCATGGTCGGGCCGACGGACTGAATGTGGCCGGTGGATGAAATGCGCAGATGCATCGGCATCAACGCGTCCAGCGCCGCAGGGCTGAGCCCGGCGGGCGTGTCGGCTGAGTTGGTTTCCTGGTGCGTTGTCATTTTGCGGCATGTCCCATCGACAGATCAAAGCTTCGCCCGGCGGCAAAATCCGTCTCGAACAGCTCGACGGTGAGGTGTTCGAAGCTGCGGTCGTACCTGGTGGCGTGGCGCAGCTCCAGCATCACAAGGGCGCCGTAATCATCGGCCATCGCGCGCAGCACCCCTTGCAGCACGGCCCCGAATCCCTCCCGTTCGCTGAACACCCAAATCCCGAACGCACCATCCAGATGAGGCTCCACCTCGAGCCGAGGCAGATGCAGGTCGGGGAAGGCAAGCTTGGTCCGGTCCTGCAGATCATCAAGTGACAAGACGAAATCGACGAAACTGAACCCGCCGAAGCGCAGTAAGCGGCGCACGACATTCGTATTTGGATGGGTCACGAGATAGGAGCCGAGGTCTTCAAGCACGAGGGCGCGGTCACGCGACAATTGATCGGACAAGGAGTCCAGAACGGCATCGAACATCTCGTCGGAATAGGTCAGCATCGCCTCGAACTCGACGACATCGAGCCCGGCCTTGGCGACGGCCGCACGCCAAAGCGCGTCGCCGTAGGTGTCTTGCGCGAAGGTCTGCAACGCGCGGTGGACCAGCCCATACATCGCAAGTATCCCGAAATCCCATATCTCGGGCCTGCTTATGCCGCTCGTTTCTTAACAAAGCCGCAACGTCCCCGCGCAACGAAGCTGGCAATTTACGACAATTGTCTAGAAGTCGGTGGGGACCCCGCCCTCTGCCTTACGGCGCGCGACGAAATCGGAAAGCTCCTCGCGGCGTGCCTCGTCCATTGCGGGCGGCTCGAACTCGGCGATGATGCCCTTGTACATCTCGTGCGCGCGTTCGGCGGTCCAGACGCCGCCGCCAAGCTCCCACGCTTCGAAATTCGACCAATCCGAGATCAGCGGTGAATAGAACGCGTCCTCGTAGCGGTCCTGCGTGTGCTGACACCCGAAATAATGCCCGTCCGGGCCGACTTCCGCGATGGCCTCAACGGCGATGTCTTCGGGCGTCGTCGCATAGGTCGCGGGCTCCATATATCTTTGAATTTGCTGGATAACATCGCAGTCCATGATGAATTTCTCTGGGCTCGCAATCAGCCCGCCCTCCAGCCATCCGGCCGCGTGATAGACGATGTTGGTGCCCGATTGCACCGCCGCCCAGAGCGAATTGGACGTCTCCCACATGGCTTGGCCGTCGGGGACATTGGCCGCGCACACCCCGGACGAGCGGATCGGCAACTTGTAGAACCGTCCCATCTGGCCCGTCATCTGGGTCGCGCGCATGTATTCGGGGGTGCCGAATGCGGGCGCCCCGGTCTTCATGTCCACGTTGGAGGTGAAGGTGCCAATGGCGCAGGGGGCGCCCGGATTAACCACTTGCAGCAAGACGATCGCGGCGAGCCCTTCGGCCAAAGACAAGGTGACCGCGCCGGACATGGTGACCGGCGCCATGGCGCCGGCGAGCGTGAAGGGCGTGACGATCACAGGCTGGTTGCGCCGCGCGTGGATCATCGCACCCTCGAGCATCGGGAAGTCGTGCTTGAGTGGCGAGACCGAGTTGATGTTGGTGTACATATGCGGCTTGGCGTCGAATTCTTCCCGCGTCATGCCGCCCGCGATGCGCACCATCTCCATCACGTCCTCGACCCGTTCGCGGCCGAGGGAGTAGGCATGCACGACCTTGTCGGTGAGCACGAGCTTCTCATAGAGGCAGTCGAGATGGCGCTCGCGGGCGTGGATGTCGATGGGCTCCACCGGGTAGCCGCCCGCGAAATGGATGCAGTTGAAAAACTGGGTGAGCTTGATGAATTCGCGGTAAGTCTCGAAATCGCCCGAGCGCTTGCCACGCTTGAGATCCCACGCATTGGGCGGGGAGGAGACGTTGCCAAAAAGGATATGCTTGCCCCCCATGGTCAGGCGGCGATCCGGGTTGCGGGGGGTGATGTCGAACTGGGCGGGCGCGTGGGATAGCATCTCCATCACGAAATCCTCGTCCATCTTGACGTTGGTGCCATCAACCTTGCAGCCGGCCTTGGCCAAGATCTTGCAGGCCTCTGGGTTCAGAAATTCGATGCCGATCTCGCGCAGGATGCGCATGCAGCCCTGGTGGATCGCCTGAACCCCATCCTCATCAAGCGGCTCGGTGGGCCGGTCGGTGTTGATCGGCAGGCGCCACGGCATCTGCTCGGGCAGTCGCGAGGTGGTGCGCCGCGCGTTGCCAGCGCGCCCGCCGCCGCGCTTGCGTCTTGTGGTCTGGGTGGTCATGGTGATGCGCCCCGGGCTTGTGATCCGTTGACGAACCCTTGCATGGGCTAGAGGTCCGCGATGATCGCTTTCCGACGTGGCAACGTCGCTTTCAAGCAAGGGCGCCGGGCAGCTCCAATGGTTCAGGCTCTCAGCGCGGCGACGAGGCTTTCGAATTTCTCAGGCGTGAGGGGCTTTTCGAAGTAGTCCTTTACCACGTCGAACTCGGCGGCCCGGTCCTGGTCCCTGCGATCCATCGAGGTCGTCAGCATGATGACCACCGTTGGGTCAAACGCGGCCCCGAATTCTTCGGTCGCGGCCTCCAGCAGCTCGAACCCATCCATGCGGGGCATGTTCACATCGAGCAGGACCAGGTCCGTCGGGATCGCACCCGGCTTGCGGAAATAGGCGATGGCGTCGTCGGCCATGGAGAAGGTCCGCACCGATTTCGCAAGCCCCGTACGCTCGATAGCGCGTTTGTGCAGGCGGTTGTCGAGGGCGCTGTCATCGATCAGAATGACCTCATCAAGCGGCGTGGCGGACATCTGCGACCTCCGTTGGAAAAAAGATTGAAAAAGTGGCGCCGACGCCTTCGGAGGAAGACACCTCGATCATCCCGCCATGGGTCAGCGCCACCCGGCGGCAGAGCGCCAGTCCCAGGCCGGTTCCGGCGTAGTCTTCCGCCCGGTGCAGGCGTTTGAAGAGTTTGAAAATCCGCTCGTGATGTTCCGGGTCGATGCCCAACCCATTGTCCTGAACATGCAGCGTCACGCCCGGAGTGTCGCCAAGCGATTGGGTCACAAAGACCCTGATGCGCAAGGGATGATCGGGACTGCGGAACTTCAACGCGTTGCTGAGCAGATTGTTGGCCATCACGCTGATCAGGGCGGGGAAGCCGCTGATTTGTGGCAATGGCTCGATCTCAATCTCCGCGCGGGCCTTGAGGATATCGGCCTGCATATCGGACATGGCATTGACGAAGGCCTGGGTCAGGTCGACTTGCTCCCGCGGGCGTTCGCCGGAATCGATCGTGCGGGAATATTGTAAGATGTCATCGACCAGCGTCCGCATTCGGCCCAGGATCTTGTCGGCCTCGCACAGGCAGTCGCGCTGGTGATCGCTGAGCTGATCCTCCTCGTCCTCCTGCAGGTCCTTGACGAGCAGACTGAGCGTGTTGGCGGGCGCCTTGAGATCATGGGAGGCGGCATAGGCGAACTCGCGCAGCTCCTGATTGGCCGCTTCCAGCGCTTCGACCTGCTGGTCGAGCAGACGTTTGTGCGTCTCCAACTCTTCCTGCGCCGCGGCGCGCTCGCGGATCTCGTCTTCCTTCTCGGCCAGGGCCGCCATCAGCGCGTCGGGGCTGGGGATTTTCAACGCGTCGGGCAAAAGCTTCCACAAGGCCAACGCCGTGATGAACGAGACCACGCCCGTGAACAGCTTGATCACGCCCTGCAGCCCGTACCACGGGTAAAACAGCGTCAGGATGCTGATCAGATGCGACACGCCGCAGGCGGTGATGAATACCACGAACAGCATCGCGGGCTGGTACAGCCGCGGGTCTTTGCGCCGCCGCAAGAACACCAGCATGATGCCGGGAATGGCGAAATAGGAGGCCGCAATCAGCAAATCCGACCCGATATGGGTCCACAGCACCCGCCAATCCCAGGCGATGCAGAACCCGTGGGGCGTGTAGCCGCCATCGGAGAACAGATAATCGAGAATGGGCTGCATCACACCTCCGGCCGAGAGCCAGAATCATCTCTGGTCCCCTCATCGGGATGTTGTCGCGCGAAAGGTTTAGGTTTCCCTTAATCGCGGCTCAACCACGCGGGCAGCTCCGCCACCGAGGCCAGAACGACATCGGCGTGAGGCTCCAGCTCCGCTGCGGGGGCCGGGCCGGTCAGGACCCCCACCCGCACCATTCCGGCGGCCTTGCCCGCGTGCAGATCGTGGGTGCTGTCGCCGATCATGGCGACCTCGTCCGGAGCCAGGCCCAAAGGCTCCGAGAACGCCCACAACATCTCCGGCGCGGGCTTGCCGCCGTAGCCGGAATCGAAGCCGAGGATGCGGTCGAACCGCCCCTGCAGACCAAGGGCTGCAACATGAGCATGGGCAGAACTTTCGCTGTCATTCGTCGCCACGCCCAGCCTCAGGTCCAGCGCCTCGAGCTGGTCAAAAAGTGCCGCCAGATCACAGGGCGCGACCAAGGCCGCGCGCGCGGCCTTCTCATTTCCATGGGCCAGCAGCGCGTCCCGCTCCCAATGGGGTAGAAAGGGCAAGAGCAGGTCAATCGCCACATCCGCCGTGCCTGCGATGACCGGGCTCGCGGGGTCGAAAACCTCCGCTTCTATGTCGTAGCCGATGGCCTGTCCCATGCGCAGCGACAGCGCGGGGTCGCCGGCGGACAGCTCGCCCAGAAATCCGCGCGCCCAAGCCCCCCAAGTGGCGTCGAAATCGAGCAAGGTGCCGTCCTTGTCGAACAGCAAGCCCTTGATTTGGCGTCCCATCTGCGCGGTGCTCCCTTGACCCCTGGCATCAGCCCGGGAAGAGTGGCGCGTATGAGCCCAGAGAACAAGCGCTACGATCTGCATGCCTCCATCGGCTACCAGGCGACCCTGTCGGCCCGCGTCTACGAGCGGCGTCTGGAGGAGCGGTTGCGCAAGCTCGGCCTGACTCGGCTGGGCTGGTGCATTCTGCTGGCCGTGGGCGAGGAGAAGCTGGCAAGCCCCTCCGACATTGCGGCCTTCATCGGAATCGACCGCACGGCCACGTCCCGCGCCCTGAAGGGGCTGGAGGCCGATGGGCTGCTCACCCGGTCCGAGAGCCGCGGCGACCGGCGGCGCACGGAGGTGCATCTGACCCCGGACGGCACGCGGTTGCTGGGCGAAGCGATCGCCGTGGCGCAAGCCAATGCCGCGCATTTCCGCGCCAAGCTGTCGGACGAGGAGCGCGATCATCTTGCGCGCCTGATGGCCAAGATGCGCGCGGGCGAGGATACCGCCCTGAGCAATTTCTGAATGGGCAAGCTGCGCTCTTACCGCAATCGCCCGGTGCATCTGGGCCCCTACCCGCTGGAGCGGTTGGCGCGGAATGAGCGGCTTGATCTGACCCGCGTGCCGGAGCTGGCGCAGGTCAGCTTCCGCAGGCCGGGGGACCCATTGAGCATCGTGAATGCGATGCAGGATTATCAGGCCATGCTCGACGCCACCCGCGAAGGGCTGGTCAAGCGGGAGCGGGCCGAGATCCCGGATGATCCGGTCGAGCGGGCCCGGCATCTCAAGGCATTTGGCTATTATTGCGATGCCTCGATGGTCGGCACATGCGCGATCCCCGGCGAGGCGTGGCTGGCCGAGCCGATGGTGAACCCGGATGTGGACCGGCTGGCGGAGAAACTGCGCACGATGCAGCCCAAGACGCTGGCGGCGGGGATCGACGTGATCATGGCGGGCCTGCGCGAAAGCATGCGCGCGCCGCCACAGGCCTGTGATCACCATACTCATGCGCTGGTGTTCCTGTACGACATGCCCCGCGACCCCGGCCCCGGCGAGGCGGGATGCGACTGGATCGCGGATGCGCAGGATCAGCGGGCGTGCCTGCGGGGGATGGAGACGGCGGTGACGCTGGCCTCCTACATTCGCTCACTTGGCCATGACGCGCGAGCGCATTCGATGGCGGCGAGCGATGTACATCTGGGCAAGCTGGCGGTGGCGGCGGGGTTGCTGACGCCAGACGGGTGCAATCCCTTCCTTGGCGCGCGGTATGGGCTGGCGGTGGTCACGACTACGCTGGAGCTCGCGACCGACCGCCCACTGGCAGAGACCGCCGCACCGGGGCGCGAATGGACGCTGGGCACAGGCGCGCAGGCCAAGACAAAGCGCAACGCCGATCCCTTCGCCAGCCGCGCCTTCCGCGATGGCCCGCATCCGTTCGAAACGCTCAAGCGGGTCGACACGCCGACCACCTATATCGACGCGCCGAACGTGGCGCGGGTGCCGAAGCGTGCAAACCTGTTTGCGCGCGGGCTGTTCGGCGACATGGGCAAGGTGGTGCAGGAGGCCACAAAGAACGGCAATTATGTGCGTAAGTCCGCCGCCGCTTTTGCCTTCCGCCCCTCGCTGGGGGCCTTTGTGCTGCTGCAGGATGGCGAGGCGGATGAGGTGCATCCCTCAACCGACGATCCCGCGCGCAATGCCGACAACATCAAGGCCGCGCTCTATTGGCTGGGGGTCGACGCGGTGGGGCTAAGTGCCTGCCCAGACTGGACATATTACAGCCATGATGCCGCTGGTCAGCCGATCACACCTTACCACGAGAATGCCATTTCGATGATCATCGATCAGGGGCACGAGACGATGGAGGGCGCCTCGGGCGATGACTGGATTGCCTGCGCGCAATCGATGCGGGCCTATCTGCGCTTCTCCCTTCTGGGCGGGGTTCTGGCGCAGCATCTGCGCAATCTGGGCTACACCGCGCGGGTGCATTCGGTAATGGATGACGAGGTGCTGCATCCGCCGCTGCTGCTGCTGTCGGGCCTGGGCGAGGTGTCGCGCATTGGCGAGGTGATCCTGAACCCGTTTCTGGGGCCGCGGCTGAAATCGGGCGTGGTGACAACCAACATGCCGATGCGCCACGACAAGCCCATCGACTTCGGCCTGCAGAGCTTTTGCGCGGCGTGCAACAAATGCGCCCGCGAATGCCCCTCGGGTGCGATCACCGCCGGGCCGAAGCTGATGTTCAACGGCTACGAGATCTGGAAATCCGACAGCCAGAAATGCACCACCTACCGCGTTGCCCAGAAGAACGGCGCGATGTGCGGGCGATGCATGAAAACCTGCCCGTGGAACCTTGAAGGACTGTTTGCGGAAGCGCCCTTTCGCAAGCTGGCGATGACCGTGCCGAAAGCGGCCAAGGCCTTGGCGGCGCTCGATGATTTGGTTGGAAATGGCGAGATCAACCCGGTCAAAAAGTGGTGGTGGGATCTGGAGATGGTCGATGACGGGGCCTACCGCCCGTCCGAGCATCCGGTGAATGCGCGCGCGCTGCAAAAAGAACTGGACCTGCGCTACGAGGATCAGTCGCTGGCGGTCTACCCTGCCCCGCTTGCGCCGCCGCCCTATGCCTACCCCTACCCAATGGATCGCGAGGCCGGGATCGCGGCCTACAAGGCGATGATCCCGGCGGGCGAGCACCGCGCGCGACGGGCGCAAGGCCTTCCGCCCGAGCACGTCTACACCGCCGATCAGCAGGACAGCCCGGTAATGGGCGCGGTGGTCAGCAAGGTCGAACGGATGTCGGAGGCGGTGACCAAGTTCGAATTCTCCATGCCCGACGGGTCGGACATGCCGCCGGTCGAGGCGGGGGCGCATATCGACGTGGTCGTGGCGCCGGAATTCCTGCGGCAATACTCGCTGTCGGGCGACCCCGCGGATCGGTCGAAATACCAAATCGCGGTCCTGCGGGAGGACGCGGGCCGGGGCGGATCGAAGCTGATGCACCGGATTTTCGAGGAAGGGCGGCGGGTGCATATCTCCAAGCCGATCAACCACTTCCCGCTTATCGAGGATGCCTCGTTCAGCTACCTGATGGGCGGCGGCATCGGGGTCACGCCGATGATCGCGATGGCGCACCGGCTACATACAATCGGCGCGGAGTTCGCGCTACATTATTCCTGTTCGAGCCGCGCGGGCGCGGGTTTCCTAGACGACCTCGCCCGCGTGCCATGGGCGGATAAGGTGCGCCTGCACATGTCGGACGAGGGCACTCGCTGCGATCTGGCCGCGACGCTTGCGCACCGCGACGGCGCCCATGTCTACACCTGCGGGCCTGAGGTCTACATGCAGGCGGTGACGGACGCGGCGGAGGCGAACGGCTTCCCCGAAGAGGCGCGGCATCTGGAGTTCTTCTCGGTCCCCGAGCAGCCCGATTACGTCAACCACGACTTCACCCTGCGCCTGACGCGCTCTGGCCGCGATATCGCAGTGAGTGCGGACGAGGCCCCCACCGACGCACTGCTGCGCGCAGGGGTGCATGTGGATGTGAAATGCTCCGACGGGCTGTGCGGCGTGTGCAAATGTACGGTGATCGCGGGCGAGGTGGAGCATCGCGACTTCGTGCTGTCGAATGCGGATCGTGCCACGGCCATGATCCTGTGCCAATCGCGCGCCGCCGCGAAAGACGGCGTGGTGGAGATCGATCTGTGACGAAGTTTGCGGGCGACGTTGTCATTGCGCGGCCGGTCGACGAGGTCTTCGACCTTTACACGAATGCGCGCCTGACAGCAGAGCGGGCGGACACGCGCACGCTGGTGGAGTTTACCCATATCGGAGAGGACGGCCCCGGAACGCAGGCCGTCTGGACCTTCATCCACCCGGAGATGAAGACCGAGATGATCGAAACGGTCATCGAAATGGACCGCCCGCATCACATCGCGAGCCACCTGCAGATCACCCGCGTCCTGCCGCTGGCCCCGCATGAGGTGACGCCCGGCGTGAAGCCGATGCTCGCCTATGACATGAAGGACAATTACAGCCCGCTATACGGCCGATTACCCGTCGAGGGGGTGATGCGGTGCGGCTTCACTCCTGCCGACGGCGGCACGCGGCTGGAGCTGTTCACGGAGATGAAGCTCGGCGGCCTCAGCAGGCTGTTCGGCTGGACAAGCAAGCTTGCCAAGCGCCACCCGATGCAGGCGGAGCTGGACGCGTTTCGGGATTGGATCGAGGCCCGCTAGCCCCTTTGGACCGACAAAAGACTGGTCGCCGCGAACAGGCAGGCTGCGAGGCTGACCATCGTGGGGCCGGTCGGCGTGTCGAATTGGTAGGCCAGCCAGAGCCCCCCCAGAGCCGAGGCGCAGGCGAGCGCGATCGCCGCGCCGACCATCCGCTCTGGCGTGCGGGACAGGGGACGCGCGGCGGCGGCGGGGATGATCAGCAACGCGGCGATCAGCAGAACGCCCACGACCTTGATCGCCACCGCCACCACCACGGCGAGGGCGAGGGTCAGCACGAGTTGTTCGCGCCTTGGGTCGATGCCGCTGGCATGGGCCAGATCCGGGCTGAGCGTGGCCGTCAGCAGCGCCTGCCAGCGCCACGCCAGCAGGCCCAGCACCAGCAGCGCCCCGCCCCAGATCACCGCCAATTCGCCGCGGCCCACGGCAAGAATATCGCCAAACAGGTAGGCCATCAGGTCAATGCGCACCCCGTCGATGAAGCTGACCGCCACAAGACCGAAGGCCAGCGCGGAATGGGCCATCACGCCCAGCAAAGTGTCCATCGCGTAGCCCCGTCCGGTCAGGGTAGACACGGTCGTGGCCATCGCCAGTGCCACCACCAGCGCGCCGGTGAAGACCGAGATGTCAAAGCCAAGCGCCAGCGCCACCCCAAGGATCGAGGCATGGGCCGTTGCATCGCCGAAATACGCCATCCGCCGCCACACGACGAAGCAGCCGAGCGGGGCCGCCGCAAGTGCAACGCCGAGGCCCGCAAGTGCCGCGCGGGTCAGGAAGCTGTCGAGCAGGCTCATTGCGCGGCCTCGTGGTCATGGCTGTGGTCGTGATCGTGGGTGTGATCGTGCCCGTGGTCATGCCCGTGGTCGTGCTCATGCTGATACAGCGCCAGCGCGCCGCCCGTGCCACTGCCAAACAGCGCGCGGTATTCCGGGGCGGAGGCGACGACGGCGGGCTTGCCCTCGCAGCACACATGGCCGTTCAGGCAGATCACCCGGTCCGATGCGCTCATCACCACATGCAGCTCATGGCTGACCATCAGCACCGCGCAGCCGGTCTCGTCGCGCACGCGCTCGATCTGTTGGTAGAACGCGGCCGAGCCACGCTGATCCAGCCCCTGCGTCGCCTCATCGAGGATCAGCAGCTGCGGGGAGCCCAGCAGGGCGCGGGCCAAGAGCACCCGCTGATATTGCCCGCCCGAGAGCTGCGACATCTGCCGCTCGCCCAGCCCCGCGCAGCCGGCCTGCGCCAGGGCCGCGTCGGTCTCATCCTTGCCGACCCGGGCGGGAAGGCTCAGAAAACGCCGCGCCGTCATGGGAAGCGTAGCGTCGATCTGCAACTTCTGCGGCACGTAGCCCACGCGCAACTCCGGTGCGATGTCGATCCGGCCCGCCGCCGGGCGCACTGCGCCAATAATTGTGCGCAGCAGGGTCGACTTGCCCGAGCCGTTCGGGCCGACGATGGTGACGATCTCGCCCGCATCGACATGCAGGCCCACGCGGTCCAGCACCGTGGAGGCCCCGAAGCGCACGCTCAGGTCGCTGATCTGAACAAGGCTCACGCGGGCGTCCTCTTGCAGTTCGGGCACAGCCCTTCTGCCTCGAGCACGGTGCGCTCGATCTCGAAGCCCGTGTCGCGGGCGACTTGTCCCAAGCGGCCATCCTCCGGCGCGGTCAGCGTCTCGGCGACCGCATCGCATTCGCGGCAGATCAGGAAAGCAGGCGCGTGGGCGTCACCGGGGTGGGTGCAGGCGATGAAGCCATTCAGCCGCTCGATCTTGTGGGCGAAGCCATGCTGGGTGAGGAAGTCCAGCGCCCGGTAGGCGACCGGAGGCTGAGAGCCGAGCCCCTCCTCGCGCAGCACATCAAGGATCTCGTAGGCCCCGAGCGCGCGGTGCCGTTCCAGCAGGATTTCCAGCACCCGCCGCCGCACCGGGGTGAACCGCAGCCCCGCGGCGCGGCACACCTCGTCGGCGGTGGCGACGGCGCTGGCGATACAGCTGTCGTGGTCGTGGCGGGTAAAGCCCAGGGGCGGCATGGGGTCAGTCCTCTTTCAAAGCGGCAGGGCTTGATATGTTATTATATCACATTTAACAACCCACTTCATGTCATATACCCGATTCGCCCTCCCCGCCATCGCCCTTCTCGCAACGCCAGCCTGGGCCGAGCCCCCGAAGGTCGTCACCGATATCGCCCCTGTGCACTCGCTCGTGGCGCAGGTGATGGGCGACCTCGGCAGCCCGGAGCTACTGGTGTCCGCCAGCGACACACCGCATAGCTTCTCGATGCGCCCGTCGCAGGCGCAAGCGCTGGAGAACGCCGATCTCATCTTCTGGATCGGCCACGCGCTGACCCCCTGGCTGGAACAACCGCTAGACAACCTTGCGTCAAACGCGACAGCCGTCGAACTGCTGGAAGTCGAGGGCACAAAGACCATGCCCTTCCGCAACGAGGTGTTGTTTAACGCTGGCGCCGAGGACGATCACGACCACGACGAGGAGCATGCGGATCACCACGACGACCACGGCGATGAACACGCAGAGCATCATGATGATCATGGTGAGGAGCATGCCGACGAGCACGACGGCCACGACCATGACGGCGACGATCCCCATGCCTGGCTCGACCCGCAGAACGCCGCTGTCTGGCTGAGCACGATTGCGGATGCCTTGGCCGAAGCCGAGCCGGAGAATGCCGCGACATACCGCGCGAATGCGGACGCCGCCACGGCACAGCTCGACACGTTGCAGGCAGAGCTCGCGGAAACGCTCGCGCCCGCGAAAGACCAGCAATTCGTCGTCTTTCACGACGCCTACCACTATTTCGAGGACCGCTTCGGCCTGACGACCCTTGGCGCAATTTCGCTGGGCGACGCACAGGCGCCGAGCCCGCAGCGCCTGCAGACCCTGCGCGCCGAGCTGAGCGCGGTGGATTGCGTGTTTACCGAGCCGCAATTCAACCCCGATCTGGTCGCGACCTTGGTCGAGGGCACAGGGATCGGCTCCGCGACGCTCGACCCGCTGGGGGCCAACCTGACGCCCGGGCCCGGTCTCTACGCGGAGCTGATGCGTACAATGGCCGGGGAGATTTCCGGCTGCACGTCGTAGCTAGATGAGCGCTGTGCTTGGATGCGTCCGAGACAGCCGTTGTCCGAAAAATCTACGCCGCGAGGCGCTCATCCGCATTTCGAATGACCGCACGACCCACAAGTCATGCAGCCCTCGATCATGCGCATGTCGTATTGCCCACAGCTCGGGCAAGCGGGACCGCGCCCTTCGCCAAGATTGACGACGCGGGCCTGCGGATCTTCCTTCAGCCCCATCCCCTCGCCCGCGAGGAACCCCGTGGCGATCATGTGCTTCTCGATCACGCCGCCAATGGCCGCAAGGATCGAAGGGATGTACTTGCCCTGCATCCACGCCCCGCCGCGCGGGTCAAACACGGCCTTCAGCTCTTCAACCACGAAGGACACGTCGCCGCCGCGCCGGAACACCGCCGAGATCATCCGCGTCAGCGCCACGGTCCAGGCGAAATGCTCCATGTTCTTGGAGTTGATGAACACCTCGAACGGGCGGCGGTGGCCATTGAGCACAATGTCGTTGATGGTGATGTAGAGCGCATGCTCGCTGTCGGGCCATTTGACTTTGTAGGTCTGGCCTTCCAGTTCCGCCGGGCGGTCCAGCGGCTCTGACATATAGACGACCTCGCCACCCTCTTCGACTTGGGCAGGCTTGTCGGCTTCGGTGTCCGACACACTCAGTACCGATCCCGTTACCGCATTGGGACGGTAGGTTGTGCAGCCTTTGCAGCCGGTATCCCAAGCCTCCATATAGACATCCTTGAAGTCGCCGAAGCTGATGTCCTCGGGGCAGTTGATCGTCTTGGAGATGCTCGAGTCGACCCATTTCTGCGCCGCCGCCTGCATGCTTACATGATCGAGCGGTGCGAGCGTCTGGGCGTTGACGAAGTAATCCGGCAGCTCTTTGTCGCCGAACTTCTCACGCCACAGGTTGACGGCGTAGTCGACGACCTCTTCCTCTGTGCGCGAGCCGTCCTTTTGCAGCACCTTGCGGGTGTAGGCGTAGGCGAAGACCGGCTCGATGCCGCTGGACACGTTGCCCGCATAAAGCGAGATCGTCCCCGTCGGCGCGATCGAGGTCAGCAAGGCGTTGCGGATGCCGTGCGCGCGGATGGCGTCGCGGACATCTTCGTCCATCGCCTGCATCGTGCCGCTCGCCAGATAGGCGTCGGCGTCGAACAGCGGGAAGGCGCCTTTCTCCTTCGCCAATTGCACCGACGCCAGATACGCGGCGCGGGCGATGGCGTGCAACCACCGCTCGGTCAGACGCGCCGCCTCCTCGGACCCATAGCGCGCGCCGACCATCAGCAGTGCATCGGCCAGGCCGGTGACCCCAAGCCCGATGCGGCGTTTCGCGGCCGCCTCGCGCGCCTGCGCCTCCAGCGGGAACTTGGACGCATCGACCACATTGTCCATCATCCGAACGGCCACGGCGACCAATTCCGTCAGTTTCTCAACATCGAGGTCCGCGCCGTCTTCGAACGGCGCATCCACCAGCCGCGCCATGTTGATCGACCCCAGCAGGCACGCCCCATAGGGCGGCAGCGGCTGCTCGCCGCAAGGGTTCGTGGCCGCGATCTGCTCGACATAGGACAGGTTGTTGGCCTGATTGATCCGGTCGATGAAGATCACACCGGGCTCTGCATAATCATAGGTCCCGCGCATGATTGCGTTCCACAGATCGAGCGCGCGCACCGTCTTGTAGACCTTGCCCTCAAAAACCAGATCCCACGGCCCGTCGGCCTTGACGGCCTCCATGAACGGATCGGTGATCAGCACCGACAGGTTGAACATGCGCAGGCGGGCAGCATCCTGCTTGGCCTCGATGAAGGCCTCCACATCCGGGTGATCGCAACGCATCGTGGCCATCATCGCACCCCGGCGCGAGCCCGCCGACATGATCGTGCGGCACATCGCGTCCCACACATCCATAAAGCTCAAAGGCCCGCTTGCGTCCGCCGCCACGCCCTTCACATCCGCGCCCTTGGGCCGGATGGTCGAGAAATCGTAGCCGATGCCGCCGCCCTGCTGCATCGTCAGCGCAGCCTCTTTGAGCATCTCGAAAATGCCGCCCATATTGTCGGGGATCGTGCCCATGACGAAGCAGTTGAAAAGCGTCACCGACCGCTGGGTACCCGCGCCCGCGATGATCCGGCCCGCGGGCAGGTATTTGAAGTCCGACAGGGCGTCGTAGAACGTCTGTTCCCACTTGGCCGGTTCCGCCTCGACCGAGGCCAGATCCCGCGCGATCCGCCGCCACGTGTCTTCCACAGTCGCATCGATGGGCGTGCCATCGGCATCCTTGAAGCGGTACTTCATATCCCAGATTTGCTCGGCGATAGGGGCAGCGAAAGCAGTCATACTGGCGTCCTCAGGCGGTGAATCGGTTTGAAGTCAGCGGGCAGAGCTATACAATATATAGCAGATACGGGGGTGTCGAGCATGACATATGTGAATCTCATCAAGCTGAGCGTCGGCACCGAAAGTGTCGAGAGCCTGCAGGCCTGGCAAGACAGCCCGCGCCCCAAGGGCGCCGACGGTTTGCCGCGCCATGTCACCCGCATGTGGCCGAAGCGCGAGGCGGAGCTGGTCAATGGCGGCTCGATCTACTGGGTCATCAAGGGCGTCGTGCAGGCACGTCAGAAGATCATCCGGCTCGATGAATATGACCGCGGCGACGGCATCCGCCGTTGTGCACTGGTGTTCGATCCGAAGCTGATCCGCGTGGCCCCGGTGCTGAAGAAGCCCTTTCAAGGCTGGCGCTACCTCAAGCCAGAGGATTCGCCGCCCGACCTGACCGAGCGCCGCGCCAAGGAAGACGCCCTGCCGCCCGAGCTGTCCGCGGCCCTAGCCGATATCGGGATTCTCTAGCCCCAGCTTCTTCATCAGCGCGGCCAGATCGCAGCCCGCCCAATCGGCGGTCCGGCTGGCATAGAGCGTGGCCTGCGACGCCAGGATCGGGCCATCGGAGAGCATCCGCAAATGGTTCGCCTGCAATGTCGCGCCGGTCGAGGTGATGTCGGCCACCGCCTCCGCCGTCAGGTTCGCCACGGTGCCTTCGGTGGCGCCTTGGCTGTCGACCAGTTGGTAATCCGCCACGCCGCGCTCGCGCAGATATTCCCGCACCAGCCGGTGGTATTTCGTGGCGATCCGCAGCCGAAAGCCGTGCTTGCGCCGGAACGCCGCAGCCACCGCGTCGAGGTCATCGACGGTCGCCACATCGACCCAAAAATCCGGCACCGCAATGATCAGATCGGCATGGCCGAACCCCATATGCGCGATCTCGGCCACTTGGGCCTGCCACAGCGCCAGCTTCTCGCGCACCATGTCGATGCCGGTGACGCCCAGATGGATGCGGCCCGCGGCAAGCTCGCGCGGGACCTCGCCCGCCGACAGCAACACCAGCGCGACACCGTCGATGCCAGAGACCTCGGCCGCGTATTCCCGGTCCGACCCGGTGCGGGCCAGCGTGATGCCGCGATCGGCGAACCACGCGAACGTGTCCTCCATCAACCGACCCTTGGAGGGGATGCCCAGCTTGATCATGCCCCGGCCTCCAACAGCTCTGGCCGGATCACGCCGCCCACGGCGGGGATCTCCCGGCCCTGCCCCAGCACCCGGGTCAGCGCGTCATAGCGCCCGCCGGTTGCAATCGGCGGGCCGCTTTCGCCGTGAAAGCCGAAGACGAAGCCGTCGTAATATTCCATCGAGGTGCGCCCGTAGGAGCCTTCGAACGCCAGCGCATCCACATCGACGCCCCGCGCAGCGAGTGCGTCCAGCCGCGCTTCGAGCCGATCGAGCGCGGGCGTTATCGCAGGCAGGGTCTGCGCGATGTCGCGCAGCTTGGCCAGCGCCAGCGGCGCCATTTCGGCCACGTCCAAAATGGCCGACAGTGCTGCGACCTCGCCCGCGTCCAGCGGTGCGACCTGTGCGTCCTCCTTCAAGGCCGCGATCCTCTGAGACACATCCGAGGCGTCCCGCAGCCCGATCTCAGGCGCGCCGGTTTCCACATCCAAAGCCGCCAACCGCGCGCTCGGCACCGGCTTGCCGAACCGTTCCAGCAAGGCGCGAAAGCGGCGCGGCCGCCAAAGATGGCGCAACAGCGCCGCACGCCGCCGCTCGGACGTCGATAGGCCTTCGACCGCCGCGCGCAAGATGCCGATATCGCCCGTGGCCGCGCGCAGCCCGCGCCCATCCAGTGCTTGTGCAAACAGCGCGAAAACCTCCGCATCCGCCGCCGCCGGATCGGCGCGGTCGAACACCTCGTAGCCCACTTGCAGATATTCCGAGGCGCGGCCGGTTCCCGCCTCTTGGCTACGAAACACGAGGCCCTGATAGGTGTAGCGCGCGGGCTCGGCCCCGTGGGCCATATGCTGCTGAACCACCGGGACGGTGAAGTCGGGCCGCAGCATCTGCTCGCCCAACACAGGGTCCGAGGTCACGTAGGCGCGCGCCCGAATATCCTCGCCGTAGAGATCAAGCAGTGTTTCGGCGGGCTGCAGGACCGATGTCTCGACCGAGACCGCGCCCGCGTCGCGAAACAGCGCCGACAGGCGCGCCGCCTCTGTCATTGCCGGTGACATCTAGGCCAGCATCTTCTTGATCTCGGCCACCAGATCGGCGCGCGCGACTTCACGCTGCGCGGGCTGGCCTTTCCACTCTTCAAGCGATGCCGTCTTGGCGATCTCCGCCCCCAGCACGAGGTCCTTCAGTTGCAAGACGCCGCGCGCCGCCTCGTCCGAGCCTTCGATAACCGCCACCGGCGCGTTACGCTTGTCTGCGTATTTCAGCTGGTTGCCGAAGTTCTTGGGGTTGCCCAGATAGACCTCCGCCCGGATACCGGCCGTGCGCAGCTCGCCCACGATGGTTTGGTATTCGGCCATGCGGTCGCGGTCCATGACAGTGACGATCACGGGACCGACGGTCTGATTGTCCATGCGGCCCTTCGCGTGCAGCGCCGCCAGCAGCCGGTCGACGCCGATGGAGACGCCGGTCGCGGGCACTTCTTGCCCGGTGAACCGCTTGACCAGATCGTCGTAGCGCCCGCCACCTGCAACCGAGCCAAACTGCCGCGGGCGGCCTTTCTCGTCCTTGATCTCGAAGGTCAGCTCGGCCTCGTAGACGGGGCCGGTGTAGTAGCCCAGGCCGCGAACCACGCTTGGGTCGATCTCGATCCGGTCAGAATTGTAGCCTTGGGCAGCCATTAATTCGGCGATGGTTTCCAGCTCTTGCACGCCAGCCGCGCCGATGGCCGAGCCAGTGACCAGCTCATTGAGCCGCGCCACAGTGGCGGCCCCGGTATCGCGCTTTGCGGACATGAAGCCCATGACGATCTCGGCCTGCGCGTCGCCAAGCCCCGCGCCTTTGGTGAAGTCGCCACTCTCGTCCTCGCGGCCCGCGCCCAGCAGCGCGCGCACGCCTTCCTCACCCAGACGGTCGAGCTTGTCTATGGCGCGCAGCACGATGCCGCGCTCGGTATCTTTGTCGGCGCCCGCAAGCCCGGCCACTTCCAGTACGCCGTTCAACACCTTACGGTTGTTCACGCGCACAATGTAGTCGCCGCGCGGGATGCCCACGCGTTCCAGCGTGTCGGATAGCATCGCGCAAATCTCGGCGTCGGCCGCCACCGACGGCGCGCCAACGGTGTCTGCGTCGCATTGATAGAACTGACGGAAGCGGCCGGGTCCGGGCTTCTCGTTGCGCCACACTGGACCCATCGCGTAGCGGCGATAGGGCGTGGGCAGATCATTGCGGAACTGCGCATAAACGCGGGCGAGCGGTGCGGTCAGATCGTATCTCAGTGCCAACCAATCCTCGTCTTCCTGCCAGGCGAAGACGCCCTCGTTCGGGCGGTCCACGTCGGGCAGAAATTTTCCCAGCGCCTCGACCGTCTCCACCGCCGAGCTTTCCAGCGCCTCGAACCCGTAGAGCTGATAGACCTCTGAAATCTCGTCCAGCATCGCCTTGCGCTGCGCGACCTCCGCGCCGAAATAGTCGCGGAACCCTTTCGGGGTCTCGGCCTTTGGGCGGGGCTGCTTTTTCACTTTGGCCATGGCGGGGTGGTCCTGACGTTCACTGTTGCGCCTGCCTTTACCGCGCGGCCCTTGCGGGGGCAAGCGATGGGGCCTATCTGGCTGGCTATGGAAGAGCTTGAAGAGAAAATTGCACATCTGACCCGCGCGCTGGACGATCTATCCGATGTGGTCGCCCGGCAGGATCGCGAGATCACCCGGCTGACCGGGATCGTCGATGCGCTGGTGAGCCGTGCGCGTGACGCAGATCAGGATGCAGGTGGCGGCGTAGTGCTGGGCGATGAGCGGCCGCCCCACTACTGACAGCGCCAATGGCAGGACGGGCCCGCCCTGCCTAACACGAATAGGCACGGGGCCGGTCTTTCTCCGTTCACGGCCATCGGCTCGGCAGCCTGTACCGCAGGCCTTTCTAATCACCATTTCCTTTCTTTTTTCTTAAAATACGGCTGTTGCTCCGGATAATTTCGCGTGCGCCATCCGTATTTGGGGAACAAAGAAAGACTAGACCTCTTCCACCATGACGACCCCGCCGAGCGATTTGATGGCGCCTTTCACTTGCGGGTTGATCGCGAAGCGGTCACCCAAGGCGACCTCGACCTCGCCCGGCAGGCCTTCGGCCATCAGGCAGAGCGACACCGGGCCGCGCCCCTTGATCTTGGGGTCCTGGCCAGAACGTTCCAGCACCGACGCGATCGAGGCAATGGCGCTGTCATCTTCTACGAAAATCTTCAGCCCGAGCGCGCCCGCGTCCGCCACTGCGCCGTCAATCGGTTGCGCGCCGCGGCACAAGAGCTTCAATTGTTCTGATTCCAGCGTCGCCTCCACCGTCAGCACCACGTTATGCCCGGCCACCAGAGCGTCGCCGGATTGCTCGAGCGTGTCGGAGAAGACCGTGACCTCGAACTGCCCCGATGGATCGGAGCCTTGCACAAAGGCAAAGCGGTTGCCGCGGGCGGATTTGCGGTCCTGCCGTCCGGCGATATTGGCGGCGAGCTTGGCCACAAACGGGCCTTGCAGGGCGCGCTGCTCGATCTCGGACAGGGTCATCACACCCTTGCGCTTCAGCGACACCATGTAGTCGTCCAGCGGGTGGCCCGACAGGTAGAAGCCCACCGCTTTGAACTCTTCCATGAGACGTTCGGCGGGTAGCCAGTCTTCGACGGGCGACAGGCGCGGCTCCGGGAGGTCGTCGCCTGCCTCGCCAAAGAGCGAGACCTGGTTGGAATTGCGCTGCTCGAATATCGCGGCAGAGTAATTCACCAGCCCGTCCAGCGAGGCAAACACCCGGTGGCGGTTCGCATCGAGCTGATCGAACGCGCCGGACCGCGCGAGCATCTCCAGCGGGCGTTTGCCGACACGTTTCAGATCCACCCGGCGGGCGAGATCGAAGAGCGTCGCGAAGGGCTTGTCGCCACGGCCATCTGTGACCAGCTTCATCGCCTCGACGCCCACGTTCTTCAACGCGCCCAGCGCATAGACCACGCGGCCCTCATGCACGGTAAAAGTCGCCTCCGAGCGGTTCACGCAGGGCGGCACCGCCTCGATATCCATGCGCTTGGTGATCTCGTCGAAATACACCGCCAGCTTGTCGGTCAGATGCAGGTCGCAATTCATCACGCCCGCCATGAACTCGACCGGGTGGTTCGCTTTCAGCCACGCGGTCTGGTAGCTGACGACCGCGTAGGCTGCTGCGTGGGACTTGTTAAAACCGTAGTTGGCAAATTTCTCAAGCAGGTCAAAGACTTCGCGCGCCTTCTTCGCGTCGACGCCGTTCTCCTTCGCGCCCGCCTCGAATTTTGGGCGCTCGGCGTCCATGGCCTCTTTGATCTTCTTGCCCATGGCGCGGCGCAGCAAGTCGGCGCCGCCCAGCGAGTAGCCCGCCATGACCTGCGCGATTTCCATCACCTGTTCCTGGTAGACGATGATGCCTTGGGTCTCGGCCAGGATGTGGTCGATCAAAGGGTGAATGGATTCAAGCTCTTTCTGGCCGTTCTTCACCTCGCAATAGGTCGGGATATTCTCCATCGGGCCGGGGCGGTAGAGCGCCACGAGGGCCACGATATCCTCTATGCACGTCGGCTTCATGCGCCGCAGCGCATCCATCATTCCCGAACTTTCCACTTGGAAAACGGCCACGGTTTTGGCCGCGGAATATAACTTATACGACTTTTCGTCATCGAGCGGGATCGCGCCGATATCATTCTCGGCGCCTTCGGGCGGCTGGTACAGCTCCACCCCGTCCGCATCCACATGCAGCGGGCGGTTCGGCGTGATCAGGTCGATGGCGTTCTGGATCACGGTCAGGGTCTTGAGCCCGAGGAAGTCGAACTTCACCAACCCCGCCTGTTCCACCCATTTCATGTTGAACTGGGTGGCGGGCATATCGGACCGGGGGTCCTGGTAGAGCGGTACGAGCGCGTCGAGCGGGCGGTCCCCGATCACGACGCCTGCCGCGTGGGTCGAGGCATTGCGCAACAGCCCCTCGACCTGCTGGCCGTAATCGAGCAGGCGGGCGACGACCTCTTCGTTCTTCGCTTCCTCGCGCAGTTTTGGCTCATCAGCCAGCGCCTTCTCGATGGAAACGGGCTTCACGCCCTCCACCGGGATCATCTTCGACAGCCGGTCCACCTGACCGTAGGGCATCTGCAGGACCCGGCCCACATCGCGCACCG